>JAWWPY010000639.1:0-4354 GCA_033854735.1 Streptosporangiaceae bacterium | reverse complement strand
TGTCGTAGACCGCGCCGCCCGCGTTGCTGTAGGGCAGGTCCTCGGGGGCGATCATGTTCTGCAGCCGCAGCTCGAGCGGGTCCTTGCCCAGCCGGCGCGCCAGCCGGTCCATCAGCCGCTCGCGGGCGAAGTTGACCTCGGGCTGGCCGTAGCCGCGGTAGGCGCCGATCGGGGTCTTGTTGGTGACCACGATGCGCCGCTCCACGAAGCCGTCCTCCACCTTGTACGGCCCGTTGAAGACGACCGTGGACAGCTGGGAGGACCCGAACGGCGAGTTGAGGCCGCCGAGGTCGTTCGTGTAGACGTCGCTCATGGCCAGGATCCGGCCGTCCGCGCGGGCGGCGATCTGGTAGTCATGCACCGACTCACGGCCGTGGGTGGTGGCGCGGAAATGCTCGTTCCGGTCCTCGGTGAATTTGACCGGGCGGCGCAGCGAGATCGCATGCAGACAGGCCAGCAGGTCTTCGGGGTAGGCGCCGAGCTTCAGCCCGAAGCCGCCCCCCACGTCCAGGGTCACCACCCGGATGTCGGCTTCGTCGATGCGCAGCGACTCCGCGAGCTGCGTGCGGACCAGGTGGGGCGACTGAGTCGAGGTGTGCACGGTCAGCGCGCCCGCGCCGGCCCGCCATTCGGCGAGCACCGCGCGGGTCTCCATCGGCAGCCCGGTGACCCGGTTGACGTAGAACCGGGCTTCGACGACGACGTCGGCCTCCTTGACCCGGGCGGGCACGTCGCCGCGGCCCTGCGGGTTGCTCACCAGGAGGTTGGACTCGAGGGAACCCGGGTGGATGACCGGAGCGCCGGGCGCCACAGCCGACAGCACGTCGGACACGTGGGGGAGCGGCTCGTACTCGATCTCGATCAGTTCGAGCGCGTCCTCGGCGACGTGCCGGCTGGTGGCCGCGACGCTGACCACCGGCTGTCCCTCATAGGTGGCGGTCTCCTGGACCAGCGCGAAATGGGGGATCGCGGGTGCCCCGGGCACCGGGCGCATGATCCCGATCGGTCCGCTCCGCGCGGCTACCTCCGCGCCGGTGAGGATCTGGAGTACCCCGTCCAGCGCGGCCGCGGCGGATCCGTCGATGCGCATGATGCGGGCGTGCGGGTAGGGGCACCGGCCGACCGCCATCTCGGCCGTATGGGCCGGGTTCAGGTCGTCGGTGAACTGGCCCGCGCCGCGGAGCAGGCGGTCGTCCTCCTTGCGCGGGACATCGGCGCCCAGGACGGTCCACTCGATCTCGACCGGCCGGGCGGCTTCGCGGATGCTCACGTCAGTCATCGGCGCGGGTCCCTTCCCTCGCCGCGAGATGGGCCTCGACGGCGTTCACGATGAATTCGTATCCGGTGCACCGGCACAGCACCCCGGCCAGCTCCTCGCGGATCTGCTCCCGGGCCGGCGTGCGCCCGTTCGCGGCCAGCGCGGTCGCGGTCATCAGGAAAGCGGGCGTGCAGAAGCCGCACTGCAGGGCGTGCTCCTGGCGGAACCGCTCCTGCAGCGGGCTGAGCGGGCCCTCGGGCGCGAGCGACTCGACCGTCTCGACCCGGCAGCCATCCAGCTGGGCGGTCAGCATCAGGCACGACTTGACCGCCTCCCCGTCGACCAGGACCGTGCACATGCCGCAGACGCCCTGCTCGCAACCTACGTGAGTGCCGGTGAGCCCGAGCCGGTGCCGGAGGAAGTCCGCGGCGCTCAGCCGGGCCGGCACCTGCTCCGTCACCGATGTCCCGTTCACTTCGGCGGTGACGACGACGTTCGGCTCGGGCAGGCCGAGCCGGGCGTCGTCGGAATCGGCGGAATTCACTGGTCCCTCCGCTGCCTGATCAGGATGATCACGCTGAGCGCGACCGAAACGCCGCTCAGCGCGACCGCTGCTTTGCTCCACAGGTCGGGCGGGGCCGCCGCCGGGGCCTCGGCCAGCCGGCCAGCGGCGGCGCTGGGCACCCCGCGGCCTGGGGCCGGCCCGGCGAGCGCGGGCAGTTCGCCGCCCAGCGCCCGTTGCAAGTTGGCGGCGAACTCCGCCGTGACCTTGCCCGCCTGCCGGGCCACCACCTTCTGGCCCACGCTGCCGAGCGCTCCGGCCAGGATCAGGTCGCCTTCCACCAGGACACGGGTCCCGTCGGCGGTGCCGCGCAGCCAGACCGTGTTCTCGGTGCGCAGGTTGCCGATCGCGCCGCGGACGCTCTTGCCCGCCGCCCGGAACCTGATCATCTCGTCCGTGAGCCGTTCCATGACAGTGACCTTCGCCTCGAAGGTGGCCGTCATCGGCCCCAGGCTCTGCGTGAGCCGGACCTGGACGTTGTCGTCGTCCAGGACTCTCACCTGCTCCACGCCCGGCATGCAGCGGGCTACCGACTCCGGTTCCTCAAAGAACTTCCAGACCGCACTGACCGGCTCGGTGACCACGAATTCCTGGTGGACCTTCATGTCACATCCCTTCCGCTGCGCCCTCTGCTGCGCCGGCCCGGCGCCGCGCGTGTCACGCTTCAGCCGAGCGGCGGAGCTCGGTGAGCACTCGCCGCACGTAGATGGGAACCAGGTGGCGCCGGTAGTCGGCGGAGGCCCGGACGTCCGACGGCGGGTCGGCCACCTCCAGCGCGGCCTCGGCCGCGTCGGCGATGGCCGCGTCCGGCAGTCGTGAGCCCGACGCGATAGCGCCCGCCGTCGTGGCCAGGACCGGCTGGTCGGCGACGCCGCCCAGGGCCACCCGGACGCCGGACCACGTGCCGTCCGGCTGCCGGTCTCCCACGGCCGCGACGCTCACCACCGCGAAGTCGTTGTGCCGGCGGCATTGCTCAGCAAACGCGAAGTGGGCTGGCGCGCGGGGGAAGGCGACCTCCGTGAGCACCTCGCACGGCCCGAGGACGGTCGTGTAGGAGCCCTGGTACAAGTCGGCCACCGGCAGCTCACGGTGGCCGCCCGGGCCGGTGACCCGCACGCTCGCGCCGAGCACGAGGCAGGCGAGCGGCATTTCGCCGGTCGGGTCCCCTTGCGCCAGGCTGCCGCCGATGGTGCCCCGGTTGCGTACCTGGCGGTCGCCGACGTGGCACACCATCCTCGCCAGGAGCCCGAGACGGCCGGCGATCACCGGCGATTGCTCGATGGTGGTGTAGCGGACCAGGGCTCCGAGGACCGTCGCGTCCCCCGCTGTCCGGGTCTCCGCCAGCTCGGCCAGGCGGTTCAGGTCAACCAGGGCGTCGGGCTGGATCAGCCGCATGCTGAGCATGGGCACCAGGCTCTGGCCGCCGGCAATCACCCGCGCGGTTCCCTCGTAGGCGGACAGCAACCGCACCGCGTGCGGCACCGAGTCGGCCCGGTGATAGCCGAACGGGCCCGGCTTCATGACGGACCCTTCCGGGGGGCGGCCGCCCAGCATGACCGGCGCAACAGGGCCTCCTTGTGGCGGGCAGCAATAGCGTCCTAAGATTGCATACATGTATGCAATACGGTGCGTCAACCCCCGAGGGGACGATGAGGCGTGACCGGCGGGCTCAATGTCGGCGGCCCGGTGCGGGGCGAGCGCACGGCTGACGTGGTCGCTCGGCGCCTTGGGCAGGCCATCCTCAGCGGCGACCTCCCGCCCGGTACCAGGCTGCGGGAGGAGAACCTGGCGAAGAGCTTCTCGGTGAGCCGTACCCCTGTCCGGGAAGCGCTCATCCTGCTGTCCGCCAGCGGGCTGGCCCACCTGGAGCCCAACCGGGGCGCGACGGTGCTCCAGCTCACGGCCGCCGATGTGTCCGAGGTCTACCACCTGCGCGCGGTGCTCGAATCGGAGTCGGCCGCCATGGCGGCGGGCCGGATCACCCCAGAGGTGGCCGGTCTCCTCTTCAAGATCTGTGACCGGATGGCTGAGCTGCGCGAGGCGTCGGCCGCCGAGCAGCTCGCCGCGGACACGGAGTTCCACTACACGATCGCCGAAGCCTCCGGCAGCCAGCGGCTGCACGCGCTCGTGCGCCAGGTGTCGGCGATCCCGGTGGCATACCGGTCAGCGATCCCCTATACCGGCGCTGACATGGGCGAGGCCGAGCGCCAGCACCGCGGGATCGCCGGGGCGATCCGCCGGCAGGACCACGGCGAGGCACGTAGATTGATGCGATCACACGTCGAATGGGCAGGTCGGCTCGCTGTGGACCGCCTCCAGCCCACTCTGGCGGCACGCCAGGGAAGCGATCCAGCGCCTGGCCCGTGACCGGGCCGGGCTGGCGGGAGGCCGGGATCAGATGAGGCAGGGCCCCCCCACGTCCGCCGCCGGGGATGGCCGGCGGGGGGTCCAGTCGGTGGCCACCGCGCTGGACCTTCTCGACTGCCTGGCGGCCGAGCGGGAACTCGGGGTGGCGGAAATTGGCCGCCGGCTCG
>JAWWPY010000638.1:0-6218 GCA_033854735.1 Streptosporangiaceae bacterium | reverse complement strand
CCTACCTCGCCGTCGACTCGGTCGACGACGTGGCGGCCAAGGTCGAAGCGGCCGGCGGCCAGGTCGCGATGGCGCCGTTCGACGTGATGGACGCCGGCCGGATGGCGTTCGTCCTCGACCCGAGCGGTGCGGCTGTAGCGTTTTGGCAGGCGGGCCTGCACATCGGTGCCTCGCTGGTCAACGAGCCAGGAACGATTACCTGGAACGAGCTGATCACCACCGACCCGGCCACCGCCGCCGCGTTCTATCAGCAGGTGCTCGGCGTGACCACGTCCGTCATGGACATGGGGGTCGGTGAGTACACGATGTTCGAAGCGTACGGCCAGCAGGTCGGGGGCACCATGGCGCCACAGTTGCCGGGCACGCCGAACCACTGGCACGTGTTTTTCGCCGTCGCGGACGCCGACGCCTCCGCGGCGAAGATCACCGAACTAGGCGGCTCGGTCCTGGCTGAGCCGTTCGACACCCCGGTCGGCCGCATCGCGGTGGCGGCTGATCCGCAGGGCAGCGTGTTCAGCATCATCCAGCTCGCGGATCAGCCCGCCTAGCGGCAGCAACGAGCGACGCTCAAACAGGCCGGCGCCCCGACAACATCGCCTGCGCCGTCGCCGGCATCGTGGGGCCTGGCTCCGGCTGAAGGCCCTCTTTGTCGGCGGCCTGGTTATGATGGGCGGCGATGGCGCGGGGTGCTTCTGCTCGGGTGCGAGGCGGCGGGAGGAGCTGGATGGCTGACGGGTTCACGGTGGACCGGGCGGCGCTGCGGGAGACCGCGCAGGGGATCAGCGACACGATCCGCGCCCTCGGGAAGCTGGGCTTCGTCGAGGAGGCAGGGGTCGGGCGCGGGTTTTCCGGCCTGGCGCTGAGCGGCTTACAGGTCGGTAATGCCGGGCTCCAGGGGGCGTTCTCGGGGTTTTGTGACCGGTGGTCGTGGGGGGTGCGATCGCTGGTGCAGGACGGAAACGAGATCGCGGTGCGGCTGGGGCTCAATGCCGGCGTGTACGCCGATGCCGAGCAATACGCGGTGGGCGCGCTGAAGGACGTGACCGACGCGGCGGTGGGCGATCCGATGGCGCCGGCGGGGTGAGGCCGGATGGGCTGGTTTGACCATGCGCTTGACGCAGTAGGCGCAGAGACAGAGCGGCTCGCGACCGGCGCGGAGCACGCGACGGGAACCATCATCGACCGCGGCGCGCGCCTGGCCGGGGCAGGCCTGAATGCGGTCGGGTTATCCGGCGCGGCGCAGGCGGTCGTGGCGGCCGGCGATACGGCGGCTAATTTCCTCGGCGCGGAGGTGCCCGAGGAGCAGCTCGGCCAGACCACCGATCCCACGCAGCTGATCCACGGCGATCCGGCCGCGATCAGCCAGGCCGCGCGGCAGCTGCGGACCTTCGCCGGGGCGTTCGGGGAGACCGCGGCCGGGCTGTCCGGCATCGATACCGCGCACTGGACCGGCGCGGCAGCTGATGCGTTCCGGGCCAAATACGCCCCGCAGCCTGCGCGGTGGCAAGACGCGGCCACCGGATGCGGGGACGGGGCCGGCGCGCTGGACCCGTATGCCGAGACGGTGACCTGGGCCCAGGGCCAGGCCCGGCAGGCCATCGACTTGTACGAGGCAGGGAAACGAGCCACCGCCACCGCCGTGACCAGCTATAACGAGCAGGTTGCGGGCTACAATCAGGCGGCTCAGGTCTACAACGACAGCCTGGCCGCGGGCCGCAACCCGGGCCCGCAGCCAACCAGGCCTGGTCCGTTCACCGACCCGGGCGAGGCGCTGCGGCAGCAGGCCGAACGGGTCCTGGCCGTGGCCCGCCAGCGCCGGGACGAATCAGCCGGGGAGGCGGCCGCCAAGATCCGCTCCGCGACCAGCCTGGCGCCTGCCGAGCCCTCATTTACTCAACGGCTCGTCGACGACCTGGCCGACGCCGGGCAGGCGGGGCGGATGGCGGAGCTGCATTTCGAGGGCGGGGTGCTCAAGGGGACGGCGGACCTGGTGAAGCTCGCCCGCTCGCTGAACCCCACCGACCCGTACAACATGACCCACCTGGCGGAGTACGCGGACGGACTGTCGGCCACCGCAGCGGGCCTGGTCCACGACGCGACCCACCCGGTCGACCTGGTGAAGGGCCTGGTCGGGTCCGGGTGGGGCAGCGACCCGTTTCAGGCGGCCGGGAAACTGGTGCCTAACGTGCTGCTGGCGGTCGGCACCGACGGGGCCGGCACCGCGGCCGGCGCCGGGGCCGACGTGGCCGAGCGCTCCGTGGTGGGCACCGGTGAGAACGCCGCCGCCGCGGGCCTGCGGGATGCGGCGGCCAATCCGGAGGCGGCCGCGCGGGCGCCCGCGGACATGACCCTGCAGGCCGACCCGGTCGATGTGGCATCGGGCGATGTGGTGCTTTCCCAGCTGGATGTCACGCTGCCGGGGGCCCTGCCGCTGGCGGTGCAGCGGGTGCACCGGTCGTCCTGGCGGGCAGGCCGCTGGTTCGGCCCCTCCTGGGCCTCCACGTTCGACCAGCGGCTGGCGGTAGACGCACACCGCGTGCTGGCCGCGTTCGCCGACGGCCGGGTCCTGTGTTTCCCGCCCCCTGATCAGGACGGCGTCCAGGCGTGGCCGATATCGGGGCCACGCTGGCCCCTGGCGCGTGACGCGGACGGCAGCTACACCATCACCGATCCGCAGGCGGGCTCGGTGTGGCGGTTCGCACCGCGGTCGGGGTATTACCTGTCTGCCGCGGGGCACGGAGAGCTGCCGTTAGTGTCGGTCACCGACCGGGCCGGGCAGCACATCACCTTCAGCTACGACCAGACGGGCGCGCCGGAGGCGGTCACCCATGACGGTGGCTACCAGATCCGCGTATCGGCGGCCGACGGCCTGGTCACCGGGCTGGCACTGGCCGGAGCGGCTCCGGGCGGCGGGGATGCCCCGCTGGCCAGGTACGCCTACGACTCCCACCGCCGGCTGGCCGAGATCATCAACTCATCCGGCAGGCCGTTGCGGATGTCGTATGACGGGGTGGGGCGGCTGGCCGGCTGGGAGGACCGCAATGGCTGGTCCTACCGGTACGGCTACGACGACCAGGGGCGGTGCGTGCGGGCCGAGGGGCCAGACGGGGCGTTGTCGGGCACGTTCGGTTATGACCCGGCGAACCGGGTGACCACGTGGACCGACCACGCGGGGGCGGCGACCGTCTACCAGCTCAGCGACCGGTCCCAGGTCACTGCGGTCATCGATCCGCTGGGAAACGTGACCCGCTGGGAGCATGATGAGCGCGGCCGGGTCATCGCGCACGCGGACCCGCTGGGCCGCATCATCCGCTACCGCTACGACGGCGCGGCCAACCTGACGGCGGTCACCCACCCCGACGGGACAGAGGCCACCGCCCGGTACAACGAGCTGAACCTGCCCGTTTCAGTGGCCGGCCCGGACGGGGCGATCTGGCTGCAGGACTACGACACGGCCGGCCACCCGGTCCGGCTGACCGGCCCAGATGGGACAGTCACACGGTTCTCCTACGATGAGCGCGGTCATCTGGCCAGCGTCATCGACCCGCTGGGGGCGACCACCCGGGTGGAGTGCGACCCGGCCGGGCTGCCGGTCGCGGTCACCGGCCCGGACGGCGCGCTTACCCGGTACGCGCGGGACAGGTTCGGCCGCATCGCCGCCATCACTGGCCCCGGCGAGGAGATCACCCGGTTCTCGTGGACCACCGAGGGCATGCTGCACTCCCGCACTCTCCCCGACGGGAGCATCGAACGGTGGTCCTATGACGGGGAAGGGAACCTGGCCACGCACGTCAGCCCGGCCGCGGGACTGACCAAGTTCGAGCACACCAGCTTCGACCTCATCTCGGCGCAGACCGGCCCCGACGGCGCCCGCACTGAATTCGCCTATGACCACGCCCTGCGCCTGACCGCGGTCACTCACGGCGGGCTGACCTGGCGGTACGAGTACGACCCGGCGGGCAGGCTGGTGGCCGAGACCGACTACAACGGCGCTACCACGCGGTACGCCTACGACGCCGCCGGGCAGCTCTCCGCGCGCATCGATGAAGCCGGCCAGCAGACCGGCTACCGGTATGACGAGTTCGGTAACCTGGTTGAGCGCCGGACCGGCGGCGCGGTCACCACGTTCGGTTACGACGCCGCGGGCCGGCTCACCCGGGGCCGCAGCGATGACGCCGAGATCCAGATCGAACGGGACGCGGCCGGCCGGGTAACCGCCGAGACCTGCAACGGGCGGACCGTGCGTTCCGGCTACGACGCCTGCGGGCGGCGCAGCCAGCGGACAACCCCTTCCGGCGCGCAGACCCGCTGGCACTACGACCCGGTCGGCCGGCCCATCGCCATGCACGCCGACGGCCACGAACTCCGGTTCGGCTACGACGCGGCCAGCCGGGAGACCCGCCGCGACTTGCCTGGCGGCCTGACCCTCACCCAGGACTGGAATCCAGCCGGGCGGCTAGTCGCCCAGGCCCTGGCCCCCGCGCCGGCCGGCAGCGGGCGGTTGCTGCAGCGCCGCGCCTACTCCTACCGGGCCGATGGCTGCCTGACCGGCCTCGATGACCTCCTGGCCGGCCCGCGCCGGTTCACCCTTGACCCCGCGGGAAACGTCAAGGACGTGGACGGACCGGGCTGGGCCGAGCACTACGCCTACGATTCCGCCGGCAACCTCACGGGGGCGGCCTGGCCCGCTCCGCCGCCAGGCCCCGCCGACTCCTGGCTCGGCCCCGACCTGCAAGGCCAGCGGGAATACGCCGGCACGCTGATCACCCGGTCCGGCTCGGTCCGTTACCAGCACGACCGCCGGGGCCGCATCACCCTCCGCCAGCGCGCCCGGATCTCCCGCAAACCAGACACCTGGCGCTACGAGTGGGACGGCGACGACAGGCTCACCGCCGTCACCACCCCGGACGGCACCCGCTGGCGCTATCTCTACGACCCCCTCGGCCGCCGCATCGCCAAGCAGCGCCTGGCTCCCGACGGCCACGTCGCCGAGCAGACCGACTTCACCTGGGACGGCCCGACCCTCGCCGAGCAGGTCACCACCAGCGTGCGCGTGCGCGCCCGCTCGCCCGCTCAGCCCGCCGCTCCCCCGCCGGGTGGGGCCGCCGGGGACGGACCCGGTCACGTCATCACCTGGGACTACCAGCCCGGCACCTTCACCCCCGTCACCCAGGCCGAACGACTGGCACCGCGCGATGCCCCGCCGCGCGACATCGACCGGCGGTTCTACGCCATCGTCACCGACCTCATCGGCTCCCCGGCCGAGCTCACCGCCCCCGACGGAACCCTGGCCGGCTACCAGCAGCACACGCTATGGGGCACCACCCTCTGGCACCCCGGCGGCGCCTCCACCCCACTGCGGTTCCCCGGCCAGTACGCTGACCCCGAAACCGGCCTGCACTACAACCACCACCGCTACTACGACCCCGCCACCGGCCGCTACCTCAGCCCCGACCCCCTGGGCCTGGCTCCAGCTCCCAACCCGCACACCTACGTCCCCAACCCCAGCACCGACATTGACCCGCTGGGCCTGATGGCGTGTAAGCCGGTCTCAATGCCTGGCTGGCGCAAGATTGATATTGACATGGAGCACATTATGTCGGGTCACTACCCAGAAGGCGCCCGTGTCAGCGGCCTGAAAGATCTCTTTCCCCACCAAATGTCCCCGAGTGCGATCGAGCGGGCCATTCGGATTTCATACCGAAACTCTGAGATCCTCAGCACGCAGGGGACCCGGTATCTCATGCGTGGACCATATGACAACTACTATATCTACATGTGGGTCAACAAATCCACAAGGGTAATTGAGACCGCATGGCCCAGGTACTAGGATGAAGGTTATATGCAGACACTAGAGCTGATAGTAGAATTCGAATCGCTATCCATATCCGAACGTAAATCAATTACGGGCCCGGTTTGGCTCCGTCTGGGCGACAGGGCTTTCCCCGAGGAACACTGGTCCGATTTTCCTGTCGTGTTTACCTCCGCATTGCTCGGTGCTGCGCTGCACCTCCAACGAAAGTCCAGTGCAGCCAAAGAGGAAGCCTGGTTTCTCGACGGGCCATATTTTGTCGTGCTCGAACAAGGTGACGACCCGATGTGGACGGTATCACTGTGCGAACTGGATGGCTCTCGATTGTCAAAATCGAATGTGGATAGCGTCTCGTCATTGGCTGCGATTCGCGCGACGGCCAGACGGCTTGCGTCCGAATGTGCGG
>JAWWPY010000637.1:0-3740 GCA_033854735.1 Streptosporangiaceae bacterium | reverse complement strand
GATCGCCGTGGTGTTGCACTCCTCGACCCCTCCGAGCGCGTTCACCATGTCCCGGAAGCCCGAGAAGTTCACCTCGACGAAGTGATCGATGTGGATGCCGGTGTCCTGCTCGAGGGTCTTGATGGTGCAGGCGACGCCCAGGTCGGTGTGGTTGCCGTCCAGGTTGCCCAGGGCGAAGGCCTCATTGATCTTGAAGGTGGTCGGCGAGGACGTCTGGCCGTTGCCCATCGTGCAGGCCGGGATGTTCACCCACGAGTCGCGCGGGATCGACATCACGTTGACCCACTTCCGGTCAGCCGCCAGATGCAAGATCATCAGCGTGTCGGACTGGGCCGTGTTGAGGCCCTGGCCGAAGCCCCGGCCCTGGCCATTGCGGGTGTCCGAGCCGATGACCATGATGTTCTCGGCCTGCGGGTGGGTGTCGACCGGCTGGCTGCCGAGTTCCCCGGAGATGTTGACCTGGTGGATGTTGCCGTTCAGGTGCCGGTAGACGGCGTAGGCACCGCCGAGGGCCAGCAGCACCACGACCGCGACACCCCCGGCCGTCCAGGCCAGGATCTTCTTCTTGCGGCTGGGGCGGTGGCCCAGCTCGACCGGCTCGGCCAGCACGGCACCCGGCGGGGTAGCTGGGTCGGCTGCGGTATCGCCGGGGGCAGAACCCGCCGCATCCGCAGGGGCGGCCCCGGCGGCGTCTGGCGCCTCACCGCCGCCATCCGGCGCCTCACTGTGGCCGGGCGCCTCACTGTAGCCGGGCGCCTCACTGCCGCCATCCGGCGCTCCGCTGCCGGCGTCGGCTACCTTGCTGCCGGCGTCCGGGACGTCGCTGGCGCCCTCCGGACCAGCACTGGCCGGTTCGGGTGCGGGCGGGTCCTCGCTTCCCGGCGCATGCCCGTGGCCCGGACCAGGCTCGTCCATGTCAGCGGGCCCCATGCGTTCTCACCCCATACCCAGATCCGGCGGGGGGCTCGTGCGGTGTCCACGTAAGACGCGGGGTCGTCGCGTAGCGTCACACCCGGATGCACGAACCATCCCACTCGGCGCAACGTCGTACCCATGTGGATAGTTTCACCGTCCACTACGTACCCACCTGCGGGCAAATAGTCGCGTTGAGCCGAAGTCACGGCGAGTAACTGCCCCGGTGATCAGAGTACACGTCGTGGCTTGTGGTGCTCTGGGTGGCACGACACCATTTAACGGGGTTAAGGTCCTGGTGGGGCCCTCGCGGAAGCTGGGTCGGGCTATGGTTGCCCCCACTCCTGGGCCAGCAGCTCGAAGGAGCGGACCCGGCCGGCGTGGTCGTGTGTGATCGTGGTCACCAGGATTTCGTCGGCGCCGGTGGCGTGTCCTGCAGCACCCGCAACCCCTTGGCCACCGTGGCGGGCGACCCGGCGAACTGGGTGGCGACCCGGTCGGCAACCACTCCATAAGTCTATAAATCCGATCGACATAGCATTATTAGTGAGGCGGCTGCGGCCAGCCGTAAAGTCGTGTGATCACTACGACATGGCGAGAGGATCCCCGTGCCCGCACCAGAGGCTGAGTCACTGCCGGTTCTCGATGCCCTGCACTCGACCCCGGCCCGCCGCTACCTGTCCCCCGAGCCGATCCCGGACGAGGTCATCTGGGCCATCCTCGACGCGGCGGTGCGCGGCCCGACCGGCGGCAACCAGCAGGGATGGGGCTGGGTCGTGGTCACCGATCCGGCGATCAAGCAGCAGGTGGCCGCCTGGTACCTGGAGGGCTGGGACCGGGCGTACGGCAGCCGGCGGGAGGAGATCCTCGCCGCGCCGCCCGGCGCGGACGGGCTGAGCCCCCGCTCGTTCCTGGCCGCCGAGCACCTGGCCCACCACCTCGCCGAGGCGCCGGTGTGGATCTTCCCGGTGCTGCGGAACGCGGCCGGCGCCCGGAGCCCCCGGCTGGGCAGCTCGATCTACGGGGCGGTGCAGCAGCTCATCCTGGCCGCCCGGGCCCACGGCGTAGGAACCACCCTGACCACGCTGTACTCCGGGCACGAGGACGAGGTACGGGAACTGCTGGGGCTGCCCGAGGATGCACTGACCATGGGACTGCTCCCGCTGGGCTACCCGGCCCGGGGCCGCTGGGCTCAGCCGAAACGCCGCCCGGTCGAGGAAGTCGTGCACTGGGACCAGTGGGGAGCCACCCGCCCCCGCCCCTGAGCACACTCATCCGGGCGGGAGACCCGG
The DNA here is from genome assembly GCA_033854735.1 of Streptosporangiaceae bacterium. Taxonomy (GTDB): domain Bacteria; phylum Actinomycetota; class Actinomycetes; order Streptosporangiales; family Streptosporangiaceae; genus JAWWPY01. The sequence continues at coordinate 1,536 of JAWWPY010000637.1, read as the reverse complement.
CCACGGAGGGAGCCGGTGAGCGGGATCGAACCGCTGACCTGCCGTTTACAAGACGGCTGCTCTGCCAACTGAGCTACACCGGCGGGTGACCTGCTGCATGCTACTCGACGCCCGACCGACGCGACATGGCGCGCCCGAGTGGCAAACCGTGCGGAGAAGCAGTTAACAAGCGAGGATGGAATACGTGCCGGACGTTTCCCTCTATGTGGCCGCGATTACGGCTGGCGCGGCCGTGGTGGGTGCCGGGGTCTCATTCATCCCGGTGTACCTGCGGGATATCCGCCGGGCTGACCAGGACCGCCGCGACCGGCACGCGGACACGCGGCGCCAGGGGTGCCTTGACCTGCTGGGCGCGGCCGAGGACTTGCGGACCACTGTGGCCAACGCCGCGGACTACCACGGTGAGGAGATGCCGGCGCGGCTCGGGCAGATCCGGACGTACGCGGCGGCGGTCCAGATCCATGCGGCGAACATCGAGCTCTTAGCGCCCGCTACGTTCGCCACCCCGGCTGACGTGCTGGCGAAGGCTGCAGGAAAATTCGCCGTCCAGGCCGCAGCCAACACCGACCTGAAACTCAACCAGATGGTGGCCGCCCCCGACCCCACCGAACTCGGCGAGGCTATCGAGGTGTTCCGGAAGCAGGCCGTACTCGACGCGGCTCGGTGAACCTGCAGATCAGCCGCGAAGCCTACGCGATGAGCTCCTGAGCGGCTTCCCGCTGATAAGGAGGCAGGGACGGATCGGTGGCGATGAGTGCGCGCTCAGCCAGTTCCATGGCGGCAGCCTTGTCACCACCGATGGCCTCAGCCCGGGCGGCATACAGGAGTACTGGCCCGCTGTGGGGTACCTCAGTGAGCGCGGCCTTGATTTCCTCCTCCGCTTGCGCCTGCTCACCGAGTTGGGCGAGGGCCAGGCCCCGGGCAGCGCGGACGGAGGGCAGCGCAGCTGAGGCCAGGCGGTCCAGGTCGCGCAGGGCGCCCCGGGCATCGCCCAGCTCGGCGAGGACCTCGCCACGGCCGCGCAGGGCCTCCACGTTGCTCCCGTCCATCGCCAGGACCCCGGCGAAAATGGCCTCCGCGGTCCTGGACTGGCCGAGCTGCCAGAGGGCCCGCCCGAGCCCCGTCTGCACGACGGCATCGTTGGGGAGGCGGCCTACCGCGGCCTGCAGCTCGTGGACGGCATCGGTCAGCCGGCCTTGATCGAGCAATGTCTGGCCGATCGCCGCAAGCTGACGGGCCACGGCCGCCGTGTCCTGGACAGTTTCGAACAGTCCGGCGGCCTGCCGGTACCGGGCTTCCGCGTCGGCGGGCTTGCCCCGTTCATGCGCAACATTGCCCAGCAGCGACTGGGCCTCGGCCTGCAGCCGGAGATCACCGGCCGCGGCGCTGCGCAGCGCTTCCCGTGCGTATCGCTCGGCGAGATCCAGGTCCCCCAGGGAAAGGGCGCGCGCGGCGTACTGCAGGACTTCGGCCCCCTCGACCGCAGGGGCGCTCACGTTCGCTGTTTGCCGCAATGGCTGGATCAGGCGCTCGCTG
>JAWWPY010000636.1:0-7907 GCA_033854735.1 Streptosporangiaceae bacterium | reverse complement strand
CGGGCCAGCCCGGTGTCAGGGCCACGTAACCGGCGCTCTCGAACACCTCGGCCCACCGGTCCCAGCTGCTCGGCAGCAGCCACAGGCCGTGCACGAACACGACCGGGGTGAGCCCCGACGCGTTCGCGCGCTGCACCTGCCCGGCCTCATCAGCGGTGATCGCCGTTTCGCTGTCGGCCATGAGGTTCTCCTCGTGCTCGGGGGCTGCATCGCCGCCAGGGAGGTCAGGCTGTACTCGACACCGTATCCGTCTCACCGGCCGACGCCAGTGCCGCGGCGGTGGCGGCGTTCCTGAGCTGCTCCAGCCGCTGCCGGGACGGCAGCAGCACGATGGCGAGCACCGTGCCGAGCCCGAACAGGGCCGCCGAGGCGGCGAAGGCCATCGTGTAGCCGTGGGTCGCCGCGATGGCCGGCGCCAGCTTTCCGGTGTGATGCGCGATCAGGTAGTGAGCCGCGGCGGTGAGCGCGACCGTGCTGAGCGCCGCGGTGCCGATCGAGCCACCGACCTGCTGCATGGTGTTGACCAGCGCAGACGCCACACCCGCGTCCTGGCGCTGCACGCCGGCCGTGGCCGTGTTGATGGCCGGCGAGATGATCATGCCGAAGCCGAGGCCCAGGGCCAGCAGGGCGGGCAGCACGGCCGAGGCGTAGCTGGACGTCACGGTGAGCTGGGTCAGGTACAGCATGGAACCCACGCCCAGCAGCATCCCGCTGGCGATGAGCACACGAGGCCCGAACCGGGGCAGCGTCACGATGCTGGAGACGTTGGAGCTGACCAGGATGCAGCCGATCATCGGCAGGAAGGCCAGGCCCGAGCTGACCGGGCTGTACCCCTTGACCTGCTGCAGGTAATAAGTCAGGAACAGGAAAACGCCGAAGATCGCGATCCCGGCCAGGCCGACCGCAACGTAGGCGCCGCCCCGGGTGCGGTCGACGATCACGCGCAGCGGCAGCAGCGGGTGGCTCACCCGTCCCTCAGCGAAAGCGAACGCGGCGAGCAGGGCCGCGCCCAGGGCCAGCGACCCGAGGGTCAGGGCGGCCGTCCAGCTGGCCGTCTCGGCGTGGGAGAAGCCGAAGACGATGCAGAAGAGCCCGGAGGAGGCCAGCAGTGTTCCGGCCCAGTCCATGCGCGGCCGGCTGGCCGGCCGGTTGGTGCGCATGTACATCAGCGCGCCGGCCACGGCGATCGCGGCGAAGACCAGGTTGACGTACAGGGTCCAGCGCCAGGACAGATACTCGGTCAGCACCCCGCCGAGGATCAGGCCCACCGCGCCACCACCGCCGGCCACGGAGCCGAACACGCCGAAGGCCCGGCCCCGCTCGCGCGGGTCCCGGAACGTGCTGATCAGGGTGCCGAGGGCGGCCGGCGCGAGGATCGCGCCGAACGCTCCCTGCAGCGTGCGGGCGGCCACGAGCATGCCGAACGAGACAGCGGCGCCGCCGAGCGCCGAGGAGGCGGCGAATCCCAGCAGGCCGGTGATGAATACCCACTTGCGGCTGAACATGTCGCCGACCCGGCCGCCGAGCAGCAGCAGGCTGCCGAAGGCCAGGGCGTAGGCCGTCACGACCCACTGCCGGTCGCCGTTGGGGAATCCGAGCGCGCGCTGGGCGGAGGGCAGCGCGATGTTCACGATGGTGGCATCGAGAACGACCATCAGCTGGGCGATGGCGACGATGACCAGGATCAGCCAGCGATGGTCGGTACTCGCGGGCGGCCGGGCTTCGCTGGCCGACGATGACACGGTCATCTATTCCCCCTGTCGGGACCGATCCTGGGCCCGCGGTTAGGCAGACTTACTGGAGACGTTCGGCCGCCAGACCCTGACGCCCTCCGCCCGGTAGTCGAAGTGGAACCCGACGGCGCGCAGGTACCGCAGCACCGCATGGCCCGGGGTCTGCCAGTTCCATATCAGGACCCAGCCGACACCCATCCGGCGGGCATCCAGGCGGGCCGCGGCCAGTTCGGCCGGAGTGCTCCGCAAGCCCTCCTGGGTGGCGACCAGCCGGGCGAAGAACGGGTGCTTGCTCAGCCCGGCCACCGTCGGGGCCGGTACCCGGGAGATGAAACCGACCGCGCGCGGGTGGCCATCAGCGGTCGCCAGCACCTGCGCGTCCGGATCGAACCCGCGCCCGCTGAAGTTGGTGCCGCCGCGTATGCCGTAGGGGACATCGACGACCATGGAATTCGAGTGGTCGGCCGCGATCTGGCGGTCAGCGGCGGGCAGGGCGGTGGGCATCACGCTGATCCAGCTGCTGCCGGCCCAGCCGGCTTCGAGGAGTCCGAGCACCGCGACCACGACGATGGCCTTGGCCGCGTGATAGCGCAGCCAGTCCACCGCCGCCCCGGCGAGCAGGGCAGCCGGCAGGATGCCGAGCATCATGATGCGGCTCGCCTCCCGGAAGCCGGCCAGCACCGGGAGCCGGACGAACCAGGTGTACGGCATGACGGCCGAGACCCGCTGGCCGTCGAATGTCTCAGCGACCGGGGTGAAGGTATGCGTGCCGATCTTCAGCACCGCCCCCAGCGCCAGGGCCGCACACCCCAGCCACAGCAGGGCCAGCAGCCACGCGCCTCGCCGGCGCCACGCGAGGACCAGGCCGAGCAGCGCGAGCACGGTCAGCACCAGGCCGAAGGTGGGGATCCCGTCGCCGAGCGCGCCGTGGTAAGCGAGCGGGAAGCCGTTGAGCCCGAGGAAATCCGCCCTCGGAGAGACCGCGAACATATCCGGGAGCTGGACGCCGCTCACCACGTAAGAGGTGGCCAGGGCCCGCAACGGGGACGTGGCACCGCCCGATTTCGTCTGCTGCATGACGGCGATGATCTGAGGGCTGGCGAAGACCACGGCCACCAGCGCGGCCAGCGCGGCAGGCCACAGCTTCGCTACGGCTGGCCGGCCCAGCAGCCACGGCAGCAGGGCCGCGCCGGTCACGATGATCACGAGGACGGCCATCTCCTGGTCGGTCAGCACCGCGCCGCCCACGACCAGCCCGAGGACCAGGGCCTGGCGCCAGCCGGGCCGCCGCCTCAGCCGCACCGCGGCCTCCAGGGCCAGCGGAATGAACAGCACTCCGGCCGCCAGGTTCAGGTGATACCAGGAACGCCAGGTCAGCATCGACGAGAGGCCGAAGAACGCGCCCGCCGCGATGGCGCCGACCTGCGACGGCAGCCACAGCCGGCCCACCCGGTACGTCGCGTAGCAGAACAGGCCGGGCATCGCTATGGACAGCAGGTTGTAGGAGGCACTCGGGCCGAAGGCGAGGGTGATGGGAATCATCAGCAGGCCCGGCAGGGGCATCAGGGCGTGCAGCCCGAGCTGCGTCCCCGTCGGAGCGGCGATGTAACTGGTGAACCACGGATTGCTGAGGTGCTCGGCCTGGCGGGCGATCCACCAGAATCCCCAGACATAACTGCCCGCGTCACGCGTGGCCGGCAGGCGGCCGGCCAGGTAGGTGGCCCGTGGCCAGGTCACCGCGATGCCGGCGGCGATAAAGCCGACCAGGACCGCCAGGTGGACGGCGACCGGATGGCGGGCCAGTGCGCCGATGCGGAAGCGGCCGGCCGGGCCCGGATCACCTGATCCGGTGGTCGGCGCGCCGCCGGCCCCGGCGGCCGCACCGCCACGGTCAAGTGTCCGCGCCGTACCGGAGGCTGCTTGCTCCGGCCGGTGAAGACCCGATGGCTCCATACGTTTCCCCGCCTAGCTTCGTAGCACCGTCGGCGAGCCGGCGGGCTGAACGAAGCCCGTCATTAATTACCCCGCCAAGAAACATTAAAGGTTACGCAAAGGAATGCTAAAGCGCCCACCAAGAACGGCGTTGAATCGAGCTGCTCACGGCGAGACAGCCAGTTTAAGCTCCGGCTGGGGCGTAGTTGAAACTTGGGACAAACCGGGGAAGCCCGGGCAGGCGTCCGCGCATCGCCCCGCTGGCTTGCACGGCTAAGCCAGCGGTTCTGATGTCGGGCACGAGACGCCCTTGGCGTGGGTGGCCCCTGGTTACGGTTACGCCTGCGGGGCGATGCACGGACGCCTCGCACTTGACCGCCGGCCGGGGCGGGAGGATGTTCCTGGCTCAGGTCACCGGCTCAGAGCGGTATGGTGTGGCCGGCCGGCGAGCCCGGCGGCCGTGGCGGGGAGGATCCGGATGCCATTCCAAGGGTGGCCAGAAGAGGCGCTGGACTTCTTCGAGGGCCTGGAAGCGGACAATTCACGGACGTACTGGACCAGGCACAAGGCAATTTACGAGGAGAAAGTTCTCGGCCCGATGGCCGAGCTCCTGGCGGAGCTCGAGCCGGAGTTTGGCGGCGCGAAGATCTTCCGCCCCTACCGGGACGTCCGGTTCAGCAAGGACAAGTCGCCGTACAAGACCAATATTGGCGCGACGCTCGGCAGCGGGTATATCCAGCTCACCGCCCGGGGCCTGGCCGTCGGTGACGGGATGTACCACATGACCCCCGGCCAGCTGGAGCGCTACCGCCATGCGGTCGCCAGCGACGCCGCTGGCGGGCAACTGGAGCAGGTCATCCGGGCGGTGGAGGAACACGGGATCAGTGTCCATTCCCGGGATTCGCTGAAGACCGCCCCCCGGGGATACCCCGCGGATCACCCGAGGATCGGGCTGCTCCGGCATAAGGGGCTGATCGCCTGGAAGGAATGGCCCGTCGAGGCCTGGCTGGGGAGCCCGGCGGCGCGGACCCGCGTCGCCGGCTTCCTGGTCGCCGCCCGGCCGCTCAGCACCTGGCTCGATACCCACGTTGGTTCTGACGGCGGTTAGGCTGCCTGCGGGAGTTTTCTGGGGCACTGAGGGGATGGGCATTGACGCTGGACCGCGCGGACGAGCAGATTCGTGTCCTGCTGCTGGAGAACATTCACCCGGGCGCGGCCGCCCGCCTGAGCAAGGACGGCTACCAGGTGGAAACGGTGGCCCGGGCACTGGACGAGGACGAGCTGATCGAGGCGATCGGCGGCGTTCAGCTGCTGGGCATCCGGTCCGGGACGAACGTCACGGAGCGTGTCCTCGATGCCGCGCCCGGCCTGCTGGCCGTCGGCGCGTTCTGCATCGGCGTCAACCAGATTGACCTGGGCGCGGCGTCCCGGCAGGGGGTCGCGGTGTTCAACGCGCCGTTCTCGAACACGCGCAGCGTGGTCGAGCTGGCCCTGGCCGAGATCGTCGCGCTGACCCGGCGGCTGACCGACAAGAACGCCCAGATGCACGCGGGCGTGTGGGACAAGTCAGCGTCCGGCAGCCACGAGGTGCGCGGTCGGCGGCTGGGGATCGTCGGCTACGGCAACATCGGCGGGCAGCTGTCGGTCCTGGCGGAGAGCCTCGGCATGACCGTGTTCTTCTACGACACCGCCGACAAGCTGGCGCTGGGCAACGCCCGGCGCTGCGGAACACTGGAGGAACTGCTGGAGATGTCCGACGTGGTCACCCTGCACGTGGATGGCCGGCCGGGCAACAGCGGCCTGTTCGGCGAGCAGGAGTTCGCGGCCATGCGCCCCGGCAGCCTGTTCCTCAATCTCTCCCGCGGCTTCGTCGTTGATCATGCGGCGCTGCGGCGGCACATCGGATCCGGGCATCTGGCCGGGGCGGCGGTGGACGTGTTCCCGCACGAGCCACGCGGCCGCGGTGAGGAGTTCACCTCGGAGCTACGCGGCCTGCCGAACGTCATCCTCACGCCGCACGTCGGCGGATCGACCGAGGAGGCGCAGCAGGACATCGGCGAGTTCGTCGCCGGGAAACTGCACGACTACGTCACGTCCGGCGCGACCTCGCTGAGCGTGAACCTGCCGGGGGTCGCGCTGCCGCGCACGCCGGGCCGGCACCGGCTGATCCATCTGCACCGCAACGTCCCTGGTGTGCTGGCCACCATCAACCAGCTACTCGCCGAGCACAGCGCCAACATCGAGGGCCAGCTACTCGGAACACGAGACGACCTCGGCTACGTCCTCACCGACATCGGCACCGAGTACTCCGACGACATGCTCGGCAGCCTCCGCGAGCTGGACGTCACCGTCCGGCTGCGGACCACCCGCCCGGCCTGACCGCGCAGAAGCACTGGGCGCGACGCCAGGCGGGCCGCTAGGCGCGGAAGACCGACTCCTGGAACCACTGCCAGGTCTCCCGGATACCGGCCTCACGGCTGATGCTGGGCGCGTACCCGAGCATCTTCTGGGCGAGGTCGTAGGACGCGAAGTTGCGGTCCACCTCACCGGCCCGCTTCGGCCGGTACTCGACCGGATGATCCGGCACGCCGGCCGCGGCACAGCACAGGCGGGCCAGCTCGGTCACGGTGGTCTCGACCCCGGATGCGATATGCAGCACGGTGCCGCCTGGGACATCGCGCTCGAGGGCGAGCTCCAGCGCATGAGAGATGTCCTCGACATGCGCATAGTCGCGCGAGGCCGAGCCGTCACCGTAGATCACGATCGGCTCGCCCGCCTGGATCGCGCGGAAGAACATCGTCATCGCTCCGCGTTTGCGCTCGCTCCACGGACCGTAGATATTCGCGAAACGGAGCGCCACCGTGCGCAGGCCGTACGCCTTGGCAAAGGCGTGCGCGTAACCCTCACCGGCGAGCTTGCTGGCGCCATAGGGCGAGATCGGTTTGGGCAGGGAGGACTCATCGACCGGCGGCGTGGCGTCACCGATCAGCGCGCCTCCGGTGGAGGCTTGCACGGTCCGCTCCACGCCCGCCCGCCGGGCCGCGTCGAGCACCCGGAACGTGCCGAGGACGTTGACGTCGAAGTTCGCCGCCGGGTCCTCGACCGACATCACGACCGAGCCTGCCGCCGCGAGGTGTATGACGGCCTGCATCCCGGTGAGCGCCGCGTCGAGCGCCGGGGCATCACGGATGTCCCCCTCGACCAGTTCGGCGTCGACGCCGGCCAGGTGTGACGCGTCGCCGGTCGAGTAGTTGTCGAACACGCGAACCGCGTGCCCGCTCCCGACCAGCCGCCGGACCAGCGTCGCGCCCACGAATCCAGCTCCGCCGGTCACCAGAACGCGACGCGCCTCATCCATGGCAGGTAAAGCTAGCAGGGCAGCGCCCCTCATGTGCGCGCCCCTCATGTGCGCCGGTCATGTGCGGCCCCCTCATCTGCGCCCACTCATCTGCCATGGAGCAGAGGACGATCGACACGGCCATATCCTATCGAACATACGTTTGACAGCGGCGGATCCTTGGGGCAAGGTGAGCGACGTGCTCCACGCCCCGGCCGCCGTCGCAGGAGCGCGCGACGACAGCCATACCGACACGCAGGGAGGCATACCAAGTGGGTCAGAAGACCGTCAGGTTCAGCGACCTCAGCGGCGAGATCATCGCCCAAGACGACGCGGTGGCACGCATCGTGATTCACGAGCATCCCGAGCTCGGCGACAGCCCGGTCGAGATCGAGGTCCTCACCGATGAAGCCCGGGCAATCGAGAAGGCAGCCCTCCGGGTGGCCGTGGTTGACCTGTATCTCCCGGGAGAGGACGAGCCGCGGCGGGTGGCCATGGACGTGGACTTGTTCGACCAGCTGGCCACCGACAAGCCCATAAGCGAACTGCTCATCACCGCACGGCCAGCCAGGCGGCCGGCCAAGACCGCCGCGGCCGGCTCGTCCCGTGGCGATCGCACCAACTACGCCAGCGTGGAGCACGCTGGCCAGCCCCACAAGGGCAGGATCACCGACGCGGAGAAGCAGCTCGTCGGCGAGCACTTCGACGAGATCAACGAACGGCTGGCCGGGCAGGGACTCCGCACGATCAGCCTGGCCGACCCCGAGCACGTCGAGCGTTATGGCCTGGCTGAGCTGGCCAGGTCGCGGGACGTCGAACCGGACTGACCCTCGTGGCGGACCGCGCACTCAGCGGGCGGCGCATGGAACGTGGCGGGACGGCCGGGTTATTGTCCCGGCCGCCCC
>JAWWPY010000635.1:0-9032 GCA_033854735.1 Streptosporangiaceae bacterium | reverse complement strand
ATGGAGTGCGCCGCTACGCTCTGGCGCATCCGCATGCTTTCCCGCTGGTCGCTACCCGGCCGCCTGGGGCGCCGTGGGTTAATCCGCCGCTTCGGTCGCTGCGCTGGGTTGAGGCGATGCTGCGCGGACTGGCCGGAGAGGGGTTCAGCGACGAGCACGTCCTGCTCACCTACCGCACGTTTAACGGCTTCCTGCTCGGTCACCTGCTGCTGGAAACCAGCGCCATGACGCTCCGGGATCCCAAGCCGGGTGACGGATCCTTTGGCGGCACCGACACCGCTTCGAGCGACGGCGGCGAACCCGCCGGGGGAGCGCCCGCCGATCCGGTTCTCGGCGGCCTGAGCCCGGCCCGCTCCGCTGAGCAGCGAGAGGCGGTCGAGGACGCCGACAGCCCGCGCGAGCTGATCGATCCTGCGGGCGAGATCGACGCTAGGCGTTTCCCGACGGTGCACCGCCTGGCGGCCGGGCTCGCCCAGGACCGCTGGGCAACGGAGTTCGAAACAGGCCTGGAAGCCATGCTCGACCGGATTGCGATTTTCGTGGCCGGCGAGTCGGACCTCAGGCGAGGCTGATACCCAAGCCGCAGCCATTGCCTGCCGACGCCCGCTGCCTGATCCCTAGTGCCGCCAGCGGTGAGAGGTGTGGGCGGCCGCCGGCGGCCGGATTGACCTGTCCTGACCACTTAGCACCGGACGCCTGCCGACGGGACATCATGGCTGTAAGCTCGCGCCGCGGGGGCTAATCAGCCCCACCGCCGCGTGCCCGGCAGCGCGCCTGACGCAGGCTGCCGGTCAGGCCGAGCTGGACCGCCGTACTGCTGGGCAGGGTGGTGGCCTCCAGGGCAGATACGGCAGAACTCCGTGAGGTTTTAGGCTTACGTTGTAAGCTTCATATGTAAGTCATCGGATGTGCTGAGCGGGTTCGCCGGTGGCATCTCGACCAGGGCCACCGATAACGGTCGCCATGCTGATCTGCTCTGCGAGCCTCGACCGCCGCAACGGCGGCGGATGATCCGCAGCAGCTGACGCAGAATCCACGAGACCCGCGAGCAGCTCGCGAGACCGTGGAGGCACTGGCCGACAAGGCAGATGTGACGGCGCTGGCGGAAGACAAGACGAGCCAGCTATCTGGGCGCCTGCGGAGCGGTGCCAGTCAGGCGAGCCAGCAGGCTGCCGCGAAGGCTGGACTGCTGTGCAGCCAGCTCGCAGGCCGCATGTCCGGACCGCTGCAGAACGCCCAGTCGGCGGCCGGGACGGCCCGGGACCAGGTCCGGAAGACAGCGCCGGATCAGCTGCCGGACGCCGCCAGGAAGACGGCCGCTGCCGCCTGGCGGCGCGCGCCGCTGGCGGTGACCGTCGGCGTGATGTGCTGGCGTGCCTGGCGGTGATCGGCCGGCGGAGACGGTGATAATTAAGCTGTCGTACAAGCCGGCCGGCATGATCGCCAACGTCCTGGGCGGACTGCTCGCCGACGCGATCTTCAAGGATGGCTGGAAGATTGCCGCTCGAGAAGACGACGGGCCCACGGCTACGGACGCCAGCCGAGGCTGGCACGAGATCCTGTTGGCCGCCGCCATTGAGGGGTTATCTTCGCCATGTCAAGGCAGCGCTCGACCGCGGCGCCGCCGAGGGTACGCGCAAGCTGACCGGCATCTGGCTAGGCGAGGAAGCAAGCCAGGGCAAGCTTCACTGGGAAAGGGCCGCTCACGAACGTCAGCGAGGGCGAGATCGTGCAGCTGCTGGAACGCCAGGGTTAGCACGCCCAGGCCAGCCAGGCCCGCAGCAACTTCCGGACCCGGTGGATATGGGCAGCCAGGACCACTCCGCGATCCTTCCCAGTTGAGCCTGGATCCCAGCAGCCTGGGTGACGAACTCGGCGAGCCTCTGAGTCGCGGCCGGCAGCGCTGGTGGCGGCAGTACAGACCCGCACGAGCCAAGGAGCGCGGGTCCCTGGGCGGTTGGAAGCCCCGGCTGCGCGGTGAAGCCGCTCCCAGCTCGGCAGATCCCTCGGCGGGCCAGCGGGCTCATCAAGCGAACGCTCGACTACCCAGCCCGCTGGACCCGCTCAAGCCGCACGGCTCGGCGACTGGCGTATGCTCCTGGCGCACCGCCCGTGTGTTCGGCTGGCCAGGAGGTCATGCGGTTGAGCGTTTGGCGCAGATGACCTGGGAAAGGGACGTGCGGATGGACGACGACGGGCACATGCGCCGCCGGGAGTTCGTGCGGCGGCATCATCCCGACCGCGGCGGGGATCCTGTTGTCTTCGTTGCGGGACTGCGCGAGTTTGACACCCACGCCGGCAGCTCCCGTCCGCGCGTGGTCGCGGTACGGCACCGCGCATGGCCGGTTACCCTAATTCTGACGCTGAGCCGCCGGTGGAACGGCAGTCACCGCGGTCGCCGAGTTCGCTAGACCGCGATGATCTCGTTCAGCCCGGAAGTGGTCCCTGCGCTCGTGCCACGTCGGCGGCTATTCGCCGGCGGGGTCCAAGATGTCGCCGATGACGACGTTCACGGTCGCGGCTCGAAGTCCGAGATCGTTGCGCAGGGCCGCGACGACTTGTTTCTGGATGTCGAGGGCCACGTGATGGACGGGCCTGTCATAGTTCACCGCGACGGTCAGGTCCACGACGGCGGTGCGACCTAGTACCCCGGCGGCAGTGCCGGCGCGACGCTCTGCGGGCATGATGTCCTGGGCGAGTTCGCGGAGCGCGCCGTGGGTTGTGCGTCCTAGTGCCAGGCGCACTCCCGGGACGCGGCTGGCACTGTCGCGGGCCAGAGCCGCCACGATGCGGCCGGCGATCCGGATAGCGCCGCCGTCGGTCATCTCCAGGGTGTACCCGACGTCTCGGACGAGTCTGCGGATCCGCCCGATCACCGCTGTAGCCAATCCTGGCGGGGATGGAACGGGGGCGGCGGCAAGCTCGCGGACGGGACTCCACAGGGCGTTGAGCTCGCCGATCGCGGCCCGGCAGTGGACGCAGTCTCGCTGGTGGTCTGTGAGCTGGCGAGCGTGGCCGTCGGCGACCTGCTCGAGCAGGATGTCGACATCAGCACCGCAGGCAAGGCTGCCCGCGTTCAGCAGATGACTAGGTGCCGCCGGGCGGGGCCCAGTCGGATCATTCACGTTCTGGTCACCTCCACTCTTCCAGCGCTGTTGCCAGTGTGCGCCGCGCCCGGAACAGATGGCTACGTACCGCTGGGACAGTACTGCCGGTCACGCTAGCCACATCCGCGTAGGACAGCCCCTCGAAATGGTGCAGAACGATCACCACCCGCTGGGGGAACGGCAGCCCCGCCAGCGCCCCGGTAACCGCATCAGTAGCCTGATTGCGCTCCGCCTGCACGTCCGGGCCGCCGCCAGGATAGGCGACGTCCTCAAGGAGGTCGAGGGAGCGGACAGCGCGGCCGCGGGTTACCTTGTTGAGCGCCCGGCGGGTCACGATCCGGTACAGCCAGGTCGAGAACGACGAGGCCGCGGTGAAGCCGGCCAGTTTCTCCCAGCCTGCCACCAGGGCTTCCTGGACTACGTCCTGCGCCTCATGATGATCGCCTACCAGCCGCAGCGCAACCCGGTAGGCCATCGCGGAGTGCCGCCGGACAAGGATTTCGTAGGCATCGAGATAGCCTTCCTGGGCGTGGGCGACCAGGTATGCGTCGTCAACTTCTGGGAAATTAGGCGCGCCTGCTCCCGAGGCGAGCGGCGTCTGGCGGGTCGGGCCGCCACCGGGAGAATCCGGCGGTCTGGCCGGGAGACTAGGCGTGACCCGCGGCATGAGCAGCGCGGCGTCGACTGCGGGCTTTAGCGTCTTGCCTCGGCACCTGGCGACGTCCGGCGCCCGATGTCGTTCTCCGGCTCCGTGCCTCTGCCGCAATGCTGGTCATTCCTGGAGAGACGTTTCTAGGAAACGCGTTCGGGGGTGCGGTTGCTGACGTTGATGTCGAGCTGGACGGGGAGGCCGGGTTTGCCCAGGGCGTGGCGGGCGTGGCTGAGGGCGTCTGATTCGATGCGGTGGCGGAGCGCGGCCAGGTCGGCGGATCGGGCGGCGGTCACCACTACGACGAGCGCTGGGTCGCCCGGGTCACCCAGGACGCGGGCTCGGGCCGTAGCGACGCCGTGATAGGTCTCGATCTCGCGGGTAATCGCTCCGCTGAGAGCGGCCGGGTGCATGATCGTGGTGCCCTGCCGGCTGCCGCGCGTGAGGGTGATGTCGCTGGCCCGGTCGGTTGACAGCAGCAGTGCCGCGATCCACCGCAGCGCGATCAGGGCGATCAGGAGACAGGCCGCGGCGGCGGCTGGCCACAGCCAGTCTCCGTGGGTGCCGATGTAGGTGCCGAATCGGTTGGCGAGCAGGGCGCGGTGGGCATACGCCCTGCCGAAGCCGCCTGTTGAGGCGGTGAGGCCGAAACCGCCGGCCAGGAAGACAATCAGGCCGAATACGGTCAGGGCGAGACGGTTGGTGCGGTCGGTGTGCATCAGCGGCTCCGGGGAAGGACGCGCACCCTCAGGTGCGGCGGGTGACGCATCTGGAGGTTCTCCAGACGCTGGCGGGCGGCCTCGGCGACGGGCTCTTTCAGCGCGTCGGCGGTGGCCCGGTCGCGGGCCGCCGCCGTTGCCGCGACCCGGGCGCGCCGGCGGCGGACCGTGACGGCTGCCTTGCTGATGCCGTCAATTTCCAATGCTGCCGCGCGCAGGGTCCCGGCGAGCCCTTGGCGGGTCATGGCCGCGTCCGTGGCTTTCTCATCGGAGCGCAGCTTCAGCCGGGTGACTCTGCGGGGCTTGAGCTCGAAGGCGAGCACGATCGCCCCGGCGATGATCAGGATGACCGACCACACCTTGATGACCAGTGCGTTCCAGTGGGTTCTGGCTGCCCAGAAGTACCATGCAGGCCAGTGCACGACGAATGGTCCAGCGTGCGCGACGAAGGCGATGACCTCGATAATCACGATGACGCTGGCCGCTACCAGGGCGGCGGCAAGGACGAGTGCCAGCGGCCGGTTAATCACGCGCATGCGGGTCCTTCCTAGCGGACGCGGGGCGGAGGAGTGATATCGGTGACCAGATCGGCCACCACGATGTGCACTTCCTCGACGGTCAGCCCGGTCAGTTCTGTTACCCGGCTGCGGAGGTGGCTGCGGACCTGATCGGTAACCGTCGGCACCGATGTCGGCCAGCGCACGCTGATCTCCAGGGTCAGGAAGGCTTTCGACCCGTCGACATCTACCGATGCCTTCGGCAGCCCGGCAAGGTCGGTGCCGCGCAGGCCGAGGTGGCCGGCGGCGGGCACCGCCCGGCCCAGGACCCGGGCAGCGGCAGCGCCGGCGTCGGGGTTCTCGGCCACCGCGCGGGCAGCGATCTTGGAGACGACGCCGTCGGCGATGGTGATCGTCCCGAGTTCGGTACGGCCGCTCCGGGCGGCTGCTGCGGATCCGGCCGTTGCCGCGGTCATCGGGTACCGCGGCCGCGCGTCAGCCAGCCGGGCACGTCCACGTCACCGGCGAGGACTCTGGCCACTCCGTAGCCGATCGCGCCGAGTAGCGCCACGATCAGCATGTCCCCGAAGTTTCCGAAGACCAGGGCCAGGCCCAGGATCAGGCCGGTGATGGTCCCAAGCGCGGTGCGGTTCATCTGTACTCACATCCGGAAGTCAGGAAATGGGAGAAGTCGGGAAGACGGGAAGAGCGTCACGGTCGCGGGTCACCGATCACACTGGCGCGGCGCGGGCCCTGCGGGCCGGACCGGGAAGCGAAAGGCCCGGCGCTGGTCCGGCCGCCGATGGCAGCACCGGCGCGGGCGGGTCATCGATGTCACCGACGACCACCTGAACCCGGCACCCCCCGGTTACGGGCGCCACCGCTGCGGTGATCTGGCTGAGCAGGTCCGCAACCTGCAGGCCCCAGCGGGCGCGGACCCTGATCAGCACGGCCTGGCGGCGGACTATCACCCCGGGCACCTGGCGGCCCGGCAGATACGACGCGACCTCGCCGAACCGGCCGCTGTCCAGCCCGGAGACGCCGGCGCACCCCGCCACCGCCGCGGCCACGGCCACGACATCGATCCCGTCTATGAAGGCCGGCGCGGGCGGAGCCGGCGGCACGCGCGGATGCGCGGCGGTCATGACACTCGCGACGGCGTGTTGTCCTGGTCGTCGGTACCGGGGAGGTAGACATCGTCAACCGCGACATTGACCTCGACGACCCGCAACCCGGTCATCCGCTCCACGGACTGCTTCACGTTCCGCTGGATACTGCGGCCGAGCTCGGCGATGCCCACGCCGTACTCGACCACGATGTCCAGGTCGACCGCGGCCTCGGTCTCGCCGACCTCGACACCGACGCCCTGGGCGACGCTGGGGCCCGAACTGCCGGGAATACGCTCCCGCAGCGCGCCGAACGCCCGCGCCGAGCCGGTACCCATCGAGTGCACACCGGATACCTCCCGGCAGGCCTTACCGGCGATCTTCTGGACGACCCCCTCTGCGACGGAGATCTGCCCTTCACCGGTCGCCAGCCGGTCCCTGGTGGCGGGGCTGGCCTCGGTGCTGGTGGTCACCTGGGTCGTGTCGCTGGTCTTGGAGTATGTGGGTGCGCTCATCGGACAGGCTCCTTTGTTTGGGAAAGCATGACTAGGCAGATGCCGGGACGGCGATACCCGGCTTGTCCTTCGCAGGATTAGACACAGCACAGCGGGAAACGTCGCACCCGGCCAGCAGCCAGGCCCCGATACGCGCGGCAGCCGCCAGGCCGCCTTCCCGCTGGCCTCGCAGCCGGTCCGGGTGCCGCCCCGGCGCTGGCCTGGTCCGGGTGGACCGAGGGCTGATCAGTGGTGTCATCCTGTGTCGAGCAGGCGGTGGTGCGCTCACCGGGAGCGCACCACCCGGTGTCGATGTTGCTCCGGCGGCTCTCAACGGCCAGCGTCGCCCGGGTTGACGTTGACCTCTGGTTCTTCGATCTGCTCCTTACGGACCGTCTCGCTGACCGCCGCGTCCTCGGTGACGGTCTCGGTGGCCACTACGGGCCGTTCCGCCCGCAGGGTGACCTCGTGCTCTTCCTCGCTGATCGGCTCGCCGGATAGCGCGGCGTCGCGGTTAGCGCCGGTAATGGGCTCCCGCTCCACGCGGACTTCTTCGTGGCTGACCGGAACGGTGGTGGAGACGTTCTCGGTAACGACGTACTTGCGCAGCCGGGCACGTCCCCCCTCCACAGTCTCCGTGCCGACCCGCAGCTGCTCCTCCGAGCGGGTCATCGCGTCATCGGTGACCGGACCCGAAGTGTCCCGGCCCGGAGCTCCGGCAGTGCCGTCGGCCAGCTCGCCGCCGTCGCCGTACCCCGTCCGCCCGGCTGCCTGGCCGCTGCCGAGGTAGTCGGCATAGTGCCGGTAGAGGGCTTCCTGCTCGCTGGCGCCGATCCGCCCGTCGTCGTCGATGCTCGGGGCGTCCTTGACCAGGTCTTTAGAGACAGTCAGAGTGACCTGCTCACCGTCGAACCGGGATCCGTAGATCGGCGCGAAGCTCTGTCTGGTGCCGAGCATGCCGGTGGCGACGGTGCCCCACAGCGGCAGGCCGCTCCGCTCATCGAGATCGACCTGGCCGATCTTGTTGCCTTCACTGTCGACCGCGGTACGGCCGATGAACTGCTGAACCTCCTGCGGGGCGGTCATCGAATCAGTTCTCTTTCTCTGCGGACCCAAAATCGGCCGGCGATCGTCCGGGCGCCTTCACTCGTCGGGCACCACGCGACACCCGTCCGGCAGCTAACGGCCCGTGGCTGTTGCCCCATCCGTTGCGAGGCGGCCTCGGTCGGCACACCGCTGGCTTACATTAGAAGCTTACATAGGAAGCTTACGCTGTCCACCAACGCTGCCGCCGTGCTGCCGGACTGGCCGGAAACTTGGACCGGCAGACGCACGGTGAGGACTACTTCGCCTCGTCTTGATCGACGGCTTTCACCAGGCACGCTCCCGTGCGCTTAGCCTCGTCCCCGCGGAGATCTCCGTGATTGCCGCGGGATGGAAGGCTGGATGAAATTGATATCGGCGGCGTCGGGCCGTGGTCCTTCCGCCGCTCACTCGTCCTACGGCTTAGCCGAAATCGCGGGCTCGGGGTTTGGGGCTGGGTGGTCGGCTGGCGGTGGATAGTGCGGTGACCGGGGTCCGGGCTGGTCAACCGTCGCGGCGGGGTCCGAGGCCGCGGTGAACAGGTTCATCTATTCCTGCTCGCGGTGCCAGCCTGCGGGTAGACGCAACGTGATGTGCCCCCGGCCGGGCGGTCCGGGCGGCGACGTCGATGAGGTCGAGGCGCAGCGCCGCGCTGCGGGCCTTGCCGTGGGCGAGACTGGCCAGGGATCCGGCGGCGCGCAGCAGGTTATGGGCGATCGCGGGCAGGTGAGCCAGGCCCGCAGCTGATCGTCCCAGATGACGCGCGGGTAGCGGATCGCCGTCCAGGCATCCTGGCCGATCGCGGCGATGGCCGCAGCGGTACAGCGTCATCACTTTCCGGTCGAGGGCTTGCCCCGAGACGGCGCATTGTCAGGGCCTGGGAACCTTCGGTGTCCACGATCTGCAGGGCGGCTGCCATGACGCGGTCGGTGCTCATGCTCGGGCGGCTGCGCTCGGCCGGTTCGGCGGGGATGTGCATGCGGGCGCTCGCCTGCTGCCTTTCTGGAGTAGGTATCGCTTCGCGGTTTACCATGTAAGTTGACACTGTAAGCTTACGCTGTTACTGTAGCACTTGTACCGCCTCCTCAGTGGGGCGGTGTCTTGCCTGGCAGCCAGGGAGGCTGTCCAGGCCTTTTCTTTTTCTAGGGAGATTCATGAGCACGTCAACCGATACCGGCCACAACGCTGAGGGCCGCAGCCCGGAGGGCATACCCACCGCTGCCAGTTACACCAACGGCGGGCCGGCTCATGTCGAGCCCCGCCGTAGCACGGAAACCAAGGCATCGTTCAAGACCACCGAGCTCATGGTGTATATCGCCGCCGTGGTCGGCGTGCTCGTCGCGTCGGCGGCGGTGGGTACCACTCACGCGCACGTCG
>JAWWPY010000634.1:0-2587 GCA_033854735.1 Streptosporangiaceae bacterium | reverse complement strand
TAGCCGTCGGCCCGGTGTCAGATGGGTCGCGGGCCCGCGCGACGTGGGGGTTATCTCCGGGGGGATATCGGGGGGATCCCTGATGACTTGCGATGTATCGCGTCGATACCGTCGATCGCATGCCGCTGTTCGCAACGAGAAACAAGACGAAGCGGCCCTCGGCGGCGGTGACCCCGCCGGGTGTGGCGTCACCGGCGGGCTGCCCTGGCGTGCTCCGGTGACGGCCCTGGTGTGGGCGCTGACCGCGGCCGTCCTCTACGGAACCGGTGCCGCGCTGCAGCAGCGCCAGGCCGCCGCGGTGCCCAGCCAGGCGGCGGGCCGGCCCCGGCTGCTCCTGCTGCTGGTGCGGCGCCCGTGGTGGCTGCTCGGCATCGGCGTCGAGCTCGGCGGATTCGCCACCCACGCGGTCGCGCTGCGCACCGGCCCGCTGACGATCGTGCAGATGCTGGTCGCCTCGTCCCTGCTGTTCAGCGTGGCCACGGTCCGGCTGTGGTCGGGCCGCCGGCTGAGCTGGATCACCTGGGCCGCGGTCCTGGCCGTCATCGTCGGCATCGCCTCGTTCGTCGTGCTGGCCTCGCCCGCCGGCGGTGTCCCGGGCGTGTCCGGGCATGCCGGGCTGGCCGCTGCCTGCCTGGCCACCTGCGCGGTGCCGCTCGCCGCCGCCGGCCTCGCTGCCGCCGGCCGCCGCCGCGCGGTCCTGCTGGCCGTGGCCGCTGGGCTGGCCGACGCCGGGATAGCCGTCGTGACCATGGCGTTCTCGCATGTCGTCAGCGGCGGGCTGACCGGCATGGCCGGCTCCTGGGCGACCTACGCCCTGATGCTGGGCGGTCCGTGCTCGCTGCTGCTGACGCAGACCGCGTACCAGGCGGGACGACCGATGATCACCCTGCCCGTCATCGCCGTGGTCACCCCGGTGGCCAGCCTGGCCGCGGGCAACCTGCTGCTCGGCGAGTCGGCCCAGCTCGGCGTCCTGAGCGGCGCAGTCGCGGCCCTGGCGGTGCTGGTCACGTTGGCAGGACTCGTGGTGCTCGCCCGGCTGACGACTGGGCAGTCCGGCCCAGTGGGTGACCAAGGATCTTCTGTTACCTTGCCTGCCTTTCCGGCGTCCGGCTCACGGTCAGGTCCGGACCCGGCCCAGCCGGCGCCGCGCCCGCAGGGCGCCAGTCACCCGCGCGCGGTCGCCTGCGTCCCGCCGCCCGCCAGCCAGTTGGCGACGGTGTGCATCCGAGTCATCGGCGGCCTGACTGTCTGAACGTTCCCGGTCGGGGATGCCGACCGGCCGCTCGACGAGAATGCGGAAGCAGGACCCTGCCTGGTTCGCTAGCGGTAAGGAGGCAGCCCATGACCTGGACCGCGCCGGCCTATCCTCGTGTCGATGAGCCATTGAACGGGACGGAGCGGGCCACGTTAGACGGACTGCTTGGACTGGTACCGGGCCAGCTTCCGGTCGCGGATGAGATGGAATCGACTGCGGCCCAGCCGGGGCCGCCGAGTGCGCGGAGCGAGAAGACCTCAAGTGAGGAGATCGCGGCCTGGGGGTTATTGCAGCCGGAAAGCCCTAGAGGAAAGTCGGGCTCGCGCAAGTCGTGGCAGCGGCCGACTCGGATCATGATCCCGGCCCCACCAGGTTGCGAGCTTCGCCCGGATCCGCGTGAAGTTCAGAGTCCGCCTGAATTGATGGGTGCGCTACGGCGGTACCGGATCTCGGCAGGAGAGCCTTCGTTTCGTGAAATGGCGTCAGCAACGGGCCGACGAGTAGCCGCTTCGACCTTGTGCTCGGCGCTGGGCTGCGATGCGCCCCGGTTCTGCTCCTCGCCGGCGAAGTGGACCTGAACATCCCGCCGCGGCTGTCGGCCGAGTTCGCTGGGCTGTTCCCCGATGCCAGGCTCGTTATCCAGCCGGACGCCGGGCACAGTCCCTGGCTGGATGACGCCGGCTGGTTCGCGGCAGCGGTCTCAGCCTTCCTGGATGAAGGCTGAGGACCCGCCTGCGGTCGTGCCCGGCCCCTTATGGGGCGCGGGTTTGGGTGGTCAGCGGTCGAGCAGGCGCATCTGCGCTTCGTTGTGGTGCTCACCGGCAGGCGGCGTGATCTGGTCGAGCTTGGCGAGCTGCTCAGCGGTCAGCTGGACACTGTCAGCGGCGACATTCTCCTCAAGGCGGGACACGCGCTTGGTGCCGGGGATCGGGGCGATGCCGTCGCCCTTGGCGAGCAGCCACGCCAGCGCGACCTGCGCGGGCGTCGCGCCGGCCGCGGCAGCAATCTGCCGCACCTCGTCGGCGACCCGCAGGTTGTGCTGGAAGTTCTCTCCCTCGAAGCGCGGCTGGCTCTTGCGGAAGTCGCCGTCCTCGAGGTCGTCGAGCGACGGGACCTGGCCGGTGAGGAATCCTCGTCCGAGCGGGGAGTAGGGCACGAAGCCGATCCTGAGTTCGCGCAGCACCGGCAGCACCTCCTCCTCCGGGTCACGGGTCCACAGCGAGTACTCCGACTGCAGCGCGGTGATCGGGGTGGACGGCGTGGGCGCGGCGAATGGTGTCGACCCAGGCCTCCGACAGCCCGATGTAGCCGATATTGCCCTCGGCCACCAGC
>JAWWPY010000633.1:0-2737 GCA_033854735.1 Streptosporangiaceae bacterium | reverse complement strand
CTCCGGCCTGGCTCCGGAGAGGGGCGGCGGCGCGGCGCCGGGCGTAAGCGGTGACGCGGGGACAGTCACGGCCGCCAGTGTGAGCCCGGATAGGGGGCCGGACGGGAGCGCGGCCGCGGGTTCAGGCGGCGCGGGCCCGGGCGGGGACACGCCGGCTGTCCCGCCGGGACAGACCCTGCCGGGCCAGGGGCAGGCCCCGGGACCACTACCCTCGAGGAAGCCGCCCGCGCCGCCTACGGCGGGTCCCGACCGGGTGAGCACCCAACCGTCACACAACACGTGAGGGGCACACCGATGAGTGACGTGAGCCGGGAACCCAGCGAAGACCTCGAGGCCCCGACCGAGGACGCCATCGAGCAGCACCAGACCCTGGCCGGAGACGAAGAGGAACCGGAGCTCGAGGACTTCGAGCTGCCCGACGAGGCGGACGCGGCGGACGTGGTCGAGCAGCACGAGGAAGTCGTGGACGACGACGAGGACAAGGACGCCTACCGCTGACCAGCGCGACCCGGAGAGCTTCCTAGGTCACCCTCCGTTACACCCTTTCCGGGGTACCAGCGGTCGTAGGATGGCGTGATCGGACGGAATTGCCGCCCGATTGACGCAACGGAGAGTCTCGTGACAGCAACCCCGCAGGCCCGTACGGCCGGTACGCGGCTGCCGAGGCAAGCCCGGCGTCGGCAGCTGCTGGGCGCTGCCCAGGAAGTCTTCGTCGCGCAGGGCTACCACGCGGCGGCGATGGATGAGATCGCGGAACGGGCCGGGGTCAGCAAGCCCGTTCTCTACCAGCACTTCCCGGGCAAGCTGGACCTCTATCTGGCGTTGCTGGACGAGAGTGTCGAGGCGCTGACCGACACCATCCGGAACGCGCTCGCCTCCACCGCCGACAACAAGCAGCGGGTCAGCGCCACCTTCCAGGCGTTCTTCGACTTCGTCGCCAGCACCGGGGAGGCGTTCCGCCTGGTTTTCGAGTCCGACCTGCGCAACGAGCCCGCGGTCCGGGACCGGCTCGACGCGAGCGCCCGCGTGCACGCGGACATGATCAGCGAGTTCATCCGTGAGGACGCGGGGCTGGACGATGATCAGGCCCATCTGCTCGGTATCGGCCTGGTCGGGATGGCCCAGGTCAGCGCGACATACTGGCTGAGCACCGACCGCGCCATCCCCAAGGACGCCGCGGAGCAGCTCGTGGCCCGGCTGGCCTGGCGCGGTATCAGCGGCTGGCCGCGTACCGGCTGAGCGGCCGTCCCCCGAGGGCGGTACTTTCCCCAAGAGTCCGAGCAGGCCCGAGTACAGGAGCACCGTGGAAGTCAAGATCGGGATCCAGAACATCCCGCGTGAACTCGTCGTGGAGACCAACGTCTCGGCCGCGGATCTGGAGCGCGCGCTCACCCAGGCGATGACTTCCGAGGACGGCGGGCTGTTCGTGCTGCCCGACGACAAGGGCGGCAAGTTCCTCGTCCCGGCCAGCAAGATCGCCTATGTCGAGCTGTCCGACGTCGAGACGCGCCGGGTCGGTTTCGCCAGTCACTAGCCTGGCTGGCCCAGGCTGGTCCAGCGGGCCCGGACTGGGTTCCGTGGGCTCGGACTGGTCAGCTGGCCAGGCCTAGCGCGGCCATTCGCTGAGCGTGAGCGTCGGTGATCCGGGCGAACATCCGGCCAATGTCGCCGAGCTGGGCAGGCGGAGCCGCGTCGGCATTCGCGGCGCTGCCCGGGGTGCCGTCCGGGTGCGCGGTGCTGGCTCCGGCCAGCAGGCCGGCCAGCGACTGCCGGTCCGCGACGACCCGGTACGCCTGGGCCAGCGCCTCCCCGACCAGCCGCCGGGCCCACAGCGCCAACCGTCCCCCCAGGTGCGGGTCGGCTGCGATGGCCGCGCGGACCCGGGCGATCACGAACTCCGCATGCCCGGTGTCGGCCAGCACCCGGAGCACGAGCTCACGGGTCTGCGGGTCGACCAGTTCCGCCACCGCCCGGTAGAAGTCCGCCGCGATCCCGTCCCCGACGTAGGCCTTGACCAGGCCCTCCAGCCAGTCGGCGGGGGCGGTCCTGGCGTGGAAGGCGTCCAGCGCGGGGGCGAACGGCAGCATCGCCTGGTCCGGCTGCGCGCCCAGCGCCGTCAGCCGCTCGCCCAGCAGCCGGAAATGACCGAACTCGGCGACTGCCATCCCGGCCAGCGCGGCCCGGTCCGCGAGCGAGGGAGCGAGGGCCGCATCCTCGGTCAGCCGGAAATACGCATCGAGTTCCGCGTAAGCCAGCAGGCCGAGCAGGTCGACGATCCCGTCATGCTGGATACGGCTCTGGCTGCCTGGCTCGCTGTCCTGGCCTGCCTCGCTTGGCTGGCTTGCCTCGGTTGGCTGGCGGGGCTCGCTGTGCTGCCCTGGCTCGCTACGCTCGCTGTGCTGGCGGGGCTCGCTACGCTCGCGGGGCGCATCCTCGCGCCGCTGTGCGTCGGTCACCCGCGAAGCGTAACAACCGGCGCCGCGAGTTGGTCCACCCGCAGGCCAGGACACATTGGTACACTGCGGGTCAGAACTTGGAAAGGAATGCGGCAACCCCCTGCCGTGTTCTCCTAGCAGTAAGGCTCGTGGCCGGCCCGGGCGCGCAGGCGCCGGCGTTGGCAGGACACGACGTTGGCAGGACACAACGGCGAGACCGCCGGCGTAGTGCTGGCCGGATGCCTTATTGCACTGACGGGCGCGGCCCGCCGGTGGAGCCGATAGCCAGGTCCGCAGTGGCA
>JAWWPY010000632.1:0-3391 GCA_033854735.1 Streptosporangiaceae bacterium | reverse complement strand
GCTGTGGCACGCGCTTCGCTGGCGCCCCTCGCGGGTGAGCTGGAGCGCAGGGGTCGCTCGGATCTGCAAGAGCTGGCTCGCCGAGCACGGCAGGTCTCATCCATCCAGGTTTGAGTCGTCCGAGACGGACGTTGATCTACGCTCACCGACTACGCATAGCGACAATAACATTACAGCGTGTTACACCGCATGTGTTGCCGAATTCCCCTCTATGGGATCAAGAGCGCCGCCCGGCGATGTGGTCAGTGCCGCCGGCTCGCGAAGCCGGCCGGTCCGAACGCGACGCTGCGCGCGGCCTCCCGGCCGTGCTCGGTCGCGTCCGGCCGGACGGCCGGCGGTCATTACCCGGGACACGTGCTCGCCGACCGGTGGCTCCCAACCATCGTGCGTACCGGCGCAACCTCGTGCATACCCAGTCATTAGGGTGCCCCGCGCGGAGGATCCCTCCTGGCCCCACAGATGAACGCTACGAGGTCGACCTTCGGTTCGACCCTTGATGACACCCCAACGTTTCGCTGCGAGGGATTCGATTTATATGGGGAACGGCAGCCGAGTAGCGATCGGATCACGGATAATGACGTCCGTGGTTGAGAAAAATTTTTCCGGGTGGCAACGAGCGTGGCTGCTGGCGGCGGGTGTCATCGGGCTGGCTGTCGCGGTCGGGTGCTGGAAGCTAACGGCTGATCTGTGGAAGCAGGGGCAATCCGGCGCCGAGCACGCAACCGTGCTCGCATTACCGGTCGGGATCGTTGCGGTGGTACTTGCCACAGTGTCGATCTGGCTGACTATAAAGGGCCTGCAATCACCCCTTGACTCCCAACGCTCCGTGCGCGATCTCTCCCAGGCAGTACGGACACAGCGGCAACGATTTTTGGATCAGGCCTTAGCAGTGGAATGGCACGCCCGCCCCGCCCGGTTGCGGTTCACCGATCCCCCAGCAGAGATCCTTCCCGAGCCGGCCGAGGCGCTTCTGCTGCGCTGGCAAGAACTCTCCGGGGCCAAGGCTGGTTCGATCGAAGACGTCGCGGCCTTCTACCAGAACCAGTCCACGGGCCGGCTCGTCGTCCTAGGTGCACCGGGCGCCGGCAAGACCGTACTGCTGTCCCGCCTGGTCCTCGACCTGCTCGACCAGATCGACGCGGTACCCGCCGGTGACCTACCCGCCCAGGTGCGGGTTCCGGTACTCCTTAGCCTGCCCGCCTGCGATCTCGGCGATGTACAGGGCGCCTCCAGCGACCAGCTCGCCCACCGCCTGCAGGCCTGGATCACCACCCGGCTGCGCGAAGACTACGGGCTTCGACCTGCCCAAACCTCAACCCTGATGCATGATCAGCGGATCCTGCCCGTCCTCGACGGCCTGGACGAGATGGACCCCATCACCGCCGCGACCGGCACCGGGCCAAAGGAGCGGCCCCGGGCCATCGCCGTGCTCCGCGCGCTCAACGCCGGAATCCGCGCACCCGTCGTGTTGGCCTGCAGGCAAAGCGACTACCGCGACATCAGCCACGCGGCGACCGCACCCGCTGCGACCTCGACGATCCTCACCGACGCCCGACACGTCACGCTGCGCCCCCTCGACAAAGAAGAGATCATCACCTACCTCACCGCCCGATTCCATGGCCGAAACGGACAGCTACGTCCCCGATGGCAACCCCTCGCCGACGCCCTCAACAAGAAGGCGCCGCTTCTGGGCGTGCTGGCCAACCCCTGGCAACTGTTCCTGACCGTGACCGCCTACACCGCTGAGAACAGCGACCCCGCCGACCTGCTGACCATGACCCCCGAACGGGTCGACGCCCACCTGCTCGCCAACCTCATCCCCGCCGTCGTCGAGCACAACGAAACCGCCGCCCGCCACGGGTGGACCGCCCAAGAAATCACCCGATGGCTCAGCGCCATCGCCACCCATCAACACCGCTCCGCCACCGAACGCGGCACCTCAGAAATCGACATCTACCTGCCCGAACTGGGGCGCATCGCCGACAGCAGCCGCCCACGCCTCGCGGGTTTCTGGTTCCGCGTGTTCGATCGGCGCTCCGCCATGCAACGAATCAACCTTGGCGGACTTCGGACACCCAAAGGTCGACGACGTCTCCGCACCTCGCTGGCGCGCGGGCTGGTGATCGGGCTGGCGGTCGGGCTGGCGGTCGGGCTGGCAGCCGGGCTGACCTTCGGGCTGGCGACCGGGCTGGCGTACGGGCTGGCAGCCGGGCTGGTGTTAGGGCTGGCAGGCGACGTCGCAACGGTTTCCTCGGCCAGCGACCTCGCTAAGCAATGTCTGGCCTACACAGTGGCATTCGGGTTGGCGACCGGGCTCGCGGGCGGGCTGGCGATCGGGCTGGCGAGCAGGCAGGCGCATGGGCTGGTGACCTTGCTGGCCTTCGGGCTGTGGATCGGGCTGGTGTTGGGGCTGGTGTTCGGGAACGGCAGCGTCTGGCTGCGCTATGCCATCGCCGTCCGCGCCGCCGCCCGCCAAGGGTCGCTCCCCAGACGTCCGGCGAAATTCCTCGACTGGTGCCTACGCATGGGACTCATGCGAATGGCGGGCATCGCCATACAGTTTCGGCACCGCCGACTTCAAGAAGCACTAACACTCCCAGACGACAGCCGCGTGGATTTCGACCTCGACAGCTCAGTCCCCACAGGGCCACCTCATCCACCTACCTATTCACAAGAGTGAGCTTCCTCCGCTCTGGCGTTCCGACAGGGGCTCATTCTCCCTGGTCAGCGCGCTACCAGTATTCGAAGACCGGAGCGCAGATGCGAATCCTGCCGGGGGCGCCACGTCCGACCTGGAGGCTAATTCACAAGCCCCAGAGAAGATAGATCTCAGGTGAGTCTGGCGGTTCTTCCGTCGGAGTTCACTCACAATCTGCGAATGGCGCGTGTGACGCTTGAAAGGCAACGGCCCCGCAAGATCTCGGCAATGAGCCTCTGTTTACGTTCTGTTTATGCCGCCACGCCGCCGCCAACGCGGGCACATCAGAACTTTGCCATCGGGCAGCTTTCAGGCGATCGTCTACACCTATACGGACCCGCTGACCGGCTAGGAGCGATACTTGCGCGAGACCGCTGCGACGTATGGCGGCGCGGAGCAAGCGCTGACTCGGTCTTCAGGGTCAGGTCGATGAAGATCGACGTCCAAAGGCAGCCGTCACGGTTCGCCAGGCCATCATGCAGTGGCTCGACGTCACCGAGCTGGAGGTCACGACTCGCGAGCGGTACGACGATCTGATCCGCCTCTACATCCTGCCGCCCCTCGGCGACAAAAAAAATTACCAGCGGCCGTGTGCAGACCCACGCGATCGCTCAAGCGGTAGTACGCCGAGGCGGCACAACGTCGTCGCTTATCCGAAAAAACAGAGAGCCCCTACGGTTACCCCCGCTATTA
>JAWWPY010000631.1:0-9758 GCA_033854735.1 Streptosporangiaceae bacterium | reverse complement strand
TTACTCACCCGTTCGCCGCTCGAGTACCCCGAAGGGCCTTTCCGCTCGACTTGCATGTGTTAAGCACGCCGCCAGCGTTCGTCCTGAGCCAGGATCAAACTCTCCGTTGATGTCTATATGCAACCGCATAGCTTGACTGGTCACCGCTAGGCGGGACCATTCGAGCCGACGGGCTGCTGACATTATGAAGAGTGCCTTACCAGGTCAGTTACCCGGCCGTGCAAGGCAATCTTGGCAATAATTTCCGTGGCGAGGTCTGCACCGTTTCCGGCCCAGCCCCCACCGACGGGGGTTGTGCTTGTGCACTGGCTTTTAGCACGCTGTTGAGTTCTCAAGGAGCGGACGCGCACCATCACTCGGCTTTCGCCTTGTTCCGGGGCAACCCTTCTAACTTACCTGCATGCTTTGGGCTTGTCAACCGGAGTAACAAAATCTTGGTTAGCCCATCACTTGCTGTACACCCAGCATACCGTCACAGAAGCAGTCCTTGCACCGGAATTTGCCCTGCGAACGATCTTGTTGCTGTCCCCAGGGCACGTCCGCCGCTTGGCGTCCCGCGTCCCTTGGGGCAGGTGAAACACTAGGCAGCAAAGCGGTTCCCGTCAAATCGGCGCGACCGCCCGGGGCCAGATCGCCCGCCTCGAGCGGGCTACCTACGGCCCGACCTGCGCGTCTGTGCTCCGCGTGCGAGCTGGCCATAGAAAACGGCCGTTGCATCGCTCCCAGCAACGGCCACCCATCTGCCTTCCTGCGCCCTGCGGCCCGCCGCCAAGCACCTGGCCGTTCAGGCTGGTCGGCCTGAGATGATTTCCACGCCGCCGACCGTGCGCTTACCACGCCGGACGACCAGGAACCGTCCCTGCAGCAGGTCGGCGGGATCGGGCCGGTCATCCTCACCTGTCACCCTGCGGTTGTTGAGGTAGGCGCCGCCCGCACTGATCACGCGCCTGGCGTCCGACTTGCTCGGCACGATGCCGGTGGCCGCCATCAGGTCGGCGACCGAGGGCAGGCCCTCCCCCGGCGCGACCCGCACCGTCGCCGCAGGGATCTCGGCCAGCGCGGCCACCAGCGTGCGCTCGTCAAGTCCGGCCAGCTCACCCTGGCCGAACAGGGCTCTGCTCGCCGCTACGGCCTTCGAGCACTCGGCCTGGCCGTGCACCAGGGTGGTGACGTCCTCGGCCAGCACGCGCTGCGCTGTGCGGGCGGCGGGCCGGTCCCGGGAGTCCCGGTCCAGCTCGTCGATCTCCTCCCTGGACCGGAACGTGAACACTTTCAGGAGCCCCGGGGCTTCCTCGTCCGACCGGTTCAGCCAGAACTGGTAGAACGCGTACGGGCTCATCAGCTCGGGGCTCAGCCAGATCGTGCCGCCCTCGGTCTTGCCGTACTTGGTTCCGTCCGGCTTGGTGATCAACGGCGTGGCCAGGGCGTGCACGGTCGCGCCCTCGGTGCGCCTGATCAGGTCCACGCCCGCGACCAGATTGCCCCACTGGTCGCTGCCGCCGAGCTGCAGCGTGCAGTCATGCCGCCGGTGCAGTTCCAGGTAGTCGTTGGCTTGCAGGATCTGGTAGCTGAACTCGGTGTAGCTGATGCCGCCGGCCTCAAGCCTGGCCTTGACCGACTCCCTGGAGAGCATCTGGTTGACCGGGAAATGCTTCCCGATGTCGCGCAGGAACTCCAGCGCCGACAGTTCGGCCGTCCAGTCCAGGTTGCTGACCATCAGCGCACCCGTCGGGCCCGGTTCGAAGTCCAGGTACTGGCTCACCTCGGCGCGGATCCGCTCGACCCAGCCAGCCACCGTCTCGGCCGGGTTCAGGATCCGTTCAGCGGACTTGCCGCTCGGGTCGCCGATCAGTCCGGTCGCCCCGCCGACCAGCCCGATGGGCCGGTGCCCGGCCAGCTGGAACCGGCGCATCGTCAGCAGCAGGACCAGGCTGCCGATGTGCAGGCCAGGGGCGGTCGGGTCGAACCCGCCGTAGAACGTGACGGGCCCCGCGTCCAGTGCCTTGCGCAGGTCGTCGATATCGGTGGAGATCGCGAGCAGCCCACGCCAGGTGAGGTCGTCGATGATGTCGGTGGTCACCGGTGCATCGTCCCATCTTCGTCATCCGGAGGGGAAACCACTTTCGGCCTCACCCGCGGCACGTGCGCCCGGTACGGGGAAACGGTCGGATCGCCCGTGAGCCAGAACCGCCAGGCGCGCCGGGCACCGGAGCTGACCCCGACCCGGGGCCCGGCACTGATGTGCGGACCGCTGCCGGCTGGCGGCCCGGAATCGCTGCGAAGACCGTTGTTAATGTGCGGCCCGTTCGTGATCCGGGCCGGGAGCGGGCCGGCGCGACCGGATGCTGGTGCGGGCCGGACCCGGAGCGGGGACCCGGGATCGCACACGTCCGCGCCGTCGAGGGCCCGGCCGATGGCGAGCGCCTGGCACAGCCGGGCCGGCCCCCGGGCCAGGTCCCGCTCCGCCAGGCCGCGTGGCGGCATCCGGGGGTCCTCGCCCTCTCGCCGCGGCCGCAGGGCCCCGGCCGACCGGCGCCGGGTGGCCAGGGCCGCGCCCTCGACGACCCGCCCGGCCCGGAGCAGCACCGCGGACGCCGTGCCCTCCCGCAGGCAGACCAGGTTGACGCAGAAATGCATGCCGTAGGTGAAGTACACGTAGGCGTGCCCGGGCGGCCCGAACATGACCGCATTGCGCGCGGTACGGCCGCGGTACGCGTGCGAGGCGGGGTCGGCCGATCCCTCGTACGCCTCCACCTCGGTGAGCACGGCCGCGACCAGGCCATCCGGCGTCGCATGCTCGATCACGCAGCCCAGCAGGGCTGGCGCCACCTCCAGGGCCGGCCGCGCGAAGAACGTGCGCGGCAGCAACGTCCCGCGGCATGATCGCGGAAGATCCGCGTCAGGCCCAGCCGCGGATGTCCCGCGATCATGGAAACCGCCGCTGTCGCCGGCCGCCATCGTCAGGAGGCCGTCGCCCAGGCCGCGTGCTCGTCCACCACCACCCGCAGCGCGGCGAGCTGCTCAGCAACCCGCTCCGGGGCCGTGCCGCCGTAGCTGTTGCGCGCGGCCAGCGCGCCCTGGACCGACAGCACCTCACGCACCTCCGGAGTGAGCTGCGGGGAGATCTTAGCCAGGTCCCCGTCGCTCACATCGGGCAGATCGCAGTCGTGCACCTGGCACCACACCACCAGGTGCCCGACGACCTCGTGCGCCTCGCGGAACGCCGTGCCGCGCCGGACCAGCAACTCAGCCAGGTCGGTCGCGAGCGCGAACCCGGTACTCGCCCCCCGCGAGATCCGCTCGGCGTGAATACGGAGCGTGCTGACCAGGCCGGCCAGCGCCGGCAGCACCAGGAGCAGCGTGTCCACCGCGTCGAAGACCGGCTCCTTGTCCTCCTGAAGGTCACGGTTGTAGGTCAGCGGGAGCCCTTTGAGGGTGGTCAGCAGGGCGGTCAGGCCGCCGATCAGCCGGCCTGCCTTGCCCCGGGCCAGCTCCGCCACGTCCGGGTTCTTCTTCTGCGGCATGATCGAGGAGCCGGTCGCGTAGGCATCATCGATCTCCACCCAGCCGAACTCCTGCGAGGACCACAGCACGAGTTCCTCGCCGAGCCGGGACAGGTGCACGCCGAGCAGGGCCGCGGTGAAGCAGAACTCCGCCGCGAAGTCCCGGTCGCTGACCGCGTCCATCGAGTTCGGCGACGCGCTGTCAAAGCCAAGCTCCATGGCGACGGCCTGCGGATCGACTGGCAGCGACGAGCCGGCCAGCGCGCCCGCACCGAGCGGGCAGACCGCGGCCCGCCGGTCCCAGTCCCGGAGCCTGCTCACATCGCGGGCGAGCGCGTGGGCGTGCGCGAGCAACTGGTGGGCGAAGACCACCGGCTGGGCGTGCTGCAGGTGGGTCATCCCCGGCGCGGGGGTGGTCAGGTGCTCGGCGGCCTGGGCGAGCAGTGCGGTCTCCAGCTCGGCCACCCGGGCAGCTACCAGCCGGGCGTGATCGCGCAGGTAAAGCCGCAGGTCGGTGGCGACCTGGTCGTTCCGGCTGCGGCCGGCCCGCAGCTTGCCACCGAGCGATCCAACCCGTTCGAGCAAGCCACGTTCCAGCGCCGTATGCACGTCCTCGTCGGTGACCGCCGGGCGGAAACTGCCGTTCCGGCACGCCCGGGTGAGGCTGTCCAGCGCGCCGAGCAGGCGGTCCAGTTCGGCGGCGTCGAGCAGCCCCGCGCGATGCAGCACCCGGGCATGCGCCCGGGAGGCGAGCAGGTCGTAGGGGGCGAGCCGCCAGTCGAACTGGACGCTCACCGACAGCCGGGCGAGGGCCTCGGCGGGACCGGACTCGAACCGCCCGCCCCAGAGCCGGGTCGGCGTACGTTCCTCGTCTCCCACCGGGTTAGCTGCCAGCCTGGCTGTCCCGCATTGCCGCGATCTTACTGGGCAGGCCCCACAGCTCCACGAAGCCCTTAGCCAACGCCTGGTCGAAGGTGTCTCCCGTATCGTAAGTGGCCAGTTCATAGTTGTAGAGCGAGGTCGGGCTGCGCCGGCCGGTGACGACGGCCCGGCCGCCATGCAGCCGGAGCCGGATGTCCCCGGTCACCTGCCGCGACGCCTCCTCCATGAACGCGTCCAGGGCGCGCTTGAGCGGCGAGAACCACAGCCCGTCGTAGACCAGCTCGGTCCAGCGCTGCTCGGCCTGGCGCTTGAACCTGGCCAGATCCCGCTCCACGCACACATTCTCGAGTTCCTGGTGGGCGGTGATCAGCGCGAGCGCCCCTGGAGCCTCGTAGATTTCCCGGCTCTTGATCCCGACGAGCCTGTCCTCGACGAGATCCAGCCTGCCCACACCCTGGGCCCCGGCCCGCGTGTTCAGCTCGGTGATGATCTGCAGGGGGGTCAGCGGCCTGCCGTCGATGGCGACCGGGACGCCGTTGGTGAAGGTCAGCACCAGTTCGTCGGGCTCGCGGGGCTGGGCGGGATCCGACGTGTAGTCGTAGACGTCTTCCTGCGGCGCATTCCAGATGTCCTCCAGGTGCCCGGTCTCTACCGCGCGGCCCCACAGGTTCTGGTCGATCGAGTACGGCGACCGCGATGTGACGTCGATCGGCAGGCCCTTCTCCTCCGCGAACGCGATGGCCTTGTCCCTGGTCATGCCGGAATCCCGGACGGGTGCGAGCACGCTCACCTCCGGGGCCAGAGCGGCCAGGCCAACTTCGAAGCGCACCTGGTCGTTGCCCTTGCCGGTGCAGCCGTGGGCCACCACGCTGGCGCCGAACTCGCGGGCCACCCGGGCCAGGTGCGAGACGATCAGCGGCCGTGACAGCGCTGACACCAGCGGGTACCGGTCCATGTACAGGGCATTCGCCTTGAGCGCGGGAACGCAGAAATCGGCGGCGAACTCCTCCCGCACGTCCACCACCACTGCCTCGGCGGCGCCGCAGGCCAGTGCCCGGCCGCGGATCGCGCCGAGGTCTTCCCCGCCCTGGCCGACATCGACGGCAACGGCGATGACCTCGGCGCCGGTCTGCTCGGCGATCCAGCCGATCGCGACCGAGGTGTCAAGGCCACCGGAAAATGCGAGTACTACACGCTGCGTCATGGTCTATCCCTCTGCCTCTGTCGTCGTGGTTGTGCTGGGCCATATTGTGCTGGGCCATGCTGTGCTGGGCCATGGAGCGCCGTCGCCGTGCATGCGGCTAACCGCGTCGTTCCGCGAGCTGCAGGAGCGACCGCGCGACATCTGCTCCCTGGGCTGGGTCCCTGGCTATCACCAGGACGGTATCGTCGCCCGCCACGGTGCCGAGGATGGACGGCCAGGCGGCGTGGTCGATCGCCGACGCTAGGAGCTGCGCCCCGCCCGCCGGCGTGCGGACCACGATCAGGTTGGCGCTGGCCTCGGCGGCGACGAGCAATTCCGCCGCGACCCGGGCCAGCCGCGCGGAAGCCTCCCGGTCCGTCCCGGTGGGCAGTTCCGCGCGCACCTGCGCTTCCGAGAGACGGCCCGGCCGTGAGCCGGGCCCGCCCGCTTCGTCGGGCAGCGCGTACACCAGCGCGCCACCGGTGCCGCGCAGCCGCACCGCACCGAGCTCCTCCAGGTCACGGGAGAGCGTGGCCTGGGTGACCCGGACGCCTCGCTGGGCCAGCAGCTCAGCGAGCTCGTCCTGGGACCGCACCGTGCCATGGGCCAGAATGCCGACGATCTGTGCCTGCCGGCCCGTCTTGGTCACCGGGCTGACGGCTACCATCACGCCACCCCGGGCCGGCTCGCCCGGGCGCTCGGCGAGCCGCCCGCCGGGGTGCCGGCCAGGGCCACATCGGCCGCCGCGTCATCGAGGATGGCGGGCAGCGCGGCGAGGAACGCCTCGGCCTCGGCGGCCTGCAGGATGAGCGGCGGCGCGAGCCTGATCGCATCCGGCTGGACCGCGTTCACCAGGTACCCCGCGCGCCGGCAGGCGGCCTCCACCTGGGCAGCGGCCGGCTCGGTCAGGATGGCGGCGAGCCACAGCCCGCGGCCCCGCACCCCGCTGAGCAGCGGATGGCTCAGCCCGGCGATGCCGCCCGCGAGGCGCTCGCCCACCGCCGCGGAACTGGCCAGCAGCCCATCGGCGGCGATCGTGCCGAGCACCGCGAGCGCCGCGGCGCACGCTACCGGGTTCCCGCCGAAGGTGCTGCCGTGGTCCCCCTTGCGAAACGCCGTGGCGGCACCGCCCAGTCCGATGCAGGCGCCGATCGGCAGCCCGCCACCCAGGCCCTTGGCCAGGGTGAGGACGTCCGGCCGCACCCCCTCGGCCTGGTGCTCGAACCAGGTGCCTGCCCGGCCGATCCCGCTCTGGATCTCATCGATCACCAGCAGTGCCCCGGCCGCATCGCAGGCATCCCTGGCCGCCCGCAGGTACCCGGCCGGCGGCGGCACCACGCCGGCCTCTCCCTGGCACGGCTCGAGGAACACCGCCGCGCAATCCGGCCCGGTGGCCGAGCGCAGCGCGGCCGCGTTCCCGTAAGGCACGAACCGAACATCAATCCCGAACGGCCCGAAGGGTTCCCGGATGGAACTCTTGCCGGTCAGCGCGAGCGCCCCCATGGTCCGTCCGTGAAACCCGTCCTCGGCGGCCACGATGACCGGGCGCCCGGCGCCCTGCTGGCGCCGGACCAGCTTGATGGCGGCCTCGTTGGCCTCGGTGCCCGAATTGGTGAAGAAGACGCGACCATCGGCCAGGCCGGCCTGGCGGCCGGGGGCCAGCAGGGTCAGCAGGCGCTCGGCCAGCGCGACCTCGGGTTCATGCAGGAACAGGTTGGACGTGTGCGCGATGGTGCGCACCTGGCGGGTCACCGCCTCCACGATCGCCGGGTGGGCGTGGCCGAGCGAGCTCACCGCGATGCCCGCGATCAGGTCGGTGTACTCACGGCCGTCGGCGTCCCAGACCCGGCAGCCCTCACCACGGACGAGCGCGACGGGCGGCGTGCCGTAGTTGGGCATGAGCGAGGCCTCGAACCGGGCCTGCAGCCGTTCCGTGGCGGTCATGATGCTGCCCCGTCCGGGACGACCATCGTGCCGATGCCGGAGTCGGTAAAGATCTCCAGTAGCACCGCGTGCGGCAGCCGCCCGTCCAGCACGTGCGCCTGGGGGACACCGCCGCGGACCGCGCGCAGGCAAGCCTCCATCTTCGGGATCATGCCAGCGCTGAGGCTGGGCAGCAGGGCTTCTAGCTCAGCGGCCTGAAGCAGGCTGATCACATCATCCGCACTGGCGGAATCGCCGGGCTTCCAGTCCGCGTACAGGCCCTCGACGTCGGTGAGCACCACCAGCTTGATCGCGTTCAGCGCGACAGCCAGGGCGGCGGCCGCCGTGTCCGCGTTGACGTTGTAGATCTCGCCGTCCGTGCCGCGTGCGACGCTGGAGACCACCGGCACCCGGCCGTCATCCAGGAGCACCCGGACCGCACCCGGGTTCACCGTGTCAATCTCGCCGACCAGGCCGAGGTCGACGGGCTCCCCGTCCACGATGGCGCCCCGGCGGCTGGCGGTAAACAGGTTGGCGTCCTCGCCGGACATGCCCACCGCGAACGGCCCGTGCCGGTTGATCAGGCCGACCACGTCCCTGTTCACCTGGCCGGTGAGCACCATGCGCACGACATCCATGGTCTCCGGGCTGGTGACCCGCAGTCCGGCCCGGAACGTGGTGGGCACGCCGAGCCGTTCGAGCTGGGCGGAGATCTGCGGGCCGCCGCCGTGCACCACGACTGGCCGAAGCCCTGCGTATCGCAGGAACACGACGTCCTGGGCGAAGCCGAGCCGGAGCGCCTCGTCGGCCATGGCATGCCCGCCGTACTTGATCACGACGGTCTGCCCGTGGAACCGGTCCAGCCACGGCAGCGCCTCGATGAGGGTGGCCGCCTTCTCCAGCGCCGCCGCTGTGTCGCCGCGTCGCGGCCCGGCCTGGCTCCCCGGGGTGTCCGGGTCGCCGGGGTGCGTGGGGTTCAGGGTCGCCGTCATGTCGAGTACGCCGAGTTCTCGTGCACGTATTCGGCGGTCAGGTCGGTGGTGCGGATGGTGGCGGCGTGCCGCCCGGCGGAAAGGTCGACGAGGATCGTCACGTCCCTGGGGCGCAGGTCCACCTTGGACCGGTCGTCGCCCACGCAGCCGTTCCGGCAGACCCAGACCCCGTTGATCGCGACACTGAGGCGGTCCGGCTCGAAGGCCGCATCGGTGGTGCCGACCGCGGCCAGGACCCGTCCCCAGTTCGGGTCCTCCCCGGCGATGGCGCACTTGAGCAGGGCGGAGCGGGCCACGGCGCGCCCGGCGGTGACGGCGTCGTCCTCACTGGCGGCACCGACGACCTCGATCGCGATCGCCTTGCTCGCGCCCTCCGCGTCGGCTTGCATCTGGCGGACCAGGTCCGCGCACACATCGGTGAGCACGCTGGCGAACTCACCGATGTCCGGGGTGACCCCAGCGGCGCCGCTGGCCAGCAGCAGCACGGTGTCGTTGGTGGACATGCAGCCGTCGGTGTCGAGCCGGTCGAAGGTCATCCTGGTCGCCGCGCGCAATGCGGTGTCCAGTTGCCCGGCGGTCAGGTCGGCGTCGGTGGTGAGGACGCAGAGCATGGTGGCCAGCGCTGGGGCGAGCATGGCCGCGCCCTTGGCCATGCCGCCGACCGTGTAGCCGGCCGCCCGGTGAAAGGCGATCTTGGAGACGGTGTCGGTGGTCCTGATCGCGTCCGCGGCGGTCGTCCCGCCGCTCCGTGAGGCTTCGGAGCAGGCCGCGTCCAGCCCCGCATCCAGCAGGTCCATCGGCAGGCGCTCACCAATGAGTCCGGTCGAGCACACCGCGATCTCGCCCGCGGAATCGCCGAGCGCGGCGGCCAGCCGCTCGGCGCTGTGATGGGTGTCGGTGAACCCGTCCGGGCCGGTGCACGCGTTCGCACCGCCCGAGTTGAGCAGCACGCCCCGCACTCGCCCGCCGCGCACCACCTGCTCGGTCCAGAGCACCGGGGCTGCCTTGACCCGGTTGGTCGTGAACACCGCCGCAGCGGCGCGCGAGGGTCCGTCGTTCACCACGACGGCGACGTCGCGGGAACCGGACGGCTTCAGGCCCGCGGCGACACCCGCCGCGCGGAAGCCGAGCGGCGCAGTGACGCTCACGCTGTGGCCCTTGAAGTGGCTCTTCCATGATCACGGAATATTTCTGTCACATACGACCAGAAATATTCCGTGATCATGGAGGTGTCACGCTCATCACCGGGCCCCGGGGACGGCGGCGGCGCGGTGC
>JAWWPY010000630.1:0-2921 GCA_033854735.1 Streptosporangiaceae bacterium | reverse complement strand
AGGCCTGCCCGGCCTTCGCGAGCGTCGTCAGCGTGGCGAGGCGTGCATCAATACCCTGCCTCATAGTTTCGTTACCGTTAATAGCTGTAACGAGACAGCTGGCCTCCCGGTCCGAGCAAACACCGGCCAGCGCCCGGCCGGCCCAGGGATGTGTGACCGGCCAGCAACCATCTCCCAGGAAGGGCAATACCCATGGAGGACGCCGTGCCCGCATCCAACTCCGGGAGCAGCGGTCAGATCGCGATCGCCGGCGCGGGTTACGCCGGGCTGCACGTCGCCTTGCGCCTGACGGCCAAGCTGCGCAACCACCCCAAGATGGAGGTGACCCTGGTCGACCGGCACGACTACCACCAGGCGATCACCGAGTTGCCCCGGGTCGCCGGCGGCACCCGCGCCGCCGACGCGGTGCGCATCCCGCTGCAGGACGTGCTGGCCGCGCGGGTCCGTTTCGTCCAGGCCGAGATCACTGGTTTCGACCTGGCCGGCCGGCGGCTCCTCACCGGGGCCGGGCCGGTCGGCTGGAGGCGGCTGGTGCTGGCGCTCGGCAGCCGGCCCAACGACTTCGCCATTCCCGGCCTGGCCGACCGCGCGCTGTCACTGTATTCGGCCAGCGACGCCGAGCGGGTGTGGGCAGCGGTCAGCAAAGCGCTCGACGAGGCCGCGGCCGCCACCGGCCCCGAGCGGCAGCGCCGCCTGGCGACCGTGGTGGTCGGCGGCGGCGGCGCCACCGGGGTCGAGCTGGCCGGCGAACTCGCCGAGATTCTGCCCGCGGTGGCCAGCGGCCACGGCCTGGCGCCCGGCCGGCCCGCCGTGCAGCTGGTCGAGGCGGGCCCCACCATCCTGGCCGGCTCCTCATCGCAGCTGATCGGCAAGGCCACCAAAATCCTTGCTGACCTGGGGGTCCAGGTCCGCACCAACGCGGCGATCGCCGCCGCGACCGAGGAGGGCTTCCGGCTCACCGACGGCCAGCTGGTGCAGGGCGGCGTATTCGTCTGGGCAGGTGGGCTGAAAGCACCCGAGCTGGTGGCCGATTCGGGGTTGCCGACCGGCCACAACGGCCGCGTCAAGGTCGACCGGTACCTGCGCGTGCTCGACCACCCCGAGATCTACGCCGCCGGCGACCTGGCCTCGGTGACCGACCCGGACACCGGGCACGTGCTGCCCCCGCTGGCGCAGGTGGCGCTGGAAGAGGGCGAGACGGTGGCCCGCAACCTGGACGCGGAGCTGAATGGCCGCCCGCTGGAGGCGTTCACCTTCCACGACAAGGGGTTCGTCGTCTCGGTCGGGACCCGCCACGGGGTCGCCGACATCGCCGGCATCACCACCGGCGGGCACTTGGCGCACCTGCTCAAAGACGCCATCGAGTGGGAGTACCGCCAATCCGTGAAGCACCTGCGCGGCTGGGACCCAGTAGCCCGGTAACCGCCGCCATCCTGCTGCGAGCGACCAAGGGAGCAGATGCCGCGCGCTGGCGCCTAATCCAGAGGCCGCGATCTGCGACCGCGATCGCGCTCGCCGGTGCGGCCGTCCCTCTCTGGAGCGATGCCACTCTCCGGCATCCCTGAGAGACACGCTGTTGACGCCGAATTCAGAGTCGTGTCAGACATCCTTCTGCTCATCGATACGATCCAACGTCGGTCACGCGGTAGCCGCACGCAGATCATCCCGTTCGGGCGCGGCATCGACGGCTAGCCAGGAACCGGGGTCGGCGCGCAGATCGGCGGGAGTGCGCGAGTTCTCTCCGACTTCCCTCATCGCTCATCGTGATATCAGAGCGGGGAGATGGACAGTGCGGACAACCGGGTCCTCCTTCGGCCTGGCGACCTGACGGGGGCGTGCGGCCCACCGTGATGTTCCCGGCGTGGCCGCCTGCCTGAGATCCAGCCGACCGGATGACACAGGCTCGTATCCATCCCGGCCCGAGATTCAGATCGAGGACACCGGCGACGTCCGGATCCTCCCGGCCAGGGGTTCTCGCCACTAGTTCGCCGTGTAGTGGCGACAGTCAGCTTCGCTGTCAGGATGACGGACGCCGTGCGGCCTGCACTGCGGACGGAGATGCCAAGGTCATGACAATCGGGAAGATGGCTGTCCGCAGTGTCAACGTCGGCTGAATTTTGGGATCTGGCCCCAATTTCGTGATGGTTCTGCCCCGGCTGGGAACGGTTCGGCGGTTCGGGAGGCTGCTCGCGCGTTTGCCGTGTGACGTGAAGGGACTCCTGGTAGTCCGGCGGTTGTCTAAGCCTGCCGTTCTTCCAGGAGTCCGTTGTGTCATTGTCGCAAGGCGACGTGTGCTTGTCATGCCCTAGTCCGGTTGACCTGGGCGTTCTGCTGCCGCATCTGGCCGGGGTGATCGTCGAGGAGGTCGCCGTGGCGGCCGGCCTGCTGCTCGTGATGGCCAGGGCGTGTGCCCCCGGGGCAGCATGCCCGAAGTGCGGGACGGTGTCGGGCCGGGTCCACAGCCGCTACTCCCGGCGGCTGGCCGACGCCGCGATCGGCGGGCGCCAGGTGGAGATCGTGCTGGCCGTCCGCCGGTTCTTCTGCCCGGATCCCGGCTGCACGCGCAGGACGTTCGCCGAGCAGGTCCAGGGCCTGACCGTCCGCTACGCGCGGAAGACCCCGCTGCTGGCCGGGATGCTGGGAAGCATCGCGGTCGCGCTGGCGGGCCGGGCGGGGGGCGAGACTAGCCGGGCGGCTGGGCGTCCCGGCGAGCAAGCAGGTCATGCTGCGGCTGGTCATGGCCACCCCGGACCCGGAAGCGCCGTCCGCTCGGGTCCTGGGGGTGGACGACTTCGCGATCCGGCGCGGCCAGCACTACGGCACCCTGCTCATCGACATCGAGACCGGCGCGCCGCTCGACCTCCTCCAAGGCCGCGACGCCCAGCCGCTCGCGGACTGGCTGACGGCGCACCCGGGCGTCG
>JAWWPY010000629.1:0-4756 GCA_033854735.1 Streptosporangiaceae bacterium | reverse complement strand
GTGGCTGACCTGGAGCTGCGCCGGCCACCCCCACCTCATCATGGACACCCGCGGCCAGGGCGGCGGATGGCGCAGCGCCGACACCCCCGATCCCAGCGACCCGGGCGCCCCCAGTACCCCGGGCTTCCTCACCCGCGGCGTCGCCGACCCGCGGACGCACTACTACACCCGCCTGTTCGTCGACGCGGCCCAGGCCGTGGCCGCGGCCCGCCGCCATCCGGCCAGCGCGGGCCGGCCCCTGGTCACGACCGGCGGCAGCCAGGGCGGCGGGCTGGCCATCGTCGCCGCCCACCTGGCCGGGGCGGCGGGCGGCCCGGTGGACGCGACGCTGCCCGAGGTCCCGTTCCTGGCCCACTTCCGGCGGGCCGTCGAGGTCACCGACAGCCGTCCCTACGCCGAGCTCATCGAGTACCTGAGCGTGCACCGCGGCGAGGTCGACCGGGCGTTCGGGACGCTGTCCTACCTCGACGTGGTCAACCACGCCAAGCGGGCCACGGCGCCCGCCCTGTTCTCGGTGGGACTGGTGGATGACATCACCCCGGCCTCCACGGTCTTCGCGGCGTTCAACCACTACGCCGGGCCGAGGCAGATCGAGGTCTACCCGTTCAACGGCCACGATGGCGGCGGCACGCAGCACTTCCTGGCCAAGCTCGCCTTCCTCGCCGCTCTCAGCTGAGACGCACCCCGGAGCGCCGGGAGGCAGCGAAGAGACGGCCGGCGTTCCCCGCGCAGCGGGCTCCCACGACGATCACGTCCCAACTGGTTCGCACCCGTCAGCACGTCCCACTGGTTCGCACCCGTCAGTAGGGAACCTCGGTGCTCAGGAGTTCGGTGAGGTCGACCGGGCCGGGTCGTTTCGAGATCACCCGGCAGAAGTCGATGGCGTCGAGTTCCACGCGCGGACCTGCGGTGCCGGCCGTCCAGGTGCCGCCGGCGGGACCGGTGAGGTGCAGGCTGAACTCCTTTCCGTGGCGGTCGGCCCATTCGCTGACCACATCAGCGACGATGACGCCGTCGTGACCGGCGGACAGCTGCGGCGTGAGGTTCACGGCGTCGCAGATGTCGAGGCGGTGCATCCAGGGGTCGCGGGTGAGGATGACGTCGATGAGATACCCGAGCGTCCACGGCTCCTCGACGCCGTTGATCACTCCGCCGATCATCGTCCGGCGCCGGATGAAGCCTGGCGTCATCCGGCGCCCTCGGACCGCCTTCGGGGCACGTGCGGCGAACCGGCCGCCGATCGCCGGTCCGGCCCAGGTCGAGCGTTCGCTGACCTGCAGAGCGGTGAGGCGGTCGATGTCCAGCTCACCGCCGACGGTGGCCGCGCGCCGCTGCCGGCCGCCTTCGCGGATCGAGGCCGCCATCTCGACCATGCCCAGCATGTGGGCGGCCATCTGGCGGACGTCCCACTGAGGGCAGACCGTCGGCGCCGGCCACGCGTCACTGTCGAGCGACTGCATGAGCACGCCGCAGCGTTCGTACTCCGTGGCGGCGAGGCGCATAGCGGTCCTGCGGTCCAGGGCCGAGGTTCGAGGCTTCACTTTGTGCTCCTGGGTGTGGGTGCTTGGACTGGCAGGCCGAGGTCGTCAGCGAACAGGCTGAGCGCCCGGGGCAGCAGGACCCGCCAGCGGTCCCCCTTGGGATCGTTGGCGAGTTGCTGATTGACGAAGCCGCCGGTCAGGGCGGTGTAGATGTCGAGATCCGCCTGCTGGCGGATACCGATCTCGTTCAGGACCGACCGCATGACCTCGTAGCACTCCACGGCAGGCCGGTAGGCCTCCTCGCTCGGAGTGAAGTCCCGCATCATTGGCATGTCCATCAGCTGGTGCCGTTCCAGGTCGCTGGTGGCGAAGTCGAAGTACGTGAAGGCCAGCGCCACCAGCCGCCCGCGCGGATCTGCGGGAAACGAGGCGGCTTTCCTCTCCAGCACCGCGTGGAAGTTATGCCACGCCTGCCCGAACATCGCATCGTAAATAGCGTTCTTGGAGGCGAAGTGCGAATACAGCGACGGTGGTTGCATGCCGATCCGGGCTGCGATCTCACGCAGCGTCACGCTGGTCAGGCCGCC
This sequence comes from Streptosporangiaceae bacterium, assembly GCA_033854735.1. Classification (GTDB taxonomy): domain Bacteria; phylum Actinomycetota; class Actinomycetes; order Streptosporangiales; family Streptosporangiaceae; genus JAWWPY01. The sequence goes on along the minus strand of JAWWPY010000629.1, from coordinate 2,688 downwards.
CTCGTGCGCAATCTCCCACGCCGCCCCGAGGATCTCCCGCCGAGTAGCCTCACGACGTTCAGATTTCCTATCGCGCTTAGGCATAGCTACCATAATTAGGTAGTGTGCGGCACAGGGTTCAGCCCCGTCAAGCCCGGCGTGGAGTTCCGCCCCCCAGGTCCACGCCGGTCAGCCGGTCAGCGGCTACCGTCCAGCGGCCACGACGGCGGCAGCCAGCCACCTCCTGGCCAGGCTGGCCTGGCTGGCCGCCCGCCGGTAAGACCGTTATCGATAAATTCTGACCGGGCTCATGACGCACCGCTGCTGGCGTCCCCCTCCCGCCGGATGCGGCGCAGCATCCCGTCGTAGCGGGCCAGCGCCGGCCGGGCGACGCCGTGGGACGCCGGAGGGCCCGGGCGGGATCAGACGACGGGGGGCGGTGTCCCGGCAACGGTGGCGGCCAGGGCCGGGTCCCAGGAGCAGGCCAGGCAAGCCTGCTGGAACGCGGAGCGGGCGAACTGCACGGCCAGCGCGTGCGGATCTGCGGCGGTCCGGACATCGTCCCAGTCCAGCACGTACTCGCCCAGCGTGCCGTCCCAGCGGGCGGCGGGCGGGGACAGCGTCAGGCTGCCGAAACCCTCCGGTGCCGGGTGCGCGTAGGCGTAGAACGCCGCCCGGCCGTAGCGGCCGTCACCGGGCCACCAGCCGATCTCGACCTGCTGCGCGTCCCCTGCGTTGCGCATGATGAAGTCCGCGGAGGATGGCGGTTCGACGGTCTGTCCCGAGAACAGGCTGACCGCGAGGTCGAACGAGCCCCACCAGGCGTTGACCGGGGTGGACCGGCCGCGATACGGCGCGCGATAGTCGGCGAGGACCAGTGCTGCCTGGGTCGCCGCGGCGAAGTAGTCACGGACCTGCCCGCGATCGTAGGCCGCGTGCTCGCGATCCTCGTCGAGCGGCACGCTCCACGTGACCTCCTGGGGCGTCGGGTCGATCGCGACCGGCCCGCCAAGGCGCCGCACGGCGTCCAGCACCTCGCGGGTCACGTCGGCGACGGGACGGTCCGGGGTCAGCGCGACCCGTTCCGCCGGTCCCCCGCTGTGCTCGACCACGGCCTCGTGGGTCCGCAGGTCCAGCGCGGCGACCAGCGACCCGGAACCGTCCGGCGCGGGCAGCGGGGCGGTCTCCCAGCCGCGGGCGGTCAGCCGCAGCGCCGCGTGCTGCAGCTGGGGCTCGGGCGGGGCCAGCCGGACCGCCAGCTTCCCCAGCACCTGGGTGTGCGCGTGCAGTGTGTCGCAGGTCGCGCGCCAGTCGTCATAGGAGCAGGCCGGCCAGTTCCTGGTCATGGTCGGACACTACCCAGCGGGCGGTGCCCGACCCGCCAGCGCCGCGTCGCGGGCCGGCCCTCCGCTCACATGTCGTAGACCTGGATTTCGGACAGGCCGATGTTCTGGGTGCTGGCGCTGACGGCGGTGATGTTGAGCTGCAGGCTGGTCACGGTCTTGGCGGGGACCGTGAGCGTGGTCGCCGACCCGTCGTTGGCCAGGGCCGGCACCGTGATGGCTGACCCGTCGCTGAACTGGATGGTCCCCGCCGTGATCTGGTCGCTGAGGTTAGGCCGGTCATGCAGCACGATCATGTCGAACGTCTGCGGGCTGGACCACGTCAGCTTCAGCCAGCTCCCGGCCCCCCCGCCGGCCGTGGCCCACTCGACCGTGTAGTCACCGGGATAACCACCGGCCACCCCGTCGATCGCCTTGGCCGCAGTCTGGCCGGTGCTGGTGTTCTGCGACGACGCCGTCGCCGTCGCGGACAACGCCAGATCGGCCGGGCTGCTGCCGGTCACCGTGATCGTCACCACCGCCGGGCTGCTGCTGCTGTGCCCGTCGCTGACCACCAGCTGGAACGTCAGCATGCCCGCGCTACCCGGCGCGGTGAACGTCGGCCGGACCACCGTCGCACTGGACAGCGTGACCGGCGGCCCGCCCGTCTGGCTCCACTGATACGCCAGCGGATTCCCCTGCGGATCGAAACTCCCCGACCCATCCAGCATCACCGTCACACCCGCACCCACCGCCTGATCCGGGCCCGCATTCGCCACCGGCGCCGCTCCGGCCGCTGACACGGTGTACTCACGCTGCAGCCACGCCGCATAGTCGCCCCCGGCACAGGTCGACTTGCTGTCACATACCTGCGGATCGTCCTGGGCGTAGGCGTAGAAGGCCTTTTGCTTCGCGGTGAGATCCGCACCCGAAACGTTCGTACGACGGCTGCTCGTGCCATAGCCTTCATAGCCCGTTACCGTGTACGCAGCAGCGTACTGCTGAGCAGCCGCCTGGGTCAGGTAGGCCGTCGTGTAATGGTCGCTGTGGTCACCGTCGCCGTAGGTTCCCACGAAATCCTGGGTGTATACCCGAGCAGGCTGGAAAGCCTTCATCAGGCTGGCGAGCGTGGCGACCAGCGAGGTCTGCGTGTAGCTGGATGACCCGTCCACCGTCGCGATGGCGGGGATCAGGCCCTGCCATAGATGCTGCAGGCTTTCATTACCGGTGCTGGCGAAGCCGCTCCCGTTCAGGTTCCCGTCCGGGAGCCTCATATAGGCGAGGGAAACCTTCGGGTTCCCGGACAGGGTGAAGACCGGTATCGGATGACCGGGTACCCCGGCATCCGACTGGGTCCATGAGTTCGCGGTCCCGGCCATCAGCGCGT
>JAWWPY010000628.1:0-2800 GCA_033854735.1 Streptosporangiaceae bacterium | reverse complement strand
CGATCACGCTGGGCCGCCCGAGGAACCGTCCCTGGTTGATGACGATCGTTTCGTCCGGTGCGGTGAGCCCGTGCGCCGCCAGGAAGGCGGCCGCCGGGCCCGCGGCACTTCCGGTGGCGACGTCCTCGAGCGCTCCCGCGTTATCCCAGCTGCGGCCCTCACGTTCGTCAGGGTCGAAGACGTAGACGAATTTCGCGCCCACACTGGCCAGCCGCTCCTCAAAGTCGCCGACGGTGAGCCGCGCGCGGTCCAGGCTTCGAGCCACCGGGACGATCAGATACGGCAGGCCAGCGGAAACGACCTGCATGGGCAGCTCGTGCAGGTCGGCCCCGCTGAGCCCGAGCGCGCCCGCGAAGCGGGCCGCCTCCTGCCCTCCGAGCGGCGGAGCCAGGGCCGGGGAGCCCTGGTTCATCGCCGCTTCGTAGTAGCTGGCCGTCTGCCGGCTGCGCACCGCAATCTCGCGATCCGCGATCACGAACACCCACGAACGGGCCGGCTCCCCGGCGGCGTGCCGCTCATGGAGCGCCGCCGCGGCTCCGATGATGGGATGCCCCGCGAACGGCAGTTCCTCCTCGGCAGTGAAGATCCTCGCTGGCACCCGGCCGGCCTCCGGCTGGAACTCAGCCATGATCAGCTCGAACTGCCGCATCTCCGCCGTGACCGAGATCAGGGCCTGAGCCGGCACCCCCGTCGTGCTTCCGAACAGCACGATCAGTCCGTTGCCGGTGAAGGGCGCGTCGGTGAAGACATCCACATGACGGAACTCCAGCGCGGCGCCCACAACAGCACATCATCGCAGCCCGGCACCAGGGCGGCCGGATTCCGAACCGTCAGCGCCAGGCTGAGCGGTCATGGACCGCGCGGATGCTCTCGCTCAGGCTGAGCCGCCTGATGTCCCTGACGACTTTAGCCGCAGGTCAGAGGCCTGGTCGCCGAGTGGTGACCAGGCCTCGCCGCGCACCGGTTGACCGCCATGATCGATGCTATTACAGTATGCTTTACTGTAATAGCTTATTCTCTGTCGTCGGCGGTCCGGGCTGTCCTGTGATCGGCTGCCCCGCCGAGGCGCGACCCGGGATGGAGCCTGAGGGATGGACCGCTTCGAACTCCGGCGTCAGGACTTCTCACTCGATGAGAATCAGGAAGCTGTCCGGGAGGCGTTCGCCGAGTTCTTCGCCAAGGAGAGTCCGACCTCGGTCGTCCGCGCGGCCGAGCCCCTTGGCTACGACAAAGCCCTGTGGAGCAAGCTGCTCGGCATGGGCGTGGCCACGATGAGCCTGCCCGCGTCCCAGGGCGGTGACGACGCCACGCTGGTCGACCTGGTGCTCATCGCCGGGGAGTACGGGCGCAGCCTGTCCCCCGTGCCGCTCATCAGCCACGTGGCAGCCACGCGCCTGCTGTCCCGGGCGGGGGCCCCCACCGAGATACTCGACGCCGCGTTGCACGATGAGCGGATCTTCACGCTCGCCCCGCAGCCGGTGGCGGCCGGCCGGCCGCAGCTGGTCCCGGACGCGGCGATCGCCACGTGCGTCATCGCACTGGCCGACGGCAGGCTCGCGCTCTACGCTGCTGCGGCCCCCGGGCCGCACGTGCCCAATCAGGGCTGTACCCCGCTGGCCTGGTGGCAGCCGGACCACCGCTCCGAGCAGTACGAGCTGGCCACCGGATCCGGGGCCGCGGAGCTGTTCGCCGAGGCGGTACGCGAGTGGAAGCTGCTCATGGCGGCCGCGCTGGTCGAGATGACCCAGTCCGCGCTCGGCATAGCGGTCGAGTTCGCCAAGACCCGCGAGACGCTGGGCGTCCCGATCGGCACGCTGCAGGGCGTGGCCTTCCCGCTCACCGAGGTCGCCATCGCCGTCGCGGGCGGCCGGAACCTGGTCCGGAAGGCCGCCTGGACCGCCCAGTACGAACCCGGCGCCCGTCCGGAGCTGGCGCTCATGGCGTTCAATCACGCGGTCCGCACCGCCACGTACGGGACCACGACGTCCGCTCACATGCAGGGCGGGCTGGGATTCACGGTCGAGGCGGACGCGAGCCTGTATTTCCTGCGGGCCAAGGGGTGGAGCGCGCTGGCCGGTGACCCGGCCGCCGATCTTGCCGGTATCGGTGCCCAGCTGACCGGCGCTGTGGCGCAGTCCTGACCAGCCCGCCGACGAGGAGACAGCCATGGATTTCAGCCGGGTCGAGCTGACCCCACAGCAGCAGAGCTTCGCCGGCGTCGTGCGGGCCACCCTCGGCCAGCTGATGACGCCCGACGTGCGCGAGCACGAGCGGGAGACCGGCGACGGCTTCAGCGAGAAGGTCCACCTGGCCCTGGCCGAGCGCGGGTGGCTCACCCCGGCCTGGCCGGTCTCCGAGGGCGGCGCCGGGCTGGACCCCATCTGCCAGCGGCTCCTGGAACTCGAGCTCGAGCGGCACGACGTGCCGGACATCACGGCCGGGACGACGCTGCTGGTGTGGACGGCGGTAGAGAAGTTCGCCGAGCCGGAGCTGCGCGGCAAGCTGAAGGCCGGGGTGGCGGCCGGCACCGCCCGGTTCTGCCTGGGCTACACCGAGCCGGACGGCGGATCGGACATCGCGGCCGCGAAGGTGCGGGCCGTGCGGGACGGCGACGAGTGGGTGCTCAACGGCTCGAAGATCTTCACCACGGGCGCCCACAACTGCCAGTACACGTTCCTGATCACGCGCACCGACCCGGACCTGCCCAAGCACAAGGGCCTGACGATGTTCCTGGTCCCGCTGGACACCCCGGGCATCGAGATCCAGGGCATCCGCGCCTTCAGCGGTGAGCGAACCAACA
>JAWWPY010000627.1:0-22496 GCA_033854735.1 Streptosporangiaceae bacterium | reverse complement strand
TGGTTCCATGCTCGCGGTCGCGCACGCCCTCCGCGCGGGGGGCCGGCCGGGCCGGCCGCGGGTCATCGCCTCCTTCGGCGACCAGCCTTTCGAGATCCCGGAGATCCTGCGGTTCCTGCCCGGCACTGACCTGCTCAGCCCGCCGGCCCGTTACCCGGAGCGGCCACGGCTCATGGTCACCTTCGACGTCGGCAGCATCGACCGGCTGGGCCTGCTCGCCCCGAACGCCTCCCGTGCGGACGAGCTGATCGTGATCGACCACCACCCCTCCAATACCCGGTTCGGCACTCTCCACCTGATCGACCCGGACGCGGCCGCCACCGCGGTGCTCGCCGCGGACCTCATCGGCGCTCTCGGTGCGGAGCTGACCAGGGAGATCGCTTTCGGCCTCTATGCCGGGCTGGTCACCGACACGGGCTCCTTCAAGTACTCCTCGACCTCGCCCGCGGTGCACGAACTGGCCGCGCGGCTGCTCGGCACCGGGATCGAGCCCGGCGCGGTGGCGCGAGAGCTGTGGGACCGGGCTCCGTTCGGCTATCTCAGCCTTCTGTCGGCGGCCCTCGGCCGGGCGGAACTTGACCTGGCCCAGGCCGGCGGGCACGGCCTGGTCTGGACGACAGTCACCCGCGCCGACCGGGCGGCGCACGGCCTGCCCATCGAGGTGGCCGAACCCGTGATCGACATGGTCCGCCGCACCGACGAGGCGGACGTGGCCGTGGTCCTCAAGGAGTCCGATGACGGGCTGTGGCAGGTGTCGGCACGGTCCAAGGGAAAGGTGGACGTGGGCCGCGCGTGCACCCTGCTCGGCGGGGGCGGCCACCGTCTCGCCGCGGGGTTCACCACCAGCGGCAGCCCGGCTGATGCCATGACGCGGCTGCGCCCGCTGCTCGGGGAGGGCTAGCGGGTGTCACGGAGCGGGCTGATCATCGTTGACAAACCCTCCGGATGGACCTCACACGACGTCGTGGCGCGGATCCGCCGTCTCGCGGGCACCCGGCGCGTCGGCCACGCGGGGACCCTGGATCCGATGGCGACCGGTGTCCTGGTGGTCGGGGTGGAGAAGGCCACGAGGCTGCTCGGCCATCTCACGCTTACCGACAAGGACTACCTGGCGACGATCCGGCTGGGCCAGGCGACGGATTCCGGCGACGCCGAGGGAACGATCACCGGGGCCGGCCCGGCCGGCGGCCTGTCCCTTGAGGCCGTGCGGGCGGGCGCGGCCGCGCTCACCGGGCCGATCCAGCAGGTCCCGCCGGCCGTCAGCGCCATCAAAGTCGGCGGGCAGCGGTCCTACAAGCTGGCCCGGGAGGGGGCTCCCCCGGTGCTTCCGGCCCGCACCGTCACCGTTGGATCCTTCGTCATCACCGGCGCCCGCCCCATGGGCGAGCTGATGGACGTGGACGCGGCGGTGACCTGCTCCAGCGGTACCTACATCCGGGCCCTCGCCCGCGACCTGGGCGACGGGCTCGGCGTCGGCGGCCACCTCACGATGCTGCGCCGGACCAGGGTCGGCCCATACGACATCAGCGCCGCACGGAGCCTGGAGGATCTCGCCACGGCCGCGGCCGAGCCCGGAGCCGAGCTGGGCATGGTGCCATTGGGGGACGCCGCGGCGGCCGCCTTTCCCTCGCGGTCCCTGACCGAGCCGGAGGCACGCTCACTGTCGCATGGGGCGCGCCTTCCGGCGGTGGGCCTGGGACCCGGGCCGGTCGCCGCGTTCGGCCCGGACGGCACCCTCGTCGCCCTGGTGACGGAAGAAGACGGCACGGCCAGGTCACTTGCCGTCTTCGTGCCCTGACTAGGCTTGACCACTGGGACGCCGTCGCGTGCCGCGCCCGTCCGCCAGGAGAATGAGGGAGCTATACCGTGCAGCGCTGGCAGGGCCTGGACGACGTGCCGGAGGACTGGGGCTCATCCGTAGTGACCATCGGCGTGTTCGATGGCGTGCACCGCGGCCACCAGCGGATCGTCTCTGGCGCGGCGGAAGCTGCCGCGGAACTGGGCATTCCGGTGGTGGTGATCACGTTCGACCCGCACCCGGCCGAGGTGACCCGGCCCGGTTCGCACCCACCCCTGCTGTGCACCATCCGCCGCCGGGCCCAGTTGCTGTCCGACGAGGGCGTCGACGCGGTATGCGTTCTGCCCTTTACCTATGAATTTTCCCAGCTGGGACCCGATGAGTTCGTGCGGGCCGTGCTGGTGGACCGGTTGCATGCGCGCCGGGTGGTGGTGGGGGAGAACTTCCGGTTCGGCCACCGCGCGGCCGGGGATGTCGCGTTGCTGGCGGAACTGGGGGAGAAGTACGACTTCGGCGCCGAGGGCGTGCCGCTGCTGGCGGACGGCGGGGTGGCCATCTCGTCGAGCGGCATCAGGGCGCGGCTCGCTGACGGCGACGTCGCGGGGGCGAGCCGGGATCTTGGCCGTCCGCACCGGGTGGAGGGGGTCGTCGTCCGCGGTCAGCAGCGGGGCCGGGCGCTCGGGTTCCCGACCGCCAATCTGGAGCCGCCATCGGGCACCGTGGTCCCCGCCGAAGGCGTGTACGCGGGCTGGCTCGCCCGCCTCGACACCGAAGGGCGTGAGGAGGTGCGCTGGCCCGCGGCTATCTCAGTCGGCACGAACCCGACCTTCGACGGGCAGGAGCAGACCGTGGAGGCGTACGCGCTGGACCGCGACGATCTTGATCTGTACGGGGTTCACGTGGCGGTCGACTTCGTTGCCCGGCTCCGCGGCATGGTCCGGTACGAGTCGGCGGCCGCGCTGGCCGAGCAGATGCGCCGCGATGTGGACGAGGCCCGGGCGCTCATCGTCGGCACCAGCCGCTGACCGCCGGGCTGGTGCCCACGGCGTGGTACCGTGAATTGCGGTCGGCATTGGACGGCCGGGCCAGCTGTACCCTCAGACGGCTGGCCGAGGGGGGCTCCCAGGCTGCGGCTTGCTGCAGCGGGCCCTACTGATCACTAGTCGCAAAAGATAGGAATGACACGTGCCGCTGGACACAGCCGTGAAGCAGGAGATCATCGCCGGGCACGGCACCAGTGAGGGTGACACCGGTTCGCCGGAGGTCCAGGTCGCACTGCTGACTCGGCGGATCAATGACCTGACCGAGCACCTCAAGGTGCACAAGCACGATCACCACAGCCGGCGTGGCCTGCTGCTGCTGGTCGGCCGCCGGCGGCGGCTGCTGAAGTACCTGGCCGCCAAGGACATCACCCGGTACCGCGCGCTCATCGGGAAGCTGGGCCTGCGCAGGTAGGGTCAGGAAACACAACTCAACAGACAACATCCCGCGGCCCCGATCCCGGAGCGCTCAGGGCGCCAGGACCGGTCCTCGGTAGTGGTTCTCGGGTCGGTCAGCGCACGCCTCCGTGCGGCGCTGCACCTGGCCGAGGGCTTCGATCGAAGACCGGGCCGGCCGTCAGCCCGGCCTGCATGGCCGGAGCGCGCTACCAGCGGCGGGCAGACGCGGGACCTCACTCAAGGAGGTCTCACCCGTGGAGGGTGCATATACCGCCGAGGCCATTATCGACAATGGCCCGTTCGGCACCCATACGCTCAGATTCGAGACGGGCAAGCTCGCCCGTCTCGCGGCAGGCTCGGCCGTCGTCTATCTCGACGACGAGACGATGGTGCTGTCCGCGACGACCGCGGGCAAGCACCCCAAGGAAGGACTCGACTTCTTCCCGCTCACGGTGGATGTCGAGGAGCGGATGTACGCGATCGGCCGGATCCCTGGTTCGTTCTTCCGCCGGGAGGGCCGCCCGTCCGAGGACGCGATCCTCACCTGCCGGCTGATCGACCGGCCGCTGCGGCCATCGTTCGTGAAGGGCCTGCGCAACGAGGTCCAGATCGTCGAGACGATCATGGCCCTGCATCCTGAGCACCTGTACGACGTGGTGGCGATCAACGCCGCCTCGCTGTCCACCCAGCTCTCCGGCCTGCCCTTCTCTGGGCCCATCGGCGGTGTCCGGGTCGCCCTGATCAAGGGCCAGTGGGTCGCGTTCCCCACGCATCCGCAGCTGGCCGAGGCCACCTTCGACATGGTCGTCGCGGGCCGGGTGCTCCCGGACGGCGATGTGGCCATCATGATGGTCGAGGCCGAGTCCACGCCGGGCACCCTGGGCCTGCTCGCCGACCCCGGCAGCGGCGCCGTCGCGCCGACCGAGGACACGATTCCGGAGGGCCTGGAAGCGGCCAAGCCGTTTATCAAGCTGCTCTGCGAGGCGCAGCAGCAGGTCGCTGACCACGCCGCCAAGGAAACCGCCGAGTTCCCGGTCTTCCTGGACTACCAGCCGGATGTGTACGACGCCGTGGCCCAGGCGGTCTCCGACGAGCTGGCCAGGGCTCTGACGATCGCTGGCAAGCAGGCGCGCGACGCCGAGAGCGACCGGGTCAAGGCCCTGGCCGCCGAGAAGCTGGCCAGCCAGTTCGAGGGCCGCGAGAAGGAGATCAGCGGCGCCTTCCGCGCGCTGACCAAAAAGCTGGTCCGCGAGCGGATCATCCGTGACGGGCTGCGCATCGACGGCCGCGGGCTCACCGACATCCGCCAGCTGTCCGCGGAGGCGCACGTGCTGCCGCGGGTGCACGGTTCGGCGCTGTTCGAGCGGGGCGAGACGCAGGTGCTCGGGGTCACCACGCTGAACATGCTCCGCATGGAGCAGATGATCGACACGCTCAACCCGGAGCGGACCAAGCGGTACATGCACAACTACAACATGCCGCCGTATTCCACCGGGGAGACCGGGCGGGTCGGCTCGCCGAAGCGCCGCGAGATCGGCCATGGCGCGCTCGCCGAGCGTGCGCTGGTCCCGGTGCTGCCGCCGAGGGAAGAGTTCCCCTACGCGATCCGCCAGGTTTCCGAGGCCATCGCGTCCAACGGCTCGACGTCCATGGGCTCGGTCTGCGCGTCCACCATGGCGCTGCTTGACGCGGGCGTGCCGCTGAAGGACATGGTGTCCGGCATCGCCATGGGCCTGATCCACGAGGGCGGCCAGTACGTGACCCTCACCGACATCCTGGGTGCCGAGGACGCGTTCGGCGACATGGACTTCAAGGTGGCTGGCACCAAGGACGTGATCACGGCCCTGCAGCTGGACACCAAGCTGGACGGGATTCCCGCTTCCGTGCTCGCCGAGGCGCTGAAGCAGGCGCGCGGCGCCAGGCTGACCATCCTCGACGTCATGCGCGAGGCCATTGACGAGCCGGGCGAGATGAGCCCGCAGGCGCCGCGGATCATCACGATCAAGGTCCCGGTGGACAAGATCGGCGAGGTGATCGGCCCCAAGGGGAAGATGATCAACTCGATCCAGGAGGACACCGGCGCCGAGATCACCATCGAGGATGACGGCACCATCTACATCGGCGCCACCGACGGTCCTTCGGCCGAGGCGGCCCGGGCCACCATCAACGCCATCGCCAACCCGCACATCCCCGAGGTCGGGGAGCGGTTCCTCGGCACCGTGGTGAAGACCACCACGTTCGGCGCGTTCATCTCGCTGCTGCCCGGCAAGGACGGGCTGCTGCACATCACCCAGATCCGCAAGCTGCACGGCGGGGCCCGGATCGAGAACGTGGACGATGTGGTCAAGGTGGGCGACAAGATCCAGGTGGAGATCCGCGAGGTGGACGACCGCGGCAAGCTGTCCCTGGTTCCCGTGGAAGTGGTCGAGCGCGAGGCCGCCGAGGGTGTCTCTGGCGATGAGGGCGGTGGCCCCGGCCGTGACCGGGGGGACCGTGACGACCGTCAGGGCGCCCCGGGCCAGGGGGGTGACCGGGACGGTCACCGCACCCGCCACCGCGAGCGCAGGCACCGCGACTCGTGAGCACGCAGCCGACGGCGGGTGGCGACGAGGCCGTCACCCGCACGGTGCTCCCTGGCGGGCTCCGGGTCATCACGGAGTCGCTGCCCTCGGTGCGCTCGGTGGCGTTCGGGATCTGGGCGGGCATCGGGTCCCGCGACGAGGACACCGACCATGCCGGGGCCACGCACTACCTGGAGCATCTGCTGTTCAAGGGCACTCCGAAGCGCACGGCACTGGAGATCTCCGCCACCATGGACGAGGTCGGCGGCGAGCTGAACGCCTTCACCGGCAAGGAGTACACCTGCTACTACGCGCGGGTGCTCGACGCTGACCTGCCGCTCGCCATCGACGTGCTGTCCGACATGGTGACCAGTTCGCTGATCGAGCCCAAGGACGTGGACGCCGAGCGGGGAGTGATCCTCGAAGAGATCGCCATGAACGACGACGATCCCTCGGACAGCGTGCACGAGGCATTCGTCGCCAAGCTGTTCGGTGACACCCCGCTCGGCCGCCCGATCCTGGGCACGGTTGACTCGATCAACTCGATCACCCGCGAGCAGATCGCCGAGCACTACCACGCGCGGTACACGCCGCCGGACCTGGTGGTGGCGGCGGCGGGCAACCTCAAGCACGGGCAGGTGGTGGAAGCCGTGCGCGAGTCGTTCAGCTCCGTCCTGTCCGGCGGCGCCGGCCCCGCCGGCCCGCGGCTGGCCGGCCCCGCCGGCCCGCGGCTGGCCGGCCCGGCCGGGCTGGCCGAGGCGGGCACGGGGGTGCGGCTCGTCTCGCGGGGTATCGAGCAGGCCAACCTGATACTCGGCTGCGAGGGCCTGTCCCGGACGGACGACCGGAGATTCGCGCTCGGCGTGCTGAACGCGGCGCTGGGCGGCGGCATGTCCTCCCGGCTGTTCCAGGAGGTTCGGGAGAAGCGCGGGCTCGCCTACTCGGTGTACAGCTTCTCCTCCCAGCACGCCGACACCGGCATCTGGGGCGTGTACGTCGGCTGCCTGCCGTCCAAGGCCGACGAGGTGCTCGCGATCTGCCGGGACGAGGTGGCCAAGGTGATCTCGGGCGGGCTGGACGAGGCCGAGCTGGAGCGCGGCAAGGGCCAGCTGCGCGGGTCGATCGTGCTCGGCCTGGAAGACCCCTCGTCGCGGATGAGCCGCCTCGGCAAGGCCGAGCTGTCCTACCCGAGGCTTGAGCCGGTCGACGAGATCATCGCCTCGATCAGCGCGGTGACTCACGATGACGTGCGCCGCGTGGCCGCCGAGGTGCTGGCCCGGCCCAAGGTGCTCGCCGTGGTCGGCCCGTACGACGACGACGCCGCGTTCGCCGAGGCCCTGGGTTGACTGGCCCTGGGTTGACTGGCACGGGGTTGATAGGCACTGGGTTGATAGGCACGGGGTTGATAGGCACTGGGCTAGAGACGACGGCATGATCAAGGTCGGCGTGCTCGGGGCCAAGGGGCGGATGGGGACTGAGGTCTGCCAGGCGGTGGCCGCGGCCGGGGATCTGGATGTCGTCGCGACGGTGGACGAGGGGGACTCGCGCGACGCGCTCGCGGGATGCGACGTCGTGGTCGACTTCACGCACCCGGGCGTGGTCATGGACAACCTGCGCTGGTGCATCGGCCAGGGGCTGGACACGGTCGTCGGCACCTCGGGCTTCGACGAGTCCCGGACCTCGCAGGTGACCGGGTGGCTGGCGGACGCGCCGTCCACCCGCGCACTGGTGGTGCCGAACTTCTCGCTCGGCGCGGTGCTCATGATGCGGTTCGCCGCCCAGGCCGCGCGGTTCTTCGACTCAGCTGAGATCGTCGAACTGCATCATGAGCGCAAGGTGGACGCGCCGTCGGGGACCGCGGCGCGAACCGCGTCACTGATCGCCGAGGCCCGGCGGGCCGCGGGCCTGGGTCCCTCACCCGATGCCACGGTCTCCGCCGCCGACGGAGCCAGGGGCGCGATCATGGACGGGGTACACGTGCATTCGGTGCGCCTGGCTGGCCTGGTGGCCCATCAGGAGGTCCTGCTCGGCGGGCACGGTGAGATCCTGACCATCCGGCATGACTCGCTGGACCGGTCATCCTTCATGCCCGGCGTGCTGCTCGGTGTGCGCGGGGTGGCGTCGCTGCCGCCCGGCCTGACGTTCGGCCTGGAACCCCTGCTCGGCCTGGACTAGGGGCACGGGGCTGCGTTATGTCATCGCTCGGGGGTAGTTTCGTTTCATGTGCCGCAGCATCAAGACCTTGCGTATGCCGTATGCCGAGAGCGTGACGGAGGAGGACGTGCGGGCGGCCGCCCTCCAGTACGTCAGGAAGATCAGCGGGTTCCGGCAGCCGAGCCGCTCCAACACCGAGGCGTTCGAGCGGGCCGTGGATACCGTGGCGAGCGCCACCCAGGTGCTGCTCGACCAACTGGAAGTCCGCGCCGCCAGCTGACTTCCGGCGGCGGAGTGTGACAGCGCGCCGGCTCCTCGTGGCAGTTCAAGGATTGCCGTGATTTTAGCTGCCATCAGGGGGCCGCGGTGGCGTAGTTTCACCTCATGTGCCGCGACATCAAGATCTTGCGCGCCCCATACGCTCACGGCGTAACCGATGAGGATGTGCGGGCCGCTGCGCTCGAGTACGTCAGGACAGTGAGCGGTTTCCGGCGCACGGTCCCTTCCGACATCGAGGCGTTCGACCGGGCCGTGGCGGTGGTCACCGCTGTAACCCGGGATCTCCTTGACCGGCTCCCGGTGCGCGCCGGGGATCACGGGGCGTGAGCCCGGTCTGGCCGTGTGCTGGCTGCGGCCGGCCGGGTGATACCCGGGCCCACCGTGTGTTCGGTCAGGGGCGTCCCATGGTGCTCGCGTGCGCGATCAGCATCGAATCGGGTGGCGTCACATCCACCCCGTCGGGTCGGTTCAGGTAGCCGGGTGCGGTGCCCGGCACCCCGGTGTGCCCGTACTGCCACACGATCCGGTTGGTGGTGGGGTCGATGACGATGACCCGGTTGTTGTAGTCGTCATTGACCAGGATGTCTCCGTTGGGGAGGGGAAGCGCCAGGGACGGGTGGTTGAGGCCGCCGAACCGCCAGAGCAGGTGCCCGCGCGAATCGAACTCGACGACCTGCCCGGCCGTGGAGTAGTCGGCCGTCAGGTACCGGCCCGGGTAGACCTCGTTGGTGTCGGAGGGGTAGGCGACGCCCGGCGGGTGGGTGGACCAGTAGACGTGCCCCCGCAGGTCCAGCTCGGTGGCCCAGTCACCATTGATCTCCGTGACCAGGTACCGGCCGTCCGTGGTCGGGAACGCCCCGTTGGGGCTGCCAAAATTGGCCGGCGGGTGGTGCCCGCAGATGCCGGTTGTCCCGATGATCCGCTGGGGGCGGTGCGCGGGCGGCCGGATCAGCAGGATCCGGCAGTTCTCGATGTCCGCGGTGAGCAACGCGCCGCCCGGCAGCAGCATCGCGTCATCGGGGTTCGCGGCGTGATTCGGGGTGCTGCCGGGCACCCCGGGCGTACCGTAGCGGTAAATGATTGTGCGCGTGGCGACGTCGATCACACTGATGACGGAGTAGTCCTCCTCGGTCGCGACGATGTCCCGGCCGTCCGGGGAGAAGAACGCGTCGTCCGGAAGCCGGAAGGCCTGCCCTCTCGCGAGATCACCTGGCTGCGGGAACTGCCACCGGACGCGTCCCTGGGGGTCCACGATGAGCAGGCGGTCGTTCCAGTTGTCCGCGATGAGGACGTCCGCGGGCAGCACGGACGGGTCGGAGCCGGCCATCAGATGCCCCCGGCCCGGGGCCGCGGCCAGCCCGGGCGGCGGGCCCAGGATGGGTCGGTCAGCGGCTGGCGCCGGTACGGTCCCGGGGTGGCTTGTTCCGGCGGGACGGCCTGCTCGGGCCGGAACCCCAGCGGCCTGCGGGATGCCCGCCGCTTGCGGGATGCCCGCCGCCGGCGGGACGGCTGAGCCGGACGCGGCCAGCCGGAGCCGGGCCACCGTCGGCACGGCGCGCTGCCCGTTGTTCCCGCCCACCAGGAATGCGGTGCCGCCGAGGACCGCGACGCCAGCGTTGGCGACCGGCACCGGGAGGCGGCCGACGGTGGTGACCGTGCCTCGCCCTGGGTCGAAGCTGAGGACTGCGCTGCTGGTGGCCAGGGCCGGCGCGGGGCTCGCTGTCGCCGCCCCGGCCGTGGCCGCGACCTGCCCGCCCGCGATATAGAGCGTGCCGCCCAGGGTAAATGCTGATCCGCCGGTCATCGGCCGGGGCAGGTGGCCGGCCACGGTGGCTTGGCCGCGGGCCGGGCTCACCCGCTGGATCACGCTGGTGACGCCGGCCGGGGTCTGGCCGCCGAAGACCCAGATCTGGCCGGCCTGGACGGCCACGGCCGCATACCGGACGGGCACCGGCAGCCTGGCCACCGTGCGGAATCGCCGGCCGTCGGTGGTGGCCAGGACGGAAGCGTCGTAGGCCGCGCCGTCGTACCCGCCGAGTAGGTACGCGGTGCCGCCCGCGGTGACCGCGGACAGGTCCGAACGGGGACCGGGAAGCTGGCCGGTCACGGTGGCGACGCCATCCGGCTCGATCGCTTGCACCGCGGCCACGCTGGTTTGCGCACCGCCGCCGAAGACCATCAACCGCCCGCCGACCCGGGCGGCCCCGGCGTCGTGCGTGGCGGAAGCCAGCCGCCCGGCCTGGCTGGTCTGGCCCGTCGCCGGATCGAGCCGGCTCACCGCGTCCGTCGACGTGGCCTGCGGAGTGAGGCCCCCGGCGATGAGCAGGTCCCGGCCCTGCGGGAGAACCGCCTCCCGTGAGATTCCGGCCGGCAGCTGATAGGCGGCTGACGTGACCTCCAGGGCCGGCGGGACCGGGGGACCGGGCCGGGCTGAAGCGCCGGACGCGGCCGGATGTGCGGTGCGGGAGGGCCGCGAGGCATCCTGGCCATGGGTGGCCGAGCACGCCGCGGCCAGCAGGGCTAGGCAGATCAAGGCGGCGATGGCCGCGTACCGGGAGCGGCCCGGAGCGCGCCGCGCGGCAGTGCCCTGGCATTCGGCCGGCAAAGCATCGTCCTTCCTAGGGTGATCTGCGCCCGCCTGGCGTGGCGTCCCGGCCGGATGCCCCGCCGGAGCGCACCGGGCCTACCGGACGCACGAGGGCCCATGGCGGCCCCAACGCGTGGGACCGGCGGGCGTTCCGGCCCGTCTGGTGCGGCCGGGTCCCAAGCTTCGCACGTGTAACGCAAAGTGCGGGACCGGAATCGCAAAGTAGTCACCAGAACCCGGGGCGCTCGCCGGGCAACGAGTTCTGCGCGGAGCCGGGCCGGCCGGGCCAGGTCGGGAGGCGGGTCAGGCGGTCTCGGTCTGCGCGGCTGCCTCCAGGCCGAGTTCGGCGATGGAGACCTCGCGCATCTTGAACTTCTGCACCTTGCCGGTCACGGTCATCGGGAAGTCGCCGGTGATCCGCAGGTACCGGGGGATCTTGAAGTGCGCGATCTGGCCGGTGCAGTAGGCGCGCAGATCCTGCTCGGAGAGGTCCTGGCCGGGCCGCAGCTTGACCCAGGCGCAGAGTTCCTCGCCGTACCTGGCGTCGGGCACCCCGATGACCTGAACGTCCTCGATCGCGGGGTGGGTGTAGAGGAACTCCTCCACCTCGCGCGGGTAGACGTTCTCGCCACCGCGGATGATCATGTCCTTGATCCGGCCGACGATGTTGAGGTACCCGGCCTCGTCCATGACGGCGAGGTCGCCGGTGTGCATCCAGCGTGCGTTGTCGATCACGCCGCTGGTCTGCTGCGGGTCGTTCCAGTAGCCCAGCATCACCGAGTACCCGCGGGTGCACAGCTCACCGGTGTCGCCGCGCGGCAGCACCAGGCCGGTCTCCGGGCTGACCACCTTCACCTCGACGTGCGGGTGCACCCGGCCCACCGTGGATACCCGCCGCTGCATGTCGTCGTCGGCGCGGGTCTGCGCGGAGACGGGGGAGGTCTCGGTCATCCCGTAACAGATCGTCACCTCGGTCATGTGCATCTCGCTGACCACGCGCTTCATCACCTCGACCGGGCACGGCGATCCGGCCATGATGCCGGTGCGCAGCGAGGACAGGTCGTAGGCGGCGAAGTCGGGCAGTGCGAACTCGGCGATGAACATGGTCGGCACCCCGTACAGGGCGGTGCACTGTTCCGCCGCCACCGCCCGCAGCGTGGCCGCGGGGTCGAACCCCGGCGCGGGGATCACGATGGCTGCGCCGTGCGTGACGGCGGCCAGGTTGCCGAGGACCATGCCGAAGCAGTGGTAGAAGGGCACCGGGATGCAGATCCGGTCATGCTCGGTGTAGCCGCAGCCCTCCCCGATGAAGAAGCCGTTGTTCAGGATGTTGTGGTGCGACAGCGTCGCGCCCTTGGGGAAGCCCGTCGTACCGCTCGTGTACTGGATGTTGATCGGGTCGTCGAAGGACAGGGTGGCTTCGCGCTCGGTCAGCGGGTCGGCGGCCCCGTCGAGGTCCTGCCCGGCGTCGAGCAGGGCGCCCCAGTCGGCCGACCCGAGGTAGATCACATGCTCAAGTTCCTCGAGCCCGTTGCCCACCTCATCGATCATCCCGCGGTAGTCACTGGACTTGAACGCCTCCACGCTGATGAGCAGCCGGACGCCGGACTGGCGCAGCGCGTAGCTGAGCTCGTGGCTCCGGTAGGCGGGGTTGATGTTGACCAGGATGATCCCGGCTTTGGCCGTGGCGTACTGCACCAGCACCCACTCCGCGCAGTTCGGCGCCCAGATACCGACCCGGTCGCCTGCCGCCAGGCCCGTAGCCATCAGTCCCCGGGCCAGGGCGTCGGAGTCGCCGTCGAGCTCGGCGTAGGTCCACCGCCCTCCGGTGGGCACGTCGACCAGGGCCTCGCGTCCCGGGAAGGCCGCGGCGATGCGCCTGAGGTTGGCCCCGATGGTCTCACCGAGCAGCGGCTGCCGCGCGGTTCCGTGGCTGTAGGACAGCTGGGTTCGACCGGTCATGACATGCCCTCCGACGCTGGATGGCACCATAATCCCCGCTCAGCGCCCCGGGCGGAACCTCCCTGGGCGGCACCGCCCCGGGGACGCCGGCAGGCACGGCGATTTTTCGTTGCGGCGCGATGCTTTGAGCTGGGTGCGACCACGGGGTCGCGGGCATGCCGTCGCTGGAGTTACTGTCAGATCAGGAACGCGGGAGCCGGATGCGTGCGCAGCCCGCGAAGGCATCCGCTGCTGCTGCCCCGGGAGTGATCATGGGGTCGTGGATTGTCTGGCTGATCCTGGCCGCTGTGCTCGGCGTCGCCGAGGTCCTCACGGCGACGCTGTCATTCGGCTTGATCGCTGTTGCCGCGGTGGTCGCCGCTGTCACCGGCGCGGCCGGCCTCGGCCTGCCCTTCCAGTTGGCCGCGTTCGCCCTCGCCGGGGGCGCTGGGCTCGGCCTGGTGCGGCCGATAGCGATGCGCCACATCAAGCAGCCCCCGCTGCTGCGTACCGGAACCTCCGCGCTGGTCGGCAAGTCCGCCCTGGTGCTGGAGGAAGTCACCGCCCAGGGCGGCCGGGTCCGCATCGGCGGGGAAGTCTGGTCCTCACGCTCCTACGACGAGTCCCAGGTCATTCCCGTGGGCTCAACCGTCGACGTCTTCCAGATCGAGGGCGCCACCGCGCTTGTGCATCCCAGGGAGTAATCGTGGAAATCGCCGTGCTGATCGCCGTTGTGATCGCGGTCGCGCTCATGTTCAGCTTTGTGTACAAGACGGTCCGCATCGTGCCGCAGGCGCGAGCCCGCAACATCGAGCGCTTCGGCCGGTACCGGAAGACCCTGGAACCCGGGATGAACTTCATCATCCCGTTCGTGGACCGGGTCAAGCCCCTCATCGACCTGCGCGAGCAAGTGGTGGCGTTCAAGGGGCAGCCGGTCATCACCGAGGACAACCTGGTCGTGCACATCGACACCGTCCTGTTCTTTCAGGTCACCGACCCGCGGGCGGCCGACTACGAGATCGTCAACTACATCCAGGCGATCGAGCAGATCACCGCGACCATGCTGCGCAGCGTGATCGGGAACATGGACCTCGAGGAGACCCTGACCTCGCGCGACAAGATCAACACGATGCTGCGCGGCGTGCTCGACGACGCGTCGGGCAAATGGGGTCTCCGGGTCACCCGGGTGGAGATCAAGGCGATCGACCCGCCCAAGAGCGTCATTGACGCGATGGAAAAGCAGATGCGGGCGGAACGGGAGAAGCGCGCGGCGATCCTCACCGCCGAGGGCGTCCGGCAGTCGAAGATCCTCACCGCGGAAGGCGAGAAGCAGAGCCAGATCCTGCGCGCCGAGGGCGACAGGCAGGGCCAGATCCTGCGGTCCGAAGGCCAGGCCCAGGCGATCGAGACGGTGTTCCAGGCCGTCCACGATGGCGATGCGGACCCGCAGGTGCTCGCCTACCAGTACCTGCAGACCCTGCCGCAGCTCGCGCAGGCTGCGGGCAACACGTTCTGGGTGATCCCGAGCGAGGTGACCACCGCACTGCGGTCGCTGAGCACCGCGTTCGGCCCGGCGGAGGGCACGAGCCCGCCGGAAGGCCGGCCCGCCCGGCCGGCCGGGCCGGGGCGGCTGGCCGCCGCCGCGGCCGCGCTGTCCG
The DNA here is from genome assembly GCA_033854735.1 of Streptosporangiaceae bacterium. Lineage (GTDB taxonomy): Bacteria > Actinomycetota > Actinomycetes > Streptosporangiales > Streptosporangiaceae > JAWWPY01. Next base: position 8,079 of record JAWWPY010000627.1, on the reverse strand, counting down.
GCGACGCGGTGAAGGCGGTGCCCGCGGCCAACGGAGAACCTGCGGGCCCGGCCGAGACGGCGAGCCCGGCGCAGGAAGCCGCCGTGGTGAACGGCGAAGCGGCGAAGGCAGTTGGCGCACAGGAATCCGGCGAGCCGGCCGGCGACGTCAGAACCTGACCGCGAGGCCGATGCTCAGCAGGGCGCCGAACGCGAGCTGGAGCCGCCCGGTCATGCCGAGCGCGGCGATCAGCGCCGGGCCGGCCGCCCCCTCCCGCACGGACCGGATGGGGGCCAGCGCGAGCGGCAGCGCGGCCAGGGTGAGCAGGGTAAGCGGCCGGGCCGGGGCCATGGCCACGGCCGCGGCGAACGGAACGCCCACGGTGGCGATGTACAGCGTCCGGGTCCGGCGGTCGCCGAGGATGACCGCGAGCGTCCGCTTGCCGGTCACGGAGTCGGTCGGGATGTCGCGCAGGTTGTTGATCACCAGGAGCGCGCAGGCGAGCAGCCCGACGGGAACGGCGGCCGCCACGGCCAGCCAGGTCAGGCTGCGCATCTCGACAATGGCGGTGCCCGCCACGGCCGCCAGGCCGAAGAAGGCGAACACGGCGACCTCGCCCAGGCCGCGGTAGCCATACGGCCGGCTGCCACCGGTGTAGGTCCACGCGGCGGCGACCGCTGCCGTACCGAGCAGCAGCAACCACCAGGACGTGACCGCGGCCAGGACGAACCCGGCCAGGCAGGCGACCGCGAAACAGCCCAGGGCCGCGATGAGGACCTGGCGCGGCGGGGCGACTCCGGCCGCGACCAGCCGGACCGGCCCGACCCGGCGCTCGTCGGTGCCGCGCACGCCGTCGCTGTAATCGTTGGCGTAGTTCACCCCGATCTGCAGGGCGAGCGCGACGACCAGGGCCAGGATGCCCCGCCACAGCGAGAAATGCCCGTAGCCGAACGCGACGCCGGAGCCCACCACGACCGGGACGACCGCGGCGGGCAGCGTCCTGGGCCGTGCGCCCCCCAGCCAATCCCGTGCTGCGGCCACTAGGGCGTGGACGGGCGGGGGCCGTATCCGGCGGCCGGCCCGAGCACGCTGATGTCACGGACCGCCCCGGTGGACGCGGACGTGGCCAGCGCGGCATAGACCCGCAGCGCGTCACTGACCGGCCGGTCCCGGTTCGCCGGGTGGTAGCCACCCAGGGCGTCCAGCAGCCGGTGCCTGCGAGCGCTGAGTTCAGCCTCTGGGACATCGAGCAGGATCTCGCGGTGCGGGATGTTGATCTCGACGCGGTCACCGTCCTGCGCCAGCGCGATCGCCCCGCCGGCCGCCGCCTCAGGGGCGACGTGACAGATGGACAGCCCGGATGTGCCGCCCGAGAACCGGCCGTCCGTGATGAGAGCGCACTCCCGGCCCAGCCCCCTGCCCTTCAGGAAGCTCGTGGGGTACAGCATCTCCTGCATCCCCGGGCCCCCCCTCGGCCCCTCGTACCGGATGATCACCACGTCGCCCGGCTTGACCTGATCGGCCAGGATGCCCGCGACCGCGTCGTCCTGGCTTTCGAAGACCTTCGCCGGACCGGAGAAGCGCCACAGGTCCTCGGAGACCCCGGCCGTCTTCACGATGGCGCCTTCCGGCGCGATGTTGCCGTAGAGCACGGCGAGCCCGCCGTCGGCCGTGTAGGCGTGCTTGAGGTCCCGGATACAGCCAGCCGTCCGGTCCTCGTCCAGGGAGGTCCAGCGGGAGGCCTGAGAGAACGGCCGGATCGTCCGGACTCCGCCCGGGGCGGCGTAGAACAGCTCGACAGCCTCCGGCTTGACCACCGGAGAACGGATGTCCCAGTCGTCGAGGAACTCGCGCAGCGAGGCGCTGTGCACCGTGTGCACCCCCTGGTTGAGCAGTCCCGCCCGGTCCAGTTCGCCCAGGATGGCCGGGATGCCGCCCGCCCGGTGCACGTCTTCGACGTGATAGCTGCTGCTCGGGGCGACCTTGCACAGGCACGGCACCCGGCGGGACAGTTCGTCGATCTCCTTGAGGCCGAAACCGACCCGCGCCTCGTGCGCGGCGGCCAGCAGGTGCAGGATCGTGTTGGTGGAGCCGCCCATCGCCACATCGAGCGCCATGGCGTTCTCGAAGGCGTCGCGGGTCGCGATGGACAGCGGAAGCGCGGACTCGTCGCCGTCGGCGTAGTACCGCTTGGCCAGCGCGACCACCGTTTCGCCGGCCCGCGTGAACAGCGCGCGCCGTGCCGTGTGCGTGGCCAGGGTGGTGCCGTTTCCGGGCAGGGCGAGCCCGATCGCCTCGGCGAGGCAGTTCATCGAGTTCGCCGTGAACATCCCCGAGCAGGAGCCGCAGGTCGGGCAGGCGGCCTCTTCCATCTCACTGAGCCGGTCGTCGGACACCGACGCGTCAGCCGAGGCGATCATCGCGTCGATCAGGTCGAGCTTGACCGGCTCGCCGGGCACCATGTCCACCCCGGGCTTGGCCACGCCGGCTTCCATCGGGCCGCCGGACACGAACACCGTCGGGATGTTCAGCCGCAGCGCAGCCAGGAGCATGCCCGGAGTGATCTTGTCGCAGTTGGAGATGCAGACCAGCGCGTCGGCGCAGTGCGCGTTGACCATGTACTCGACCGAGTCCGCGATCAGTTCCCGGCTGGGCAGCGAGTAGAGCATGCCACCGTGCCCCATGGCGATCCCGTCATCCACGGCGATGGTGTTGAATTCCCGGGGCACGGCCCCGGCCGCGTGCACGGCCTCGGCGACGACCTGCCCGACCTCGCGCAGATGCACATGGCCGGGGACGAACTCAGTGAAGCTGTTGGCCACGGCGACGATCGGCTTGCCGATATCTTCGCGTGCGACCCCACTGGCACGCATAAGCGCGCGCGCTCCTGCCATGTTCCTGCCGTGCGTGACGGTTCGGGATCGTAGCGGTGGCATGGGCCCGGCTCCCCTCAAGGGTGTAGAGCCTTCAGCGTACCGGCGGTCCGGCACCACGCGGCGGGGTCCCGTGGCCTAGCGGGCCCAGCCCCCCGCCGCGGCACTTCACCAGGTCAGCGCGCCGGGGGAAGCGCCTGCGCGGCGGCCGCGTGAATCCGCTCGATCTCATCCGCGCCGAGGCGGGTCGCGGAGTGGCCCTGCGCGCCGTGACGCAGGTATTTCTGCAGCCTGCGGCCGGACAGCACGTCGACGCCGCTGATGCTGGCCACCGTCCACGGGATGGTGGGTCCGTAGATCACCAGGGCGGCCCGCACGGCGATCTGCCCCCCGAGTGCCACGCTGAGCAGCCTGCCAGCCTCGTCCGCCGCCCAGAGCGCATCGGTGAGCAGGTCCGCATGGCTGAACGGGCCGTGATACAGCCGTCCCCCCTTGGTGGCGCGGACGGGCATCCGGGAGTCCCAGCGCTCGGAGTCCACGGAGTAGATGCCGCCCGGGCCGACGACCAGATGGTCGATCACACGCTGGCTTCCGGGCAGGACGCGCGCATGCAGCGAGCGGTAGCCGGCCCGGCCGAGCCTGGCCAGCCGCCGCTTGGTCCGCCGGTGCGCCGCGGGCGCCCGCACGCCGGCGGGTATGGCCGCAGCGGCCCGCGAGCGGAGGATGGTGTCCGCGATGGCGATGACGGCCGCGACGGTCAGGCCCAGCCGCCAGCCGGCCACGGCCGAGACGGCGCCGCCGGCCACGGCGGAGGCCACCGCGCGCAGGATCCAGCCGAGCTTGCGGGGCTCCCTGGCCAGCCTGGCCTGCAGCGCGCCCACGGCGGGCTGATGGACGCTCCCGTGGTGCGGCGCGGACATCCCCAGTATCGTCCGCGGCCACGGCACGAGCCCGGGCATGGTCTCCGGTGGTGTCCGGGGCACGAACTGGGGCCCGGTCCCGGCCGGTGTCGCGGGCCAGGTATCGGCCGGCGCCGCCGGCAGGAACCCTGACCCGGTTTCCTGGGGCGCCGCCGGCTGGGACCCTGACCCGGTCTCCTGGGGCCTCGCTGGCTGGGACTCTGACCCGGTTTCCGGGGGCTCGGCCGGCCGCAACCCGGGCACGACATCAGCCTGCGCCGGGGGCGTGGCCGCCGACCCAGGGTGGCTGGCTGCCGGATCCGTCCGATCCATATACCAGAGAGTAATGGATCGAGCACGCAACGATCGGGAATACACCACAGGACACTCGGAACGCTTTCCGCATCCTGGCTCCGGCCCAATTCACGCGGGGGTGGCCGCCGCCGTCTGGACCGGGCGCCGCTGTCCGGCTACGGTTCGGTAACGTGACCGAAATCCATGATCTCACCGTGCTTGAGCTGGCCCGGTCGGTGCGTCAGGGCGATCTCTCGCCGGTGGAGATCACCGACCATTACCTGCGGCGCATCGAGGCGGCGAATGCCGACGTCGGGGCGTTCTTCACGGTGACCGCCGAGCTGGCCCGCGACCAGGCCGCCCGCGCCGAGAAGGCAGTGGCGCGGGCCAGCGATCCAGGGTCGTTGCCGCCGCTCACCGGGGTGCCGATCCCGATCAAGGACCTGAATATGGTCGCCGGGGTCCGCCAGACCTTTGGCTCCGCCGTATTCGCGGACAATGTGGCACCCGAGGATGACTACGTCGCCGGGTCGATCCGGGCCGCGGGCGCGGTGATCACCGGGAAGACCGCAACGCCCGAGTTCGGCCTGCCCTGCTATACGGAGACCGATATTGGGCCGCCCGCGAGGACGCCGTGGGACCTGACCCGCTCGGCGGGCGGCTCGAGCGGCGGTGCTGCCGCGGCCGTGGCGGCCGGGCTCGCACCCGCCGCGCAGGGCAGCGACGGCGGCGGATCCATCCGGATCCCGTCCAGCCTGTGCGGCCTGTTCGGGATCAAGCCCTCCCGTGGCCGGATCTCCAACGCCCCGCTCATGCCCGACCTGACCGGTCTCGGCACCGAGGGCCCGCTGGCCCGCACGGTGGCTGACGCGGCGCTGCTGCTGGATGTGATGGTGGGCAACCGGCCCGGCGACATGTATACCCAGCCGCCGCTTCCGGCCGGTGAGACGTTCCTCGGGTATGCCTCCCGCGAGCCGGGCCGGCTGCGCATCGGCCGGACGCTGCGCCACCCGATCGAGGGCGCGGTCGTGCATCCCGACTGCGTCGCCGCGTACGAGGACGCGAGCCGCCTGCTGGCCAGCCTCGGGCACGACGTCGTGGATTTCGAGATGCCGTTCGGCCCCGACGCGGTGCCCGCCTTCGAGGCCCTCTGGTACACCATGGCCACGCTGGCCCCGGTCGATCCGGCGGACGAGGGCCGGCTCCGTCCACTGACCCGCTACCTGCGCGAGCGGGGCCGGGCGCTGACCGCGAACGACCTCATCATGGCCCAGGCTTACCTGCAGCTCATCGTCCGCTCGGCCCTTTCTATCCTCAACGAATACGACGCCGTACTCACGCCCACCCTGGCTTCGCCACCGGTGCCGGTCGGCTACTTCGAGGATGTCGCCCCGCCCGAGAATTTCGAGCGCCAGAAGGCGTTCACCCCGTACACCGCGCTATTCAACGTGTCTGGGCAGCCGGCCGTGAACGTCCCGCTGTACTGGACCGCCGAGGGCCTGCCGATCGGCGTGATGCTGGCGGGCCGGATGGCGGAGGAGGCCACCCTGATCTCGCTGTCCGCCCAGCTGGAAGCGGCCCGGCCGTGGCAGGACCGCCACCCCCCACTGTGGTAGCCCGGGCCGGCTGGCCGCCGGGCGCGCAGACCGCGAGCCCCGCGGCCCCCGGCGCGACCATGATCACCGCGACTTTCCATCAGTTACGACCATGATCACGCCCCTTTTATCCCGGTTTGTCTGCACCTAACGCGTGGAAAGTCGCGTGGTGGCTCGATGCCGAGATGATCGCCTGCCTCATGCTCGGGGCCCCACGGATCCCCCTGGCCGGCCATGGGATGCCCGGCAGCCCTACGATTCGACCACCGATCCACGAGGGCCAGCAGACCCAGGTCAGGAGATGGTCAGATGATGCCGGGGCGGCGCCGCGCCAGGCAGGCGCGGCGAGTTATCCACGCGCTGATCGCGTTGTCCGCGTCCGCGGCGGTGCTCGGCGTGCTCGCCTTCGGCTATGGGACGATCCCGGCGCTCGGCCCGGCCCTGGACCCGGGCCACGGCGTGTGGACGTCCGCCGCGGCCGGCGACCTGCCGCGCTCCCGGACCTTGGCCATAGCGGGTCTGGCGCATCCGGTGCACGTCTCGTTCACCCGTGAGGGCGTCGCGTCCGTGCACGCGGCCGCCGACAGCGACCTGTTCGTGGCGCTTGGCTACCTGCACGCCACGTTCCGGCTGAGCGAGATGGACCTGGAACGGCGCCTGGCCGGGGGCCGGCTCGCCCAGCTCGCAGGCCCAAGGGCGGTGGGTACAGACAAATTCGAGCTGCGGCTCGGCCTGCTGCGCACCGCGCGGGAGGAATGGGCGGCCACGCCGCGGTCGGGCCCGGTGGCCCGCGCGCTGCTCGCGTACTCGCGCGGGGTGAACGACTACCTGGCCCAGGCCCGGGCCAGCCACCACTGGCCGGCCTTGTTCTCCCTGGCCGGCGTCTACCCGGCGAACTGGACCCCAGTGGACAGCCTGCTCGTCCAGGGTGATCTCACCCAGGAACTCGACTTCACCACGACCCCGCTGGACTATGCGCTGCTTGAGCGCTCTCTCGGAGCGGCCCGCACCATGGCCTGGTTCCCGGTCCTCCCCCCGGACCAGCAGAGCCCCTACGACCCGGGACCGTACGCGCAGGCCGGCCTCGCGCCCATCGCCACGGGCGGCACCCTCACCTCGGCGACCCGGGCCACGGCCCCGGCGGCCCCGGCCACCATCCCCGCGTCCGCGGCGGCGGCCCCGGCGGCCTCAGCTACCATCCCCGCGGCGGTCCCGGCGGCGCCGGCCACCATCCCCGCGCCCACAGCGGCGGTCCCGGCTACCATCCCCGCGTCCGCGACGGCGGCCGCATCGGCGCTGCTCGCCCAAGTCAACGCGCTGCCGGCCGGAGCGGTGCACCGCTATCCGGACAGCAACGCGTGGGCGGCCAACGGCCCGGCGGTCGCGGGGGGCAGGTCCATGCTGGCCGGTGACCCGCACCTGGTGCAGACCATCCCTTCCGTCTGGTACCAGGTGGCGCTGTCCGCGCCCGGCTTGTCGGTCAGCGGGGTCAGCGTGCCCGGGCTCCCCGGAATCCTGCTCGGGCACAACCACCACATCGCCTGGTCGCTTACCGACGTGCAGAACCAGGCCACGCTCTTCTACACGGAGCAGACCAGGCCGGGCCGGCCGGGTCAGTACTTCTGGCGCGGCGCGTGGCGCCGGATGCGGCAGGTGCACTACACGATCCCGGTCCGTGGCGGTCCGGCGGTGCGCCTGACGGTGGACCTCACCGTGCACGGGCCGGTCATGACGCGGGCCGGGCAGACCACATCGGTGGACTGGATGGGCAGCGCTGCATCGCCGGACCTGGCGGTCATCCTGGCCGTCAGCCAGGCCAGCGACTTCGCGCAGTTCCGCACCGCGCTGGCCGGCTGGCGGGCGCCGTCGCAGAACTTCGTGTACGCCGATGACCGGGGGAACATCGGTGCCATCTCGGCCGGGTACTACCCGGTGGTCCGCCACGGTGCCCCGTGGCTTCCGCTGCCCGGCACCGGCGCGGACGACGTGGCAGGCGTGATCCCCTACCGGGCGCTCCCGCAGGTCTACGACCCGCCTGGGCACGTCGTGGTCACGGCGAACCAGCGCCCGGTCGCGGCCTCCTACCCCTACTACATCGGCACCTCGGCCAACTTCTTCGACGTTCCGTACCGGGCCGGCGAGATCTACGCCTCGCTTCACGGCCGCTCCGGGATGGCCGCGCAGGGTTTCGCTGACGTGCAGAACAGCGTCACCGACCCGCTGGCCGCGCGCATCGTGCCGCGTCTGCTCGCGGCGCTGCGCGGCCAGCGTCTCAGCCCGCGTGAGCGGGCGGCGGCGAGCCTGCTCAGCCGCTGGAACGCGGAGATGGGCGCGGCCTCGGCGGCGCCGTCCGTGTGGTGGACGTTCTGGACCGACTACCTGTCCGCGGTCTTCCAGCCGTGGTGGACATCGGCGAAGGTGCCGGTCCGCCAGGACCGC
>JAWWPY010000626.1:0-3041 GCA_033854735.1 Streptosporangiaceae bacterium | reverse complement strand
ACAGGGCCGCGCGGCTGCGGCGCCGACGCTGAAGCGGGCGCTGAGTGCGTTCTCCACTGGGGACATCTCCGGGGAGGAAGCATTGCGCTGGCTCTGGCTGGCGGTCCCGGCCGCCCAAATCGTGTGGGACGACGAGGGCTGGGACCTGCTTTCCACCCGCCACGTCCAGTTCGCCCGGGACGCTGGTGCGCTCGGCGTGCTCCCCATGGCCCTCAACCAACTCGCCGGGATGCATTTGTTCAAAGGCGACTTCACCGTGGCCACTGCACTGATCGAAGAGGCGGCGGCGATCACCGAGGCGACAGGGAGCCAGCTGCCGCCCTACGCTCCCCTGGGGCTCGCGGTATTCCGCGGCCGGGAACGCCAGGCCGCCGAGCTCATCGAGACCAGCACGAAAGATTTGGTGCAACGCGGGGAAGGAGCGGGCCTGACCTTCGTCCAGTGGGCCACCGCGATGCTTGACAACGGCCTCGGCCGCTACGCCGATGCGCTGGACGCGGCGCTCCAGGCTGGTGAGGACCCGGATGAGCTCGTTTTCTCAACATGGGCGGCGGTCGAGCTGATCGAGGCAGCGGCCCGCAGCGGGGCACCCGAGCGCGCCACCGGCGCCCTTGAGCGGCTCTCGGACAGCGCCCGCGCCAGCGGCAGCGACTGGGGGCTGGGCGTCGAGGCCTGCGCGCGAGCGCTGCTCAGCGATGGCCAGACCGCCGAGCGCCTGTACCGCGAGGCGCTCGACCGCCTCGCCCGCACCCGCGTCCGCGTACCGCTCGCCCGCGTCCACCTGCTTTACGGGGAGTGGCTGCGCCGGGACAACCGGCGCAGCGACGCGCGCGAGCAGCTGCGCACCGCCCACGACATGTTCGCCTCCATGGGCGCCGACGGGTTCGCGGAACGAGCTGCACGCGAGTTGCGCGCCACCGGTGACCGCGTCCGCAACCGCACCACCGATACCCCAATCCAGCTCACCGCCCGCGAGACCCAGATCGCCTGGCTGGCCGGCGACGGCCTGTCGAACCCCGAGATCGCGGCCCAGCTGTTCATGAGCCCGCGCACCGTCGAATACCACCTGCACAAGGTCTTCACCAAGCTCGCCATCAGCTCGCGCAGCCAACTGCCGCGTCCTGGTCAATCACACGCAAGAAGAACCGGGAGAAACCCCTAGCCTCAGTTACCGGCGTCCGCCCCAGTGGAGTCCAGCAGAGAAGCTAGGCCGTCGGCTAGGGAACTCACAGACGCGAATGCACTCCTCCCAGGCGGAGAGTGCTGGCATGGGCAATCTGCCGCACCCGCAGCCGTGGGGATCACGCCGCGCCGGTGACCATGCGGACGCTGGGTTCCGCCGCCAGTGAAGCACCTTCTACGGGTTGCGCACCCTACGCCGCGCCCCGGCGGTTCACGATGCGGTGGCCTAGCCCCCGCGGCCACGTCCTTGTCCTCCGCCGGGCGCCGCCTGCGGATCTCACCGACACAACCTCTCTTCCCAGGCGAAGGTCCTGACAGCGACAACGAAGGAAGGCCGCAGTGAATCTCATTCAAGGCATGCGTCTCTCGCGGATGCGGATCGCGTTGATCGCCGTAGTCCTGGCCGTCGCGGGATTGCTGATTTCGGCCAGCCAGGTCGCCAGGGCCGCTACCGCACATGCCGACCGCGGCGGCGGGCCTAAGCCCACCATCGTGCTCGAGCATGGCGCGTGGGCCGACGGCTCCAGCTGGGACGGGGTCATCGGGCTGCTGCAGGCCGAGGGCTATACCGTCGATGCGCCGCCCGACCCGCTGCGCGGGCTGACGAACGACTCCGCCACCTTGGCCGATTTCCTCAAGACCCTTACCGGGCCGGTGATCGTGGTGGGGCACTCCTACGGCGGGATGGTCATCACCAACGCCGCCGCTGGTGACCCGAACGTGAAGGCCCTGGTCTACATCGACGCCTTCATCCCGGCGCAGGGCGAGACTGCGTTCGGGCTCACCGCCGCCCAGCCCGGGTCCTGCGTGGGCTCGAGCAGTGCCTTCATCGCGGTGCCCTTCCCGGGTGCCCCGGCGGGAGACTTTGACACCTATCTCAAGACCGGCCCCGATCTGCCCTACCCGGGATTCGCGCAGTGCTTCGCCAACGGCCTGCCCGCCAGCCGGGCCGCGGTGCTGGCGGCCTCCCAGCGCCCCATAGCGTTCAGCGCGGGATCAGATCCCTCCGGCGTTCCCGCCTGGAAGACGATCCCGTCCTGGTCGCTGATCGGCACCGCCGACCGCGTGATCCCGCCGGCTGAGCAGCTGTTCATGTCCAAGCGCGCCAGCGCCCACATCACCGAGGTCAACGCTGGGCACCTGTCCCTGATCTCCCACCCAGCCGCGGTGACCCGCGTCATCAACACCGCCGCCCGGGCCGCCGGCTGAACCGCAGCAGCTGCCCTGCTCCAGGAAGGATAAGAACCGCCATGCCGGACACCACCGATTACGAGGCACAGCAGATCGAGCAAGCCAATGCGGCCAAGATCACTCCGGTCGTGTTCATCCACGGGCTCTGGCTGCTGCCGACCAGCTGGGATCGCTGGCGGGCGGTATTCGAGGAAGCGGGCTATGTCACCCTCGCGCCGGGCTGGCCCGATGATCCCAGCACCGTCGAGGAAGCGAACTCCCGCCCCGAGGTCTTCGCCCACAAGAGTGTCGGGCAGATCGCCGAGCATTTCGGCGACGTGATCGGCCAGCTTGAGAAGAAGCCGGCCCTGATCGGGCACTCGTTCGGGGGCCTGCTGACCCAGATCCTGGCCGGCCGCGGCGCCGCCACTGTTTCGGTGGCCATCGATCCCGCGCCGTTCCGCGGGGTCCTGCCGCTGCCGTTCTCGGCCCTCAAGTCGGCCGCCCCCGTGATCGGCAACCCCGCCAACCGCGGCCGCGCCGTCCCGCTCACCTATGACCAGTTCCGGTATGCCTTCGCCAACGCCGTCACCGAAACCGAGGCGCACGAACTTTACGCCACCTTCGCCGTGCCGGGCTCAGCCGTCCCGCTCTTCCAGGCAGCCGCCGCCAACCTCAACCCGTGGACC
>JAWWPY010000625.1:0-3553 GCA_033854735.1 Streptosporangiaceae bacterium | reverse complement strand
AAGCAACACGATATGTCGTGTCCTCTAATGGCCAACGCGCCCCTCGGTCAGAATCATCCCGCAACCGTCGCGGTCATCAACTTCGCCGGCATGACCTGGCGCATGGCCATGACATCAGACTTCTCAGCGCTGTCCCCCTTCTCTCAGGTCAGCCAGCTGGCGTGCCTCGACTGGCTCCCCGGAGGAGGCTGAAGTCGCCCAGCGGCCGTGAAACGGCGCGGCAATCATTCCTCTGCCGCCTTCTCACCGTGATGAGAGAGCGCGGCATGAGGATCGCATGATGAGCTGGGCACCCACGCGGTAGGCGCGCCCGGAACGAGCCTCGGTCGCCGGTGCCCCATTCTGCTGACGGCCCATCTGCTGCAGCAGCAGGTCCATGGCCAGCTCCCCGAGTTCACGCGGCCCGCTGTCGATGACAGAGACCGGCGGATGCCACCAGCTCAGCCAGGGGATGTCCTCGTAGCAGATCAGCGAGAGATCCTCGGGTACCCGGATACCGCGAGCGACCAGGGCCGGCAAGGCACCGAATGCCGCTTCGTGGTTCGCCGCAAACAGCGCGGTCATGTCCGGGCAGCTCGCCAGTAGTTCCCCGAGCGCGGCGACGCCGAAGGCCGGATCGAACGGCCCGCGTTGGACCAGCCGGGGGTCTGCGGTGATGCCTGCCTCGCGCAAAGCGGCCGTGTAGCCCGCGAAGCGCTCGCGGCCCGAGTTGGTTTCCTCAGGGCCGCCGATGAATCCGATCCGCTGGTGTCCCAGGCCCAGGAGGTGACTCGTCGCGTCGTAGGAGCCGTCACGGTCCGCGGCCAGCACTGAGGGTGCTGCGCTGTCGCTGGGGGCGCGGATCACATTGACGATGGCCGTGCCCCCGGCGAGCATCCGGTTGGTGGTGGCCGCGTGCTCGCTGCTGCCGATGATGATCAGCCCGTCCACGTCGTGGTCGGCCAGCATGTTGAGCAGGGACCGCTCGCGGCGCGGGTCGGCGTCGGTGATGCACAGCAGGACCTGATAGCCATGGTCGGCCGCGCGACGCTGGACGACCTCGGCGATCGTGTGGAATGAGGCGTTGATCAGGTTGTTGAGGACCAGGCCGATGAGCCGGGAATGCCGCGAGCGCAGCGCACTCGCCATCCGGTTGACCCGGTAGCCCAGCCGCTCCGCGACCTGCTCCACCTGTGCCCGGGTGGCCGCCGAGACCAGCGGGGAGCCGCTGAGCGCACGCGACGCGGTGCTGCGGGAGACGCCCGCGGCCTGTGCCACGTCGCTCAGTGTGGTCGTCATCAGCCATCCGTTCGCGAGCGTCCGCCCATCGTGATGCAGCGGGGCGGCCGGTGGAGGCGCATCACCGAAAAGTCGTGCAAACGATCCCAGAAGACCCTAACGCATCCGGCCGGCCTAACGTCCAGCGCTGAGTTCGACTGCGGTGAAGCCAGCCCGCCCCGCCAGCGGTGATCCTCCCGGCGCGATCGGGCCCGGACTGTGACCTGCATCTCTGACCAGGCCACGTCCAAGGACGTCCCTAGCGACAGTTACGTAACAAGCCGACCTCTCGTGTTAAAGCTGTGTTTCGCCGCTTGACGGAACCAGCCCTCCGCTACAACGGTATGAAATCGATCCTATAGCGAGGAACCTGGATGAATCGGCACGACGTGACCTGGCAGGGCTACTGGGTGGCGGCACCCACGCCGTTCGGTGCGGAGCGTGATCTCGACCTGACCGCCCTGCGAACCCTGCTGTCGCTGTACGCCGGCCAGGGGGTCAGCGGGGTCCTCGTCAACGGCAGCACCGGCGAGTGGTTCAGCCAGACCACGGCGGAGCGGCAGGAGGTGGCCGCCGCGGCCGTAGCCGAACTGGCCGGCCGCATCCCGGTGATCGTGGGCGTCAGTGCCTACACCGCGCAGGAGGCCGCGGCGCCCGCCCGGCACGCCGAGGCCGCCGGGGCCCAGGGCGTGCTGGCCACCCCGCCGCCGTACGCGCACCTCTCCCCCGACGAGATCGTCGAGTTCTACCGGGAGGTCAGCGGGGCGACCGGGCTGCCGTTCATGGTCTACAACTGGCCGCGCGGCGTGGCCGTGGATATCGGCGCCTGCCCCGGGCTGTTCCGGAGGCTGGCCGACCTGGACCAGGTCGTGGCGGTCAAGGACAGCACCGGTGACTGGCTGGGCATGCTGGACACGGTCGAGGCGCTGGCCGCCGACACCCGGGTGTTCGGCAGCTTCCTGCACCGGCGCGGCCTGGCCGTGCTGCTCGGCCTCGGCGGCGACGGGAACATCGACGGCGGCGGGCTGGCCGCCCCATTCGCGGTGCCGTTCTACGCGGCGGTACGCGCCGGGGACCGGGACACGGCGGCATGCTGGGCCGGCCGCTACATGGCCGTGTCGGCCCGGCTGATCCGCCCCGATTACAGCGGCGTGTTCGCCTCGCCGGTGCCGCAGCTCAAGGCGGCCATGGGGTTGCTCGGGCAGCCCGCTGGGGCGGTGCGCCGTCCGCTACTAGACCTGACCGACCCGGTCAAGCTGGTCCGGATCGCGGAGGTACTGCACGACTCCGGCCTGGCTGAGGCGCTGGGCCTGCCCGCCGGGACGCTAGGCGTGACCGCAGGGGTGCGGCGGTGACGGCGGAGAGCCTGGTCGCCCGGATCGTGGTCGACGGCACGGCGGTGGCCGCCCCGTGGGGCGGCACCCTCACCGCGGCGCTGGTTGCCGCGGGCTACTGGACTCTGCGGACGCACCCGCTGACCGGTGAGCCCCGGGGCCCGCTATGCGGGATGGGTGTGTGCCTCGAGTGCGAGGTCAGCGTGAACGGGCAGCCGGGCAGCCGGGCCTGCCTGACCCGGATCACCGACGGCATGCGGGTGCAGACCGGCCGCCCTGGACCGTCGCGATGACCGGCGCCACGCAAGCCGGTGGCCGGGTGGACGGCGGCCGGACGGCCGACCGGGACGTCGTGGTCGTCGGCGGAGGGCCGGCAGGCCTGACCGCAGCTCTGCATCTGGCCGCGGCCGGGATGTCCGTCACCCTCGTCGATGAACAGCCCGAACTCGGCGGGCAGTATTACCGCCGCCCTTCCCCCGGGGTGCTCAGCCAGCGCGGGGACCACCGGCCGGAGGGTGGGCGCCTGATCGCCGCGGTCAGGGCGGCCGGGGTGGACTGCCGGACCGGCACCTCGGTCTGGGGTCTCGCCGACGACGGGCGCACGCTTCTGACCTGCGCGAGCGACGGGGCCGGCCGGGCGGACGCGCTGTCCGGGCGTTACCTGGTCATCGCGACCGGGGCCTACGAGCGGGTCCTGCCCTTCCCCGGCTGGGAGCTGCCCGGGGTGACGACCGCCGGATTCGCGCAGCACCTCGCGTCGGCCGACGGCACGGCGGTCGGAACCCGGGTAGTGCTGGCGGGCTCGGGACCGTTCCTGCTGCCGGTCGCCTGCTCGCTGCTCGAGCTGGGGGTCACGGTGGCCGGCATCGTCGAGGCAGGCCAGCCGTACCGGCTGTCCGCCACCGGTGCGCTCACCGCCCTGCGTTTCCCTGGCCGACTGGGTGAGCTGGCCAGGTACGCCG
>JAWWPY010000624.1:0-5916 GCA_033854735.1 Streptosporangiaceae bacterium | reverse complement strand
GCCCCCTTAGCATCCTCCGACAGTCACCTTGACCCGCTGGACCTCGACCTGCTAGCTTTTCTTTGCAGGTGCTAGGAAAGGTGTTGTGGAGAACACGGGCATGACCGGAGACGCGCTGCTGCAGGTGTTGGCGACGCTGGCCAACCCGCACCGGCTGCGGGTCGTGGCGGCCCTCGCGGAAGAGCGCAACTATGTGAGCCGGCTGGCTCGCGAGCTGGGCATCAGCCGGGCCCTGCTGCAGGTGCACCTGCGGAAACTGCAGGCCGCCGGACTGGTGTCGGCGGCCATCGAGGTCTCAGAGGACGGGAAGGCAATGAAGTTCTACGAGGTGGCGCCCTTCACGCTGCACCTGACCCCCCAAGCGATCATGGTCGCAGCGCGGTCGCTGGGTGCGGAAAGCGATCTTGAGGCGGAGGTGCGGCAATGAAGGTAATCGCCATAGTGGCCCTTCTCGCGAGCATCCTGATCGCACTCGCGATGGTGGTCGGGGCCTGGCAGTTTTCCGCCTCGAGAAAGGCAAGGGTGGCGCTGACCAGAGACACGGACCACCGCCGGCTGGCCGACGAATACCGCCGGCTGGCCGAGATGGCCGTCACCGCCCAGGAGCACACCGACCTCAAGCTCGGTGACATGGCCATGCAGATCGGTCAGGTCCGGGAGCAGTTGGAGTCGGTGCAGCGGATCCTCAAGGACGTCGAGTAGGGCCGTCGGCCGGCGCGTCCCGATGACCGTCCACGCCCCGGCCCGGCGGATCGGGCCCAGGAGGAGATCGCCCCGATGCTGACCAGTCGCACACCGGTTGACAGCGGACCAGACCTGGAGCACCTGCCCGGCACGCCATGGTCGATGCGGCCCGCCGCCGCCTCCGGGGGGCGGGCCGCCATGGAGATGTATGACGCTGGAACGCTGGTGGATGTGATGGTGGCGCGGTCCCTGGCGCCGCGGATCCTGCGCGGGGCGCGCTCCGCGGTCTGGGCCGGGCAACCCCGCGCCGTCGCTTGGGGCTGCCTGCCGTGGGACGGTACGGGCCTGCTGGCGGACGGTGCGGGCCGGCCGGCGGACGGTACCGGCCTGTCGGTGACGTTCGGCCGGGGGCACGTGCGTCCCCGGGTGCGCGCCATCGAGGTCACGAGCATCATCGGCTACTTCTGGATCGCCCTCGCGGACGGTCGTTTCGACAGCGTTGCCGTGACCCATCTCGGCACGCGTGAACGATGCCGGACGCGGACGGCGCGCCACTAGCATCCTGCGTCGTCACGCCGAGCACGCCGGAACGGATCGCCGTGCTGAACGATCGCACTTTTCGACGGGGTCATCACCCTTGGGGTGGCAATACCGGCCTTCGCCGCTGCTGACTACACTTGGGAGTTCCGTCAGCATCCGGGGGGATCTGTGTTGCGGAAAAATCTCAGATTCAGCGTGGCTGTGGGGGCCGGGTGCGCGGTCTTGACTGCATCGTCACTCATTGTCCCGCAGGTGTCCGCTTCGTCAGTTACACCGCTATGTGGCCAATACCAGTACATGCCGGTCGCCAACAAGCTTGGCGAGAGCTTCATCATCAGGAATGACAACTACGGCGGCCGGCCGGAGTGCATCAGCAACTCCAATGCGTGGCCCAATTTTGCCGTCACCCAGTCGTCGGCGAGATCCAGGAGCGGGCCGGTGATGGCTTTCCCATACATATTCCTGGGTTGCAGCTGGGGACTCTGCACCCCGGGAAGCGGCCTCCCGGCCAGGGTTTCCGCACTGCACGACCCGCTGACGAGCTGGAGCACCTCCCGGCCCGGCGGCGGCATCTGGGACGCGACTTACGACATCTGGTTCAACAAAACGCCGATTACCACGGGGCAGGCCACCGGCGGAGAGCTCATGATCTGGATTAATTCCCGCGGGCAGCCTGCGCCACGGGCCAGCACCCCTATCGTGTGGGAAGATCACGCCAGATGGTACCTGAAGAGCTGGGTAACGCAGCACGCCGGTATCAAATGGCGCCTCATTCAGTTCCGCCGGGTCCGGCCCGTTTCGCAGGTCGCCAATCTTCACCTGGGTGCTTTCATCGATCAGGCGGAAGCTCATCACTGGATCCGGCCATTGTCCTGGATGCTCAACATTGAAGCGGGATTCGAGATCTGGAATGACGGCAGCGGCCTGACCACGAACTGGTTCGCGGCACGGGCCTAGTGGTCGCGGCGGGGAGTTCCTTCGGGCTGCCCGTCACCCCAGGGGCTTCCGGCCGACCGCCCCGGCGATCTTCAGCCGGGTGGGCGCCGAGATCGTGTCCGGCTGCCACTCCTGGACGCTGGTCAGGCCCGGTTCCACGAGCTCGAAGCCGTCAAAGAAGCGCAGAATCTGGTCCCGGGACCGGAAGTAGGTCTCCACCGGCGTGCCCGCCGCCACCGCGCGCAGCGCGGCCATCGCCTGCTGGTCACTCTCGCTGGAGAATTGGGACAGCACCAGGTAACTGCCGGGCTGCATGCGATCACGGAACTGCGCGATGATCCCGGCCGGGTCTTCGGCGTCCGAGACCAGATGCAGTACCGCCACGCAGAGCACGCCTACTGGATGGTCAAAGTCGATCAGCCGTGAGACGTCCGGTCCGCCCAGGACCACCTCGGGCCGGCGGATGTCAGCCTGGACCGAAGCCACCTGGTCGTCGCCGCCGAGCAACGCCGTGTTGTGGGCCTGCACGATCGGGTCATAGTCGACATAGACCACGCTGGCGGCCGGGTCGGCCTCGCGCGCTACCTCGTGCACGCTCGGCGAGGCCGGGAAGCCGGTCCCCAGGTCGAGGAACTGGCGGATGCCCGCGTCCGCGAGCACGCGCACGGCGCGGATCGCGAACGCCCGGTTGGCCCGGGCCAGCCGGCGCTGGTCCGGGGCAACGGCCAGGACCTTGTCGGCCGCCGCCCGGTCTACCTCGTAGTTGTCCTTGCCGCCCAGCAGGTAGTCATAGATCCGCGCGGCGCTTGGTTTTACTGGGTCAAAGCCCGGTGGCAGACCGGCGCTCTGGGGCATCCGCCACCTCCCGGGCCCGCAGTCGTTCCCTCCGGCAGGAGACTACCGTGCTGGTACGTGCCTGAACGCCAGCGGTTATGTCGCACTTGACCTTGACCTTGGGGCAGGCGGCACGATCAGAGTGCTGGGTAACGCACCCGCCCTGAAGGAAGCCCATGACCTACATGACGATCGGCGAATTCGCCGGGCTGACCCGCCTGTCGCCCAAGGCGCTGCGCCTCTACGACCGGCTCGGCCTGCTGGTACCGGAGCGCGTGGACGCCGGCACTGGCTACCGCCTCTATGCCCGCGATCAGGTTGAGGCGGCGCGACTGGTGGGCCTGCTCCGTCGGCTCGACATGCCCCTGGCGGTCATCGCCACGGTGCTGGCGGCCGATGACGCTGGTGCCGCTCGCGCGGTGTCGGAGTACTGGCAGCAGGCCGAGGCCACCATGGCCGGTCGCCGCGCGGTCGTGGGCTACCTTCAGGCTCGACTCACAGGAGCTAATCACGCCATGTACGACATTCAGACCCGCAGGATGCCCGAGCGCAAGCTGCTCACCATCAACCGCCACGTCCACCTCGCCGGAACCGACGCGTTCTTCACCTACGCGTTCTCGCGGCTGCGTTCAGCCGGGCCAGGCATCGAGGGAATCGCCGGGGTCCCGTTCCTGATCTTTTACGGTGAGGTCAGCGACGACAGTGACGGCCCGGTAGAGCTGTGCCGGCCTGTGGTCGCAGAGGCCGGCCCGGAAGCGGTCGAGGCTATGGCCGACGTCCAGCTCCGGGTCGAACCGGCGCACGACGAGGCGTACATCCGGCTCGCCCTCAAGGATATGGGGTGGCCGGCGATGCTGCCCGCGGCTGACGCGCTCGAAGCGTGGACGAGCGAGCGCCACCGTCAGCCGGCCGGAGCCCTGCGCCAGGTCCTGATCGCCGACCAGCGCAGCGCCGCTCCCGACACCCCGGTCTGCGACCTCACCGTCCCCCTCAAGTGAAGACTGCGGCTCAGCAACACCCCGAAACCACCCGTCACCCGCATGGCGCCTCATGCTAGTGGTCGGTAACCGGGGGTACCCCGCGGACCACGTCTTCGCTGAAGCCCGCCGCGCCGATCCCGAGCGCCTCGACCTGGCGGTCATCAACGACTGACGGGCCGGGCGGCAGCCGGCGGGTCAGCGCGAGCGCCGCGAGGGCCACCGCCGCCGCGACGGCGAACGCGGCCATGACGCCCAGATACACGCTCGTGCGGGCGCTCGCGGCCAGCGCGGCACCGCCCACGCCGATGCCGATCGCCGTGCCGAGCACGTCAGCCAGGTTGAGCGATGCCGACGCCCATCCTTCCCGGCCGGCCGGCGCCTCCCGCAGCATCATCAGCGAGATCGGCGCGTAGGCCAGCCCCATGCCCAGGCCCGCGACAGTCCAGGCCGCCAGGCCCGCTGCCACCGGCACACCCGGCTGCAGCATCAGGGCCATCCCGGCTATGCCAACCAGGATGATCAGCAGCCCGGCACGCACCAGGCGGCGCCCGGCCCACCTCTCGCTCAGCCGGGCCTGCACCCAGGCGCCAGCGGTCCAGGCCAGCGTGGCGCCGGTGACGGCGATGCCTGCCACCACCGGGCTGCGGTGACGCACCACCGTGATCGACAGGGTCACGTAGGCGTCCGCGCCGAAGAACGCGAACGTCAGCAGCCCCCGGCTGAGGATCGTGGCGGGCAGCCCGCGGCGCGCGGTCAGGGTGCCGGCTGGAACCAGCCGGCGCAGCGCGGGCAGCCCGGCGGCGGCGCCCGCCACGAGCAGGCCGCCACCGGCCAGGGCGGCGCCGGAACCGGCCGCGAGCGTGAGGCCGGCCAGGAACATCGCGGTACCGGCCGCCGCGGCGATGCCGTCGATCAGCCGGTGCTCCTCCTTCTGACGGGAGCCCGGCGGGCCGAGTCGGATCAAAGGCGGCACGGCAATCGACCCCGCGACCGCGACCACCGGCAGCAGCCCCAGGAACACCCATCGCCAGCCGAACACGTGCGCCACCTCGGCGCTGATGGCCGGCCCGGCCAGGCCCGGCGCGACCCAGGCCGTGGACAGCACCGCCATCATCCGGGCCCGGAGCGGGCCGGCCAGGCTGCGGCCGATCGAGACGTAGGCCACCGCCGGCACCGCGCCAGCGCCCAGCCCCTGCAAAGCACGGCCCGCGACCAGCACCCCCATCGAGGGGGCGAGACCGGCGATGGCCAGCCCGGACCCGAACACCACTACCCCGGCCACGAAGGGGATCGCCGGCCCGCGCCGGTCAGCCTCCCGGCCGGCGGCCACAATGCCGACCACGCTGCCCAGCATGAACGCGCTGAAGACCCAGCCGTACAGCCGGAGACCGCCGAGATCACGGGCGACCACCGGCATGACCGTCACAACCGCCAGCGCCTCCGACGCGACGAAGGTAACCGTCAGGACAAGCCCGGCGGTCAGCGCCCGCCTCTGCGGCGCCCAGAGTCCCGGTACCCGGCTATCACCCACCAGCCATCCCTCCGTCTGCGGTGCCGCTCTGCGAGCCTAGGGCCTCAACCGGGCTTGAGGTCCAGCCCCCGGGTGCCCGGGCACAATGAGGGCATGGACCCATACGAGCCCGAGGATCTGGCTGAGCCCGGGATGGCGGAGATGGCGGGGGTGCCGCTGCGGCGCGCGGGCCGGGTCATTGTGCTCGACCCGGGCGAGCGTGTTCTGCTGCTGCGCTACGACGACGGTCCGCCGGCCGGGCGGCACTGGGCCACCCCCGGCGGGGGCCTGAACCCGGGCGAGTCCTATGCGGGCGCCGCGAGCCGCGAGCTTACCGAGGAGACCGGCTGGGACGATATTGCCCTGCTGCGTGAGGTTCACCAGGCGGCCCGCATGCTGCAGCACGGTGACCGGGTCGTCCGGCAGCACGAG
>JAWWPY010000623.1:0-3003 GCA_033854735.1 Streptosporangiaceae bacterium | reverse complement strand
GACGGACTCGGCGCGCCAACCGGCGGCCAGCCACTGCCGCGCCAGAGTGCGGTCCTTGCTGTTTGCCCACCACGCCCGGTGGTTCCGGGCCGACGGTGGGAGCGCGGTCCCGATCAGGCTCTCGATCTCGTCGAAGGTGAGCGTGGTGGGGGACTGCGCACTCTCCAGGTAGGCGGTCAGGGGTCCAGCCCGCGTGGCGAAGCGTCTCGCCGGAAGCGCCGGAGTCACCCCCGTCGACCGATGTCGAGTAGGCGACAATTGCCGCTCGTGGTTTGTGTAGAAGGACAGGAGCTTGCCGATGGGGAGTCCCTCCCCGACGATCTCGACGGACGCCCCCGCCGCCCGGAGACCGCTCACCAGCCCAAAATCCCGGTAGTCCGCGCCGGCATGAATCTCGAAGGAGTGGACGCCGAGATCTCCAAGCTGCCCGGCAAGTTGATCGAGAACGCCGGCGCTCCAGGTGCGGCGGGCGGCACGAGAGGCACTCGTCAAGGTCTCTTCGTAGGGTTCCAGCACGGTCGCCGGGTCCACCAGCCCGTGTCGTGCGGACAGGATGAACCAACGGCGGCAGGTTCGTTCCACGTAGCGGCGGCGGTCCTTGAAGAGCGTGGAGGTGTAGAGATCTTCCGCCGCTCGCGCGGTCCCGGCCTTCTTCTTCACGCACCCGACGAGCCCGACTTGCATGAACTCGGTATAGCCCAACCCAGCCCCGAACCGCATCCTCCAGCTGCCGCACGGCCCCGGAGGGGAACGCCGACCGTTCATTCGGGAGGTTGGATAGGGACCCGGCACAAGAGTGCGTCAAGACCGCCCTGGTCAGGGAATGGTGGGGGAACCAATCGATGCTGGCCGACCAACTCCCCTGGATCTCGCTGGCCAGGAGCGATAACGAGCCATCGATTCTGGGCCGCGTACTGGCCGCCCCCCCGCTGCGGAGTCCTCCTGTCAGGCGGCGAGCATGCCGCGATCGAAGGGGAGAGAGGCTGGAAGACCAGAGGTGGCGCTCGCTGTCCCCATCAAAAGCGCTGGCAGAATCCTCGGATGACCGGGTGCTGGTGCTCGACGATTACCCCGGGATCATCTCGGCAGAGATCCATGGCGACCTCGAGTTCTTCATTCGCTAGCAAAGGTGTACAAAAACAGGTCGATCAGTCCCTTGACGGCGAACCGGAGACTTCGATAGAAACCGGGGAAGCACTCTGAAGGTTCAAAGCCGCCGAAGAGGGGGGAGTCATGAGCTTCGGATCCGAGCATCAAGGTCGCGGCAATGTCGGCCGCCGCAGCTTTCTACAAGCCCTCGGTCTGTTCGCGGCCGTGCCCGCTTTCGGCCGCCGGCTGACCGCTGGCGCCGCCCCGGCCGGTGCCGCAGGCCAGGCGGCATCCCTCCCGGCTGTCCCGACCGCCCGCATGGCCGGCCAGGCGCCCGTCCTCGACCCCGCTCGGTGGGAGGCATGCCTCAGCGCAGCGCGAGCCATGCTCCTGGTCGGTCCCGGAGGGGAGGACCTAAAGCTGCAGTACCTGAATGTCCTGATCAACGACGGCCTGCCCAAGACGAGGAGGCCCCGCGACGTGCTCATCGTGGGTGCCGGTATTGCTGGGCTGACCGCCGGGCTGCTGCTGAAGCAGGCGGGCCACCACGTCACCATCATCGAGGCCAACGGGAACCGGATCGGGGGGCGGATCAAAACCTTCCACTCGGACCCCGAGCACAACGTCACGCCGTTCGCAGACACGGCCCAGTACGCCGAGGCCGGCGCCATGCGGATCCCCGACCTCCACCCACTCACGCTGGCGTTGATCGACAAGCTGGGCCTGCACCGCCGCCTCTTCTACAACGTGGACGTCGCGGCGGGCACGGGCAATGAGGATGCCCCGGTACCTGCCGTCAGCTACCAGTCCTTCGACGGCACCCTGTGGCGCCGCGGCCCGGACAGGACGGCGTTCCGGGCGCCAGACCACGCGAGTCACACGTGGATCCGCACGAACGACCAGCAAGCGCGCCGCAACGAGTACGCCGCCGATCCGAGGCTGATCAGCAGCGGCTTTCAGCTACCCCAGGGCGAGGCAGGCCACGTGACGGGCGACCTCCTGAACGCCGCGCTGGACCCGGCCCGCGACTACTTCTCGGATGTCACCCCGGGCGGGCGGGTCAACAAGCAGCCGGTGGAGGCCTGGGTCGAGGGATGGGCACGCCTCATCTACGATCTCGATCACCACTCCATGTGGGGATTCCTGAGTCAGCAGGCAGGCCTGAGCGACCAGACCATCGAGGCGATCGGCACGCTTGAGAACCTCACCTCACGCATGCCGCTCTCGTTCATCCACAGCTTCCAGGAGCTCGCGACGATCAACCCCCAATTGACCTACTGGGAGATCGACGGTGGGAGCTGGCGGCTTCCCTACACCCTGCTGCCGATGCTGAAAGACGAGATCCGCATGGACCGGCGCATGACCAGAATCGAGTACTGGGATCCGAGCAAGGACGGCTCGCAGACCGCGCACGTGGGTCCCAACGGACCGGCGGTGTGGATCCAGACGGTCAGCGAGTCCGATGCCGAGAACAAGGGCCTGGGTGTGGCCACGGAGACGTTCACGGCGGACGTGGCCATCATCACGATTCCGTTCTCCAGCCTGCGCCACGTCGAAGTCGCCCCGCTGTTCTCGTATCCCAAGCGGCGCTCGGTCATCGAGCTGCACTACGACTCGGCGACCAAGGTGTTGCTGGAGTTCTCCAAGCGCTGGTGGGAGTTCAGCGAGGACGACTGGAGGCGTGAGCTGAACGGGATCACCCCCGGCCTGTACCAGCAGTACCAGGCAGCCGCCGGGCGGGGCGGGCGCGTCGGCTCGCTGGGCGCCGACCCCGCGGTCGACGAGACGGCGATCTCCGCTGGGCAGAAGGCCTTCCATGCTCTCTACTCGACGACGCCGCCACCCGCGCAGCCCGCCACCAACGTGGTCGGCGGCGGGTCGGTGAGCGACAACCCGAACCGTTTCATGTACTAC
>JAWWPY010000622.1:0-3702 GCA_033854735.1 Streptosporangiaceae bacterium | reverse complement strand
CCACAGCGCAATGCGGGACCACAGCGCAGCATTTGCTGAGTGCGAACGATTCGGTCACCGGGGACTGGTTCGAAATTGTGAGATGCACAGTGTGCGGCTTGGCCCGGACCGACCCTCAGCCTGCCGCGAATGAGCTCGACCGGTACTACCCCGCCGGTTACCACGCTTCGGCGAAGCGGTACCGGCTCGGCTTGGAGAAAACCCTGTCGGTAATTCACCGGGCCCGCATCCGGCGCATCGAGCGGCTGACCGGTGGGCCAGGCCGGGTCGTCGATGTGGGTTGCGGCCCGGGCTGGTTTCTCGACCAGATGCGGCGCAAGGGATGGGAGACGCGTGGGACCGAGCGCTGTGCAACTGCGACCGAGCAAGCCCGGGACGTGCTGAATCTCGACGTCCGGGCCCAAGATCTCGATGAGCTGGCCGCCGAAGGCACCAGCTATGACGCGGTTGTTCTCTGGCACGTGGCCGAGCATGTGCACAATCCGGCGACAACGTTGCTGAAGATAGCGCGCCTGTTGCGTCCCGGTGGGGTGTTGATGATCGCGGTACCAAACTTCGGCTCTCCCGAGGCCAGGATAGGCAAAGCCGGATGGTTCCACCTCGATGTTCCACGCCATCTCTTTCATTTCACATCTGGCACGCTGATGAACCTGGTCCGTGCGGCCGGGCTTGAGACCAGGGAGGTCGTGCACGTCGCCCCAGAATATGACCTCTTCAGCTTTGTGCAGACGGCGCAAAACCGCCTCGGCTTGCCTGCCAACCTTTTGTATGACGTACTGCGGCGGCCGCACGCGCGTCTCGCGCATCTCGATCCGAGGTCATCACTGTCGGTTGTCGCAGTGGCTTCCGCTATTCCGTTGACGCTGGTTGGCCTTCTTTGGATGCCGCTGGCGGCGGCCTGCGGGCGCAGCGCCACGATCACCATCTATGCGCAGCGCCCTCAGTAGGCTGCCCGCGACCGAGGACGCGCGGCAGACTGGTGTCATGACCGTTCCCGCGAGCTACCGCGAACCACCGGCCCCCGTGTTCCTGTTCGATCTGGACGGGACGCTCATCGACAGCGTCTACCAGCATGTGATCGCCTGGCGCGGGGCACTGTCCCGGCTGGACATCGACCTGTCGGTGTGGCGGATCCACCGGCGGATCGGGATGAGCGGCGGCCTGTTCGTCTCCGCCCTGCTCCGGGAGACCGGCCTGACCCTGTCCGAGGCGGACATCGCCCTGCTGCAGCAGGCCCACCAGGAGGAATACCTCGCCCAGGCCGACTCCGTCCGGCCGCTGCCCGGAGCGGCCCAGCTACTGGCCGCCCTGACCAAGCGCGGGGTGCAGTGGGCGATCGCCACCAGCGGGTACCGGGCCACCGCCGGTCACGCCCTGGGCATGCTGGGCCTGCCCGAGGACGCCCCGATGATCACCCGCGACATGGTCCGGCACGCCAAGCCCGACCCGGACCTGTTCCTGGCCGCGGCGGCGCTGCTCGATGTGGACCCCCAGCACGCCTACGTCGTCGGGGACAGCGTGTGGGACCTGCTCGCCGCCCGGCGGGCCGGGTCGATCGGCATCGGCCTGATGTCCGGCGGATACGGCCGCGAGGAACTGGAGCGAGCAGGCGCCTACCGGGTCTACGCCGACCCCGCCGACATGCTCGCCCGCGCCGACGAACTCGGCGTCCGCGACCTCGGCACATGAACCTCGGGCGCTGTGATGTCGGACCCGGTCGTTACGGTCGGGCGGGTGAAAACCGCGAGGTTGTTCAACCGGATCATCGCTGGTGCGGTGACCAATGTGGGCTTTTCCGACCTGGTTGTCCTGTTAGAAGCGCTCGGCTTCAATGAGGTTGGCGGCCGGGGCAGCCACCGCGTCTTCGCCCGGCCTGGTGTCGTTGAGATCCTCACCCTGCAGGAGCTTCGGGGTCAGGCAAAGCCATACCAGGTACGCCAGGTCGCTGCGGTTGTGCGCAGGTACAATTTGCAACTGGAGGATGAGGCGTGACGGCATATCCCATCCAGGTCTACTGGAGCGACGAGGACAGTGTCTGGATCGCTGATGTCCCCGATCTTCCCTACTGCACGGCTCATGGACCCACTCCGCACGAAGCGGTGGCTGAGGTAGAGGAAGCCGTGGCTGCGTGGCTGGAAGCAGCGAAGGCCACAGGACGGCCGGTGCCGGAACCATCGCTGCGGGCGGCTCGCGCCTGAGCTGAGCGCCCAGCCGCGCCGCAGGAGCTAGCCCGCCGCCACAGGGCCCGGCCAGCCCGGGGACCCCCCAGACCCTTTCCATGATCACGAAGGATCCGGGGTGCTATAGGGCGTTGGGGCAATGCGCGCCGGGCAGTGGGCCGCGGCCAGCAACACCGAGATCGCCTACACGCCGACAAATTCGTCCTGGTTAAACCGCATAGAGGCGCAGTTCACGGCGCTGCGGTACTTCGCCCTCGACGGCACCGGCCACGCCAGCCACCACGAACAGGCCAGCATGATCCGCCGGTACATCATCTGGCGCAACAACCATGCCTACGACGAACGGCTACGCCGGGTCGTCAACCGGGCAAACGTTGCCTGACCCTGACGCGGCACTAGCTCGCCTGGCGCGCCGGCGCATCAGCCAGTCCGGGCGCCGGACGGTGACCGCGCCGCAGAGCACGTCGCAGCGGACCACGATCACCGGCGCCCCGGGCTGGGGCTCACCGCCCAGATCCGAGGACTTGGCTCCGAGCACGGCCCGGCCGGTCATGCGCACGTTGATCCCGTCGGGCACGAAGATGGTCACCGTCCCGAACCTGACGGTCGCGTCGATGGTCGTGACGTGCTGCCCGATGACCGCGTGCTGCATCTCCAGGTGGCAGTCGCCCAGCACGGAGCGGACCGCTAGGTGTGGCGGCACGACCCAGGGGCCCTTGCGTGACTCGTTGCCCAGCACCGCGGTGATCTCCTCGGGGATCGCTGCGGCATCGCCGTGCGGTGCCGCGGGCAGGCCGGCCGCGGGCAGGTCGGCGGTCAGGCTGGCCAGGTCACCGAGCGTGGACGCTATGAGGGCGGCCTCGCTTCGCTCTGAGTACTCCTCCAGGCTGAGCCGCCCCTCAGCGCTGGCGGCGGCGAGGGCATCGACTGCCCGGTCACGATCCGCGTCCGACGCGCGCACCAGGCTGCCGCCGGGCTCGGCGTGCTTACTGTCGGGGCCCACGGCCGCCTCCCGGAGCTATACGCTGATCGCTGTCACAGACAGCCACTGTAAGCTACTAGCATATAGGCGATGGAGGAACAGGCGCCACTGCGGCAGCTCACAGCCAACCCCGGGTTCCTGCTGTCCCGGGTGGGCGCCGCCGTCCGCGCCGGGTTCAAGGACGTGCTGGCGGGCTGGCGCATCCGCCCCCAGCAGTACGTGATCCTCCTGGTCCTCGACGCCCGTGGCGGGGTCTCCCAGCAGGAGCTATGCACGGCCGCGGGTGTCGACAGCGGCAACATGGTGGAGCTGCTCGACGGCCTGGAAGCGCTGCGGTATGCCCGGCGGGCCCGCGACCTCCGCGACCGCCGCCGGTACGTGGTGACGATCACCCCGCGCGGGCGGTCGGCCCTGGCGGAACTGCGCCAGGCCGTCGAGGAGTACAACAGGCGCTTCCTCAGCCCGCTCACCGGGCAGGAATGGCAGCAGCTGGCCACCACCCTCGGCAAGCTCTATGCCACCACCGCTGAAGCCCAGCCA
>JAWWPY010000621.1:0-3730 GCA_033854735.1 Streptosporangiaceae bacterium | reverse complement strand
GGCCAGCGCGCTGACGTAGTCGGCCCTGGTGATCAGCGAGTTGGAGACGAAGGCGGCGGGCAGGTGCGCGGCGATCTGGGCCGGGCTGTGCGTGGCGATCCAGTGCATGGTGGCGACCATGGCGTTCACCACCTTCTGCACGGTGGCCTTGTGCGAGTTCACCCAGGAGGCCTGGGCCAGCACGCCGGCGGTCGGCTGGAAGCCGCCCAGCCAGTGCTGGACTCCGGCGGTGGTGGCGAGGTCGATCGCGGAGTAGCCGATGCCCTTCTTCTCGATCGCGGTGACCGTCGGCTGCGTGGTCATGCCGCAGGCGATCCGGTGATGCTGCAGCGCGCTGACCATGGTGTCGCCGTCGCCGGCGGCGACCCGGGTGAAGTCCTTGGAAGTCAGGTGATACCGGGCGGCGAGGTAGAGGGTCAGGTCGTCCGTTCCCGACCCGAGATCGGTGACGCCCACGGTCTTGCCGCGCCACTGGGCCGGCGACGTGATCCCGGAGCCCTTGTAGCACATCTCCCGCTCACCGGGCGCGCCGGACAGCTGGGCCACGTCGATCACGTCCTTGTGGGCCAGCTGGAAGTCGATCGTGTGCACGTACCAGGCGCCGGCCATGTCCACCTGGCCGGACGCCATCGCGGTCTCGGCGCCGACCCCGCCGGACTGCTCGGTGGACAGCTGCATGCTGACCCCGTACTTCTTGTAGAAGCCGAGGCCCTGGGCGAGCTGGTAGGGCAGGTAGATCTGCTTGTCGATGCCGCCGACCATCATCGTCACCGTCGGCATGCTGCCGCTGCCACTGCTGGCGGAGCTGGAACTGCAGGCCGAGACGCCGGCCAGGGTCATCGCGGCCGCCGCGGCGGCCAGCGCGAGGGTGGGCTTTCTCCGGAACATGGGCGTACTCCTTCGTAGCTTGCCTGATGAGATGGGAGGGGAGTGCGGGATGGGCGGTGCGGCCGGGTCAGATCCCTGCGACCTCGGTCGGCGCGGGAGGCCGCCAGGACAGCAGCCGGTGCTCGAGTCGGCTGATCAGCCATTCGGCGGTAAGGGCCAGGATGGCGATGATCAGCATCGCGGCGAACACGCCATCGGGATCGAAGTTGTTCTGGGCGGTGGCGATGACCAGGCCCAGGCCCTTCTGCGCGCCCAGGAACTCACCGACGATCGCGCCGATGATCGAGAATCCGAAGGCCACGTGCAGGCTGGCGATGATCCAGGTCAGCGCGGACGGCAGTACGACGTTGCGGACGACCTGCATCGGGGACGCACCCAGGACGCGGGCGTTGGCGATGAGGTTCCGGTCCACTTCCCGGACGCCCTGGAAGGCGTTGAAGAAGACCACGAAGAAGACCAGGACCGCGGCCAGCATGACCTTCGACGCCGAGCCCAGGCCCAGCCACACCACGAAGATGGAGCCGAGCACGATGCGCGGGAGCGCGTTCATCGCCTTGATGTAGGGCCCGAGCACGTCGGCCAGGAAGCGCACCTGGCCCAGCAGGATCCCGAACACGACGCCGCCGGCCACGCCGTAGACGAAGCCCTGCAGCGCCTCCCGCATCGTGATCCAGACCTGCAGCCACAGCGAGCCGTAGGCGGTCCCGTGCTGGATCCAGTCCCAGAGCCGCAGGACGATGCCGCTGGGCTGGCCGAAGAAGAATGGGTCGATGACCTTCCAGCTGGTGAGCAGCTGCCAGCCGCCGACCACCACCACCAGGGTGGCGGCGCGCGCCGCGTACACCAGCAGCCGGCGCCGGCGCGTTTGCCGCCGGGCCGCGGTGGCCACCGCGGTCTCGCCCGTGGCGGGCTGCGCCCGGGAGCTGGCCTCGACCAGCATCGCCGTCTCGTCAGTCATGACCGTTCTCCCTTGTCCGTCGCGGGCGCGTGGCCTGACGCAGGCGGGCTGTCCGTGACGCCCGGATCGCCCGTGGTCGGTGGCGCGGTGCGGGCGTAGGC
Organism: Streptosporangiaceae bacterium; assembly: GCA_033854735.1. Classification (GTDB taxonomy): domain Bacteria; phylum Actinomycetota; class Actinomycetes; order Streptosporangiales; family Streptosporangiaceae; genus JAWWPY01. The sequence continues at coordinate 1,783 of JAWWPY010000621.1, read as the reverse complement.
CCGCTCTACCTCCTCGCGCAGTGACTGCCAGATCTGCTGGTGCAGCTCCAGGAACCGGGGCTCGAACCGGATCTCCTGGACCGCGCCCCGCGGCCGCGGCAGGTCGATGTCGTAGACCGCCTTGACCGTGCCCGGCCCCGCGGTCATGACCACCACCTGGTCGGCGAGGGCGATGGCTTCCTCGAGGTCGTGGGTGACGAAGATGACCGACGGCCGGGTCTGGTCCCACAGCCGGAGCAGCTCGTTCGACATGATCGCTTTGGTCTGCACGTCCAGCGCGCCGAACGGCTCGTCCATCAGCAGGATCGACGGCTCGTTGATCAGGGCGGCCGCCAGGCTCACCCGTTTGCGCATGCCGCCGGACAGCTGGTGCGGGTGATGATCCTCGAAGCCGGCCAGGCCGACCACGCGGAGCCATTCCCGGGCGCTGGCCTGCGCGGTTTTCTTCGTGGCGCCGTGGAAGAGCGGCCCCATGGCCACGTTCGCGAGCACCGTCTTCCACGGCAGCAGCGCGTCCGCCTGGAACATGAAGCTGGTGCCGCTCGTGATCCCGGTCACCGGTTGGCCGCCCACCGCGACGAGGCCGGCGCTGGGCCGGTCCAGCCCGGCCACCATGGTCAGCGTGGTGGACTTGCCGCACCCGGTCGGCCCGACCACGGCGCAGAACTGCCCGGGCTGGACCACCAGGTCCACATCGCGCAGGGCGGTGAAGGCCGTACCGGCCGGCGTGAGAAAGCGTTTGGTGACCCCGGAGAGCTCGATCCCGGCGTCTTCCTTCCGGCGCCGCTGTGCACCGGAAGGCTGCGCACCGGAAGGCTGCGCACCGGGACCCGGGGGCCCGCTCTCCGCGGCACCCGTGGCCGCGCCGTCTGACCGGCCTCTCGCCACCTTGGTGAAATAGGCCCGGCGGGCCCGGAAATCACCATTAGAAAGAGTGTTGTATTTCACACAGCGGAACCTAGCCAGCGTCACGGCCAGGAGTCACGATTAGGCTTGATAAGCGCATAAAGAGTGCTGTGCGCATTCCGCGCGATCTTTGCGTAAAGCAGGCTGTGCGCGTTCTGCGCATTCTGCTCAGCTCCGCCGATACTGTCCCGGCCTGCACAGGCGCTGTTACACTACGGCAATCTTCCGGTAACGCCCGAAGGGCCCAGTCAGCAGCGAGGAGCCCAATGCGGCTGGTGTCGTGGCAGCGCCTGTCCACCCAGGTCGTGATCATGCAGGTCGCCATCCTCGTGATCACGATGGTAGCCGGGTTCGCCATCTTCCAGTGGAACCTCAAGCGGCAACTTTACGGGCAGTATGAACAGCGGTCCCTAATGCTGGCCGAGACTCTCGCTTCTCAGCCGTCGATCGTGGACGCCGTGGTCGATGGGCAGCCCGGAGGGGAGGCCCAGCGGCTCGCCATGGCGGCCCGCCATCGGACGGGCGCCTTGTTCGTGGTCATCACGAATGCCCGGGGAATCAGGTATTCCCATCCGCATCCATGGATGATTGGCCTGCCGGTGCAGGATGACCCGGAACCGCCCGCCAGTGAGTCGTTCCGGACCGGGAAACCGTGGATGGGAATCCAGCAGGGCACGCTCGGGCTCGTGGCCGCCGGCAAGACGCCCCTGTGGGACGGGCCCAGGCTGGTCGGGGAGGTCTCCGTCGGATTCTGGGCGGGCAAGGTGTCCCGGCAGCTGGCCAGCACGCTGCCCTCCCTCGCCATCTATCTCCTCGGGGTCCTGGCCGTCGGCGTGCTGGCCGCGCTCGGCCTGGCCCGGCGGCTCAAGCGCCAGAC
>JAWWPY010000620.1:0-3370 GCA_033854735.1 Streptosporangiaceae bacterium | reverse complement strand
GATGCCGAGGCCGCCTGCCGGACGCGCAGCATCATCATGTTTCTCGCCCCGCTCATGCGTGAGCGCACACACTTCCAGTTGCCGTACGCGGGCGGCTGCAACCTCGGCACGCGGACCATTGAACCGCACATGGTGGGACTTCGCCCGTTCGGGCTGGAGGTCAAGGCATCCGGAGGGTTTTACCACGCGGAAGTAATCCCAGGGACCGGCCCGTCGAAGCCTATTGTGCTCATCGAGCGCGGTGACACTGTCACCGAGAATGTGCTGATGGCGGCGGCGAGGATTGAGGGTCCGACCATAATCCGAAATGCCAGCTGCAATTACATGGTGCAGGACCTGTGCTTCCTGCTGAGCGAGTTTGGTGTCCGTATCGAGGGTATCGGTACCACTACGCTGACCGTGTACGGAGTGGCGGCGATCAATCGGGATGTGGATTTCTCGCCATCCGAGGATCCTATAGAAGCCATGAGCCTGCTCACGGCAGCTATCGTAACGTCCTCATCAATCACTATACGAAGAGTGCCCATCGAGTTCCTCGAGATCGAGTTGGCCATACTCGACGAGATGGGCCTCAGGTTTGACCGCAGCCCAGAATATCCTGCCGCCAACGGGAGAACGCGCCTGATCGACCTGACGGTATTCCCGTCAGCCCTTCGCGCGCCGGCCGACAAGATTCACCCGATGCCGTTCCCGGGGCTCAACATAGACAACCTTCCATTCTTCGCGCTCATTGCTGCGACGGCCTCAGGCGCCACGCTCATCCATGACTGGGTCTATGAGAACCGCGCCCTGTACCTCACGGAACTCACCCGGCTTGGGGCCAAGGTGACGCTCCTGGATCCTCACCGTATTTACGTGGAAGGACCGACACGCTGGTCCGGAACTGAAGTGATCTGCCCGCCGGCGCTGCGGCCTGCTGTCGTGATTCTCCTTGCGATGCTGGCCGCCAAGGGAACGTCCGTCCTGCGTAATATCTACGTCATAGATCGTGGTTATGAACTCCTCGCAGAGCGGCTGAATCTGCTCGGCGCGCACGTGGATGTCTTCCGCGACCGGTAAGTGCCAGGCAGCGACGGTGCTTCGAGTGCCCGGCCGCGAGGAGGCGGTCTGAGGCCACGTCACGCCGGGGGCGCGCCCGCGGCCTGGTGATTTTCCCAGATCCTGGCGTAGCAGCCCGCCCGTATCCCGGAACGGGCGGGATACGGGCGCGCCGCTGCGGTCACGCGCCCGCGTGGGCTCCGCCCCCGGCGTCGCCTCGCCTGGTCAGCAGCGCGATGGCCGCGCCGGCCAGGGTGGGATCCCTCTTTACCGGGAATTCACGTTAAAGGGCAGGTATGACATCTATTCGCAAACCCGGCGATATAGCCCTGTTTCCGGCCTGATGAGCCAGGAAACGCTTTATATAAAGCGTGCGGGGTAACTATGAATGAGTGCGGACGCTTGCAAAAGCCGCGGCCAGTTCGCTCATAGCCCTCTGCGTCGGGCTCGCGTTCGTCGTCGTCTGCGTGGCGGCCATCGGCATACTGGGAACCCGGTCCTCAGCGAAGCTGGGGAACGACATCGCCAGTGACGAGCTGACCACGTCCACCGTGACCGGGCAGCTGGCCCGGGACGTGGATGCGGCGTACGCCGCAGGCGAAGCGGCCTTCCTCGTCCCCGGGTCCGGGGAACGGTCACGCCGTCTCGGCGCGCTGTACACCAGCCTGCTCCCGGCGGCCGACACCCAGCTCACCGCCCTCGTGCGGCTGCACGCCCACGATCCTCCCGCGGAGTACGCCGGAATCGAGCGGCTCGTCCGGCAGTGGATCGCCGTCCGTGATCTCCTCAGCCCGGCCACCGTGGCAGCGCAGCCGGCCCCTGCGCTCGCCGCCCGGCTGACCGCTGCCTATCAGCCGCTGAGCGCCCACCTGGACCGCCTGCTCCTGATCGAGCGGCGCGACGCGCACGAAGACCGCGTCGCGGCGTCCGCGAACGCGGCGCGGCTCACCGGCTTCATCATCGGGGTGGCCGTGCTCGGCCTGCTGATCGGCTGGCTCCTGCTGTGGTCGGGCATCCGGCGCATCCGCCGGAACCTGGAGCCTGGCCAGGATCAGGCGGAGTTCGCTGACACCCTGCAACTGGCCAGCGACGAGGACGAGGCGCACCTGCTGCTCCAGCGCCATCTCCAGCGGACGCTCGCCGCAACCGGCGCCGTGGTGCTCAACCGGAACAACAGCGCGGACCGGCTGGAGGCGGTCACGCCGCTGCCGGGGGGCTCGCCGCTCGTGGAAACGCTGCGCGGCGCCGAGCCCCGGTCATGCCTGGCGGTCCGGTCCGGCCGGACGCACCACCTCAGCGGGGACCGGCCCGCCCTGCTGGGCTGCCCGGTATGCGGTCCCTGCCCGGGCGCCACCACGTGTGTTCCGCTCACGGTCGGCGGCGAGGTGATCGGGGCCGTCCTGCTCAGCCACGCGGTTCCCTACCGGGAGGCCGAGGAACAGCGGATCCAGGAGTCCGTCGGCCAGGCCGCTCCCGTCCTCGCGAACCTCCGTAACCTGGCCGTCGCGGAGATCCGCGCCGCGACCGACGGGCTCACCGGGCTGCCCAACAAGAGGGCGGTCACGGACGCGATGAAGCGCCTGTTCGCGCAGGCCTCGACGACGGCGTCGCCGCTCGGGCTGCTGCTCCTCGACCTCGACCATTTCAAGCAGATCAACGACCAGCGGGGGCATCCGGTGGGGGACCAGGTCCTGGCCAACGTCGGCGCGGTGCTGCGGAGCGTGCTGCGGATGCGGGACTTCGCCGGGCGCAACGGCGGGGAGGAGTTCGCGATCCTGCTCCCCGATACCGGGGTCCCCGCGGCGCTGGAGATCGCCGAGCGGGTCCGCGCGGCGGTGGCCGAGATCTCCCTCGCGGGTACCGACGTGTCGGTCACGGCCTCGATCGGGGTGGTCGGCTACCCGGATCACGCCACCTCGCTGGACCGGCTCGAGTGGCTGGCCGACGCGGCGCTCTACCTCGCCAAGCGGCAAGGCAGGAACCGGATCGAGCTGGCCGACCCGGCCGCCGCTGACTCCCCGGACAGCCTGGCCGGGGAGGCTCTGGGTTTCCGCGCGACGCCCACCAGGACCCAGAACTTGCTCGGGTCGGCGGGCACATCGGCGGGGGAGTCCGGCCGCCACTGAGGGATGTAGACCAGCCCGGGGTCCACCAGTTCGAAGCCGTCGAAGAAGCGCAGGATTTCCGCGCGGGACCGCATGTGGATGTCCGTGGAGACGCTGCGGTTGTACACCGTCTCGGCCGCCTGGGCCACCGCGGGCTTGCTCTCGTCGGTGGCGTGGGCCAGCACGAGGTAGCTGCCGGGCGCGAGCGCGTCCCGCAGCGTGGCCAC
>JAWWPY010000619.1:0-7849 GCA_033854735.1 Streptosporangiaceae bacterium | reverse complement strand
CTCGCAGAAGTACGGCGCCGCCGTATGGTCCGGCGATATTCCCGCCACATGGGATTCGCTCGCGCGCCAGATCCGCGCCGGCCTGAATGTCGCGCTCTCGGGCATCCCGTGGTGGACTACCGATATCGGCGGCTTCCAGGGCGGCGATCCAGACGATCCCCGATATCAGGAACTGATCATCCGCTGGTTCCAGTACGGCGCGTTCTGCCCGTTGTTCCGGCTCCACGGCGACCGCGAACCACGCACGCCGACCGGCTACGCGCAAACCGGCGGACCCAACGAGGTCTGGTCCTACGGCGAGCAGGCCTACCACATCATCTCCGGAGTCCTGCGGATGCGCGAACGGCTCCGGCCCTACATCCACGAACAGATGCGCCTCGCCGCGAGAACCGGGCTGCCGCCCATGCGCCCGCTGTTCATCGACTACCCCGACGACGCAGCGAGCTGGAAGGTGGACGACCAGCTGCTCCTCGGCCCCGAGATCCTCGTCGCCCCCATCTGCGCACCAGGCCAAAGCGCCCGCGAGGTCTACCTGCCCGCCGGGCAGAACTGGACCGATGCCATCACCGGCCAGACCGCCACGGGGGGTGTCACGGTGACCGCCGAAGCGCCGATCGAGCGGATCCCCGTCTTCGTCGCCGAGGGATCACCGGCCAGAAACGCCGTCACAGGCTAGCCCGCCACCATCCTGTGGGCGCTGGCCTTCCCCCCACCAGTGTTGCGACTGCTTCGGGATCCAGCGGCGGGGCGAAGAGCAGTCCCTGACCTTCGTCGCAGTCCAGGGCGGTGAGGGTAGCGAGCTGATGGCTCGTTTCGATGCCCTCGGCGACCACAGTCATCCCGAGCGCATGGGACATCGCCGTCACGGCGGCGACGATCTCGCGGTCGCGAGCGCTCCGGCTGATCTGCTCCACGAAACTGCGGTCGATCTTCAAGATGTCCGCGTTCAGCCGCTGCAGATAAGCGAGCGTGGAATAGCCGGTCCCGAAGTCGTCCAGCGCGATGCGTACCCCCAGCGCCGACAGGGCTGACAGCGTCTCCTGGACGTCGCCGCTGTCGCCGATGAGCGCGGTCTCGGTGATCTCCAGGCAGAGCTTGGCTGGATCGAGGCCGTGGCGCCCTATCACCTCAGCAACTCGCCCGCAGAGCCGGGGATCCGAAAGCTCGCGCCCGGAAACATTGACGGCCAGGGTGAAAGCGCTCGGCCAGCCGTCCCGCGAGGCCCACTCGGCGAGCTGGCGGCAGGCTTCATCCAGCACGAACGCGCCGATCCCCGCGATAAGCCCATGCTCCTCGGCGAAGGGGATGAACTCGTCGGGCAGTACGACCCCGCGGGTGGGATGGTGCCAGCGCATGAGCGCCTCGACGCCAGTCAGCAATTGCGTTCCCAGTGAGAACAGCGGCTGGTAGAGCAGGAACAGCTCAGAACCTTCAACGGCACGGCGCAGCTCGGTGTGGAGCATGCTCTTCTCCGCGCGGCCGCGAGGGGCAGGCCGGTAAACCTGGCAGCGGTTGCGCCCCGCCTTCTTCGCTTCGTACATCGCCACGTCAGCGTCGCGGATCAGCCGGTCCGGCTCGGCGGCGACGTCGCTGGTGACGACGATGCCGACGCTGCAGGTGACGGAGAGGTCTCGTCCGCCCTCCATGTAGGGCACGCCAATCGCCCGGATGATCCTCTCGCCGATGAGACGGACGGCGGCGTGATCAGCCAGTTCCCCGCACAGCATGACGAACTCGTCACCTCCGACGCGGGCCACCGTGTCGGCACGCCGAGCGAGGGTCGAGAGCCGCCGGCCGACCTCGGTGAGCACCAGGTCGCCGGCGTCGTGACCGAAAGAGTCGTTGATCTCTTTAAAGTTGTCCAGGTCGACGAACATTACGGCCAGCCGTGAAGGGTGTCGTTCCATGGCGAGCAGCGCCTGGGGCAGCCGGTCCATCAGCGCGAGGCGGTTCGCCAGCCCCGTGAGCGGGTCGTGCAGAACCTGGTGGGCCAGCGCTTTCTCCGCGTTGACCTGTGCTGTCACGTCGCGGGAGATCCCGAAAGTACCGATGATCTGGCCGCACTCGTCCCGGAGCGGCATTTTCGTGCTCGACACCCAGCCGCCCCTTCGGGCGCCGTAACTCTCCTGTTCCACCTTCCCCACGACCGGCTCGCTGGTGCGGATAATCTGCTGCTCGTCCTCATAGGCACTAGCGGCGTGCTGGTCGCTGAAGAAATCGAAGTCCGTCTTCCCGATTATCTCCTCCGCGGCCAGGCCGGGGGCGCACGCGGCGATCCAGCCTGCGCTGACCAAGAGGAACCGGCTTCGCAGGTCCTTGAAATACACGCGCTCCTCGCCCGCGGACAGCAGGTTGCTCATGCAGGTGAGCTTGAGCTCACGCAGGGGCTCGCTCTCCTGCCGCCCCCGTAGTTGCGGGTTGGCCTTGAGCATCGCACCCCCCCTGAACTTTGATTGCGGGCCAACGGCCGATTAGCCGCGCATGGACAGATTCGATGTCAGGTGCCGCAGCTATTGGGACGGTGCCGCATTCCATGCACTTTCAGATATTTTATTCCCCCGAAGGCCACTCGTCCCTTCCTTCTGGTATCTCCGTAATTCATGCTCGCTAAACCGGGTCTAAATTACGGCCGGCTGGCCTGTCAAGGCTCGCCGGAGCCTACTGAGGAAGGTCCTGCGCTTGGCGGCGACACCTCCGCAGCGCGCAGCACACCCACTCTCTCAGCCGCTGCGTCAACACAGGTTGTCGGGCTGCTGGTGCGCCCGGGCCTGGTCGCCGACGCGCTCGGCGGCCTCCGGTGACTGCCGGGCGGGCCTTCCGGCCCTTGCGTGACGCTGCGCTGGGGCGTGTCCTTGAGGGGACAGGGGGAGTGAATCTTCAGTTGAGCAGCACATCCAGGATCCTGGCTATCATCGCAGCCGCCGTTCTTGCGGGTGGGCTGGCTGCGTGCAGTACGCCCAGCACGAGCGCTCACCCGGTCGCGGCGGGCCCGGCCAGCGTGGCTGATGTCCCGGTGCGGGTGCAGCCAGACGCAGTTGGCTGGTCCGGGATGGTTCAGCGCCCTGACCACATCTACGTGGGCATGGGCGGAGCGCCGATTGTCCGGCAACTGGCCTGGCGGAACTGGGGTGGCCCCCGAGCATGGGCGGGAGGCAAGCTCGACATCTACTGGCCCCAGCCAGGTCCGATCTCCGGCTGGCACCCGACCACATACACGGTCACGGTGCGCCTGCAGGACATCCTGACGCACAACGGCCAACCGTCGTACCGGAACATGGCGGGCTTCTACGTCAACCGCCGGGGTGCCGCAAAGGTGCTGTACTTCAAGTTCTACGTTCTGCCGGGCGGATCGGTCCCGGGGTGGAACCCCAGCTAGGCCAGGAATGGCCAAAGATCAATCCAGGAGAGCCACGAAAGCGGGAGAAATTTGGGCTTGAAGCCTGCCCGAGGCCAGGACGGCCAAGAACCGGATGCACTTCGACCTGCGTGCTCCCCGGCCCAGGGACGTTGCTTCTGTTCCACGCGCGTGTTGCTCGCGGCCGGCGGCCGTTCGACATGCGCGGCCTACGCGCGCGTCGCCGCTTCGGCGCCTGAAGGCCGGCGCTGGGCACCTTGCCAGGTGCAGCCGATTGCGGGCGAGCCAGCCGATGCAGCTTAGAAGGTGAGCAGTCCGCAAGCCGACGGTCTACGATCGCGCCATGGGTCTCTTTCGCAGCAGGGCCAGGAAAAATCGCGAGAAGGCGGCGGCCAAGCTCCTAGAGGAGCAGGCTAGGACGGCTACGACACAGGCTGAGGTTGCCCGCCGGGAAGTGACCGCCGAGGAACGGCCCAACCCGGACCAGCCAGGATGGGGCCGGACCATCGGCCAGGAAATCGGCCAGGCTCGCGAGGACCGCCTCAGCCAGGAATGAGAACGGGCCTGCCATCCTCTCTAGGACGACGGGCCTCTGTGGTCTGTAATCAGCCGTGCAAGAGCCGTTCCACGTCGGCCATACTCATCGCCCGGGCTACTTGACCGATCCGGCGGTGAGGCCTCCCACGACGCGGCGTTCGATCAGCGCGAACAGGATGATCACCGGGATGGTGGCCACCACGGACGCACCGAACAGATGCTGCCAGTCGACCGTGTACTGGCCGATGAACATGTCCAGGCGGACCGTGAGCGGCGTGACGTTGTTGCTGGTGGTCAGCGTGAGCGCCGCGATGAACTCATTCCAGGCCGCGATGAACGTGAAGATCAGCGCCGTCACCACGCCGGGCATCGCCAGCGGGAGGGTGACGTGGAACAGCGTGCCGAGCCGGCCGCAGCCGTCGACCGTGGCCGCCTCCTCGATCTCCACCGGGATCGAACCGAAGTAGGCGTTGAGAATCCAGACCGCGAACGCCAGGTTGAAGCCCGCGTTAACCATGATCAGCGCCCACTCGGTGTCGAGGAGGTGGAAGCCGAGGAACTCCTTGTAGATGCCCACGATCAGCGCGGTCGGCTGCAGGATCTGGGTGACCAGCACGATGAGCAGGAAGAGGCCCCGCCCCCGGAACCGGTGCCGGGCCGTGTAGTAGGCGGCGGGCATGGAAACGAGCAGCACCAGGATGGTCGCCCCGCCGGCCACCTCGAGGCTGACCCGCAGGCTGGTGGTGATGCCGAAGCTCGCGCCCCACATGTTGGTGAGGTTCGACCATGCGAAGTGGTGCGGCAGGTAGTTGCGTTCCAGCAGTTCCCGCTGCGGCCGCAGCGCAGTGATGAGCATCTCGATATACGGCAGCAGGAAGATGATGGCAATGACGTACGCGGTGCCCGCGATGATCGCCGTCTTGATCGTGGGCAGCCGTCGCGCGGGCCCGGTGCGGCGCGAGGCGGCGGTCCCGGCCGCCATCTCAGCGTGCCTCCTGTCGGTTCCAGTTGTTGACCCGCAGGTAGATCAGGATGATCACGATGATCAGGCTGAAGTTCACGATCGACATCGCGGCCGCTTTCCCGATGAAGCTCTCCTTCAGGTTGTACATGTACACCGTGGTCGTGTTGGTCTCGTAGCCCGGACCGCCGCGCGTCATCTCCCAGATGATCGGAAATGAGTTGAATACGTTCATGATGTTGATGACCGCGGCGACGACAAAAGCAGGCCGGAGCAGTGGCAGCGTGATCCGCCGGTAACTGCGCCATTTTGAAGCGCCGTCAATCATGGCTGCCTCGAAGAGGTCGCTGGGGATGGTCTGCAGCCCGGCGAGCAAGGTGTATGTGGTGAAGGGCAAGGATACGAACACCGCCACGCCGATCATCCATGCCATCGCGCTGTCCGGCCGGCCCAGCCAGGAAGATTCATTCGAATTGAACTGGCCCACGACGCCGAGCTGGTGCAGAAAAATATTAATAGCGCCGTTGTCTGGTTGCAGCATCCAGCGGAATATCAGGGCAGTCATCATGACCGAGGCCGCCCACGGCGCGATAAGCGCCCACCTGACGATCCGCCGGCCAGGGAAACGTTGATTAAAAAGCTGAGCCAGGCCGAGCGACATCAGCATGGTGATGCCGACCACGGCGGCCACCCACAGCACTGTCCGCACGAGGATCCCAGGCACGTTCGGGTCATGCAGGATCGCGCTGAAATTCTTCGCGCCGGCCGATCCGATCGTGACGCCGATCGGCGTGATGTTCTGCATCGACGTCTGGACCAGGGCCACGATGGGCCACAGCACCACGAGCGCGATCAGTGCCGCGGCCGGCGCGAGCCAGGCCAGCGGTTCCAGGCGGCGGCGGCTCCGGCGCGCACGGCCGGCCCGTTGCGGCCGTCGAGGCGAGGCGGCGCGGTCCTGCTGATCGCCTGCCGTCTCCTCGGCGGCCGCAACGTCTGGCATGCCTTTCTCAGCCGCCGCTGGCGGCGGTCTGCTGGATCGAGTTGAGGATCGTCTGCGGATTACTGGTGATCGCCTGGCCCAGCGTTGTCTTGATCTGGTTCTCCACCGTGGTCCAGTTGGTCTTGGACGGGTAGTTCACCGAATTCGGGATGTTCTTCAGGAAGGCCGCGAACATCAAGTTCTTCGCCATGGCCGCGGCGCCGCTCTGGGTGGCCGGCAGCAGATCGTACTCATTGTCGAACTGAAGCTGGTACTTGTCCTGATACATGAAGTCGAGAAACTTCTTGATCGCGGCCTTGTGGCTTGCGCCTCCGGTGTTGAAGGCGACGATGTCGTCGTGCACGCCGAGCGTGGACGCCAGCGGGGCGCTGCGGCCCGGGACGTTGGCCGTAGCGTAGTCCGCGGCTTTCAGGACGCCAGCCGCCTGGATGATCGGGATCACCGCCGGCGAGCCGAGCACCATGCCGATCTTTCCCTGAGCGAACTGCGCCCACACGTCCTTACGGTCGGTCGTGCCGGGACTTGGCTGCGTGTCGCCGGCTTTGGCCAGCTTGCTCATGAACTGCAGCGCCTGCACGTTCTGCGAACTGTTGATGGTGTAGGCCCCGCTGCTGTTGACGTAGCCACCGCCGTCGCCCAGGAACCACAGCAGCGCCTCGGCCTGCGCCTCCTCGCTGCCAAGCGGCATGCCGTAGCCGATGTTGCCCTTGGCCTTGATCGCGGCCGCGTCCGTCTGCAGCTGCGCCCAGGTCTGCGGCGGCGACGAGATCCCGGCCGCGGTGAATATCTTCTTGTTGTAGTACAGCGCGCGGGTGCTCGTGGTGAACGGCATGCCGTAGTCGGTGCCCTGGTACTGGCCGTCCTTCAGGAAGGTTGGTATCAGGTTGCCCAGAACGCCCGGTGACAGGACGTCGCTGGCCGGGTAGAGCAGGTGGCTTTGCGCGAACTGCGGCGCCGTGTCCCCTTCGAGGATGTCGGGGAACTGCTTGTTCTGCACCAGCGTCTGCACCTTGTTCGGGAAGTCGTTCCAGTCGATCGTCTGCACCTTAACCGTGATGCTCGGGTTGGCCTGGTGAAAGGCCGACGCGATAGCGTCCCAGTACTTGGTCGTGCTGTTGGCCGCCCCGGCGCCGGTGCCGTAGTCGGCGCCGAAGAAGGTCACCGTGGTCGAACTGGTCGAACTGGTCGAGCCCTTGGAAGACCCGCAGGCCGCCAGCGCCAGCAGCGCCGCTGCGGTGATCGCGACACCCAGGGTCAGCCGTTGCCTCATCTGATCTCCTCGCTCACGGGAGGGCCTGCGCCCGGCGCCTCCGCCTTCGGCCCGCGGGCTCGGTTCGGCCTGCTGGCTCACTTCCGCCCGCGGGCTCGGTTCGGCCTGCTGGCTCACTTCGGCCTGCGGGCTCGGTTCGGCCTGCCGGCTCACTTCGGCCTGCTGGCTCGGTTCCAGGAGGCCGTGCCCGGAGTCAACACCAACTGACCGGCCCAGTTCCAGACCGGTTGCCGAATTGTAATGAAAGTTTCCTATTAGTTTCCTGCCGAAAACGGGCCGGGGAAGCGGACGGGGTCCATGTTCTTGTCAAACCGGCCGGGCTGGATGGTGTCGCCGGGCCGGGCTGGGCAGCCGTTGTCACCCTGATCCCTGGCGTATCGCCCGCCCCAGGCAGATGCCTGGCTTCTGTGCCCTCTGGGGGTGTGGGTTGCTGGCGGGTCGGCGCGGTGGGAAATGCGCGGATAGGGTGCACAACTCACCGCGCTGACTGGTGCCGGCATCTGGGCGGGTCGGCGCGGTGGGAAGTGCGCGCCTGGGGTGCACAACTCACCGCGCTGACGGCGCCGGGCAGGCAGCTCGCGGCGCCGTGCCGCGCGGGAGGGGGAGCGGCCGGGGAGGAACGGCTGGGTGAGGAACGGCTGGGTGAGGAACGGCTGGGTGAGGAACGGCTGGGTGAGGAACGGCTGGGTGAGGAACGGCTGGGTGAGGAACGGCTGGGTGAGGAAC
>JAWWPY010000618.1:0-2523 GCA_033854735.1 Streptosporangiaceae bacterium | reverse complement strand
CTAGCGCTGCAACCGTTTGCGACCGCATTGTCGCCAGCGGCGAAGAAATTTGTCAAGAGGCAGGCGCCGCCCGATCGCGCCGGCGCCGCCGACTTCGGGCGGCGGTGGGCGGCCTGCCCGGAGCCGTCCAGCAGGCATGGCATCTGATGCCGGCCGTCCGAGCCGCGGGCGGGACCGACGGAAGATCGCGGCCAGATACTGGCGCACACGGCGGTGCAAATGATTGCATACGATCCTCAGTCCCCGGAGCGAGAGGATTCCCGTGCCTGACGATCAGGTCAGATCAGCCATCGCCAACTGGGGGCCGCGATTCACGTCGCAGGGCGTGGATCCTGGCGACTTCACCCGGGTGACCAGCAGGCTGGAGAACTGGGCTGACTGGCTGGACGCGTGGTGCGCGAACGGTGGTGTGCACGCCGGCCTGGCCCGCGAGGCGGAAGGCCTCGGCCGGCGGCGCACGGCCGGCGAGGCCTGGGTCCGCGCCGCGCTCAGCTATCACTTCGCCAAGTTCGTCTGGATGCTGGACGAGACCAGGCACCGTGCCGCAGCCGACCGGGCGGTGGCCGCGATGGGCAACGCGCACCGGCTGCTGGATCCGGCCGCGGAGCGGCTGGAAATCGGGTTCGACGGCATCACCATGTACGGCAACCTGCGGCGGCCCCCGGGCGTGGACCGCCCTCCGCTGGTCCTGCTCATCGCGGGCCTGGACTCGACCAAGGAAGAGTTCTTCGCCGCGGAGAACGTCCTCCTGGCGCGGGGCATGGCCACCTTCTCCCTCGACGGGCCCGGGCAGGGCGAGACGGGATACGCCAGCACCATCCGCCCCGACTTCGAGGCACCGGTCGCCGCCGCTCTCGATGTGCTGGGCCGGCGGCCTGACCTCGACAGCCGCCGGGTGGGCATGCTGGGCGTCAGCCTGGGCGGTTACTTCGCCGCCCGGGCCGCCGCGTTCGAGTCCCGGATCCGGGCGCTGGTCATCTCCGGGGGACCTTATGACTACGGGGCGCTCATCCGGAACCGGCCCGCGCACAGCGTCGCGACCTTCGCCCACAACAGCGGGACCAGCAGCCTGGAGGAGACGTACGCGTTCGCCGAGAAGCTGAGCCTGGCCGGTGTGCTGCACCGGCTGACTCAGCCAATGATCGTGGTCTTCGGCAAACTCGACCGCCTCGTCCCCTGGCCACAGGCGGTCCAGGTGGCCGACGAGGCACCCGGCGCCAGCCTGTGGATGTTCGACGAGGGCAACCACGTGTGCATGAACATGACCTACCGGTGGCGTCCCCAGGCCGCCGACTGGCTGGCCGAGCGGCTGGCCGACGCGGCTTAGTCGCTGCGTCCGGGCACCGCGGCACCAGCGGCCGGGCGCACCATGCCGCGGCCGGTAAAGCGGCCACGGCTGTTCGTTACCGGGCCTACCGGTCGAGCAGGCTCATGTCCGCGAAGCGGTCTCCGCTGGCCACGCCAGGCGGGAAGGCCTCGCTCAGCTCACGCACTTCGGCCTCGGCCAGCTTCAGGTCCGCCGCCGCCATGTTCTGCTCCAGGTGACTTAGCTTGCCGGTGCCAGGGATGGGGACGATGTCCTCGCCCTGGGCCATCACCCACGCGATGGCCAGCTGCGCCGGCGTGCAGCCGTGCGCGGCGGCGATGTCACGCAGCCGGGCCGCGACTGCCGCGTTAGCCCTCAGATTGTCGCCCAGGAACCGCGGATGCTTCCGGCGGACGTCCTCCGGCGGGAGCTCGCCGGGATCGGTGAAGCCGCCGCCCAGGAAGCCGCGGCCGATCGGGCTGTACGCGACGAAGCCAATGCCCAGCTCGCGCACGGTCGGCAGGATCTCCCGCTCTGGATCACGCGACCACAGGCTGTACTCGGTCTGCAGCGCGGTGATCGGATGGGTCGCGTGAGCGCGGCGGATGGTGGCGGGCGCCGCCTCGGAGAGGCCGAGATAGCGTACCTTCCCCGCGCTGACCAGCTCGCCCATGGCGCCGACAGTCTCCTCGATCGGCACCTGCGGGTCCACCCGGTGCAGGTAGTACAGGTCGATGCAGTCGACACCGAGCCGGGCGAGCGATGCGTCGCAGGCCTGCGGCACGTAGGCCGGATCGCCGTTGACTCCGAGAAAGGATCCGTCGTCACGCCGGATGTTGCCGAACTTGGTGCCGACGACGACCTGCTCGCGGCGCCCGGTGAGCGCCTTGCCGAGCAGCCGTTCGTTAGTGAAGGGCCCGTAGGCGTCAGCGGTGTCGAAGAACGTGCAACCCAGCTCGAGCGCCCGGGCCAGCACCCGCAGCGATTCCCCCTCCTCCGTGCTTCCGTACATGCCGGCCATGGGCATGCAGCCCAGGCCGAGCGCGGACACCGCCAACCGGGCCGAGCCGATGTATCGCGTCTGCATGGTGCCCCTCCATCGTGGCCAGATCGTGCTGGTCAGGTCCGCTCAGCCGCCGGATCGTGGTCGCCGAGCCCGTCGTCCACCGGGCCGCTCTCGGGCTTGAGAAGCAAACCGGAGTTAGCCGCCTGCAGTT
>JAWWPY010000617.1:0-3118 GCA_033854735.1 Streptosporangiaceae bacterium | reverse complement strand
CACTGCTGACCGTGCGAGTCCGGTCGCCCAGTCACCCCAGCGACATCAGGCCAGCAGCGGTCGGCGCGAAACCGCAACCGCGGTAAAACCCGGCCAGGTGCGGCTCGTAATCGACGTGCAGCCACTCGATCCCGGCCCCGCGGGCCTCGTCCGCCGCCGCGCGGACGAGTCGCTGCCCGAGCCCGTGCCGCCGCTCGTCGGGATGCACCGTGGTATCCAGCACGAACGCGTGAATCCCGCCATCGGTGGCCACGTTGACGTACCCGACCAGGCGCTCACCCCGCCAGGCAGATATCCACGTCAAGCTGCGCTCATGCACCCGGGCGAACCCGGTATTCCCATGACCAGGCCAGGCAGCAACGAACAACGCACTGAGTGCCTCATCAGCCACCGGCGTGCGGACCCGCAGCACGACCATCCCCATGCCCCGATCCTGCCAGCCGGCGCCGGTGTCCAGCGCGCTGAGCCTGATCAGAGCCGCGGCCGGATTTCTGGAATACGGCCATAGGCTGGGGGTAGTAGCCGGGCCAGAAAGCCGGAAGCCGGTCCCAGGCGGGCGTCGCCGCGGGCGGCCATCGCAGGGAGGCAGACATGGGATTCATGGACAAGGTGCGTGAGCAGAGCACTCAGCTCGCGCAGAAGGCGCAGGAAACTGCCCGCGAGGGCAAGGTCAAGCTCGATCAGGCACAGGCCAAGCGGCGGGCCGATGCCATCTTCCGCGACCTGGGCGCTGCCGTCTATGCCGAACGGACCGGCCGGGCCGGCGCCGACAACCAGGAGAAGATCGACCGCCTGATCGAGGCGCTCTCCCGGCAGGAAGCCGACCAGGGGCTCGGCGACACCGAGGGCGGCACCCCGCCCACTACGGCTAGCCCGCCGCCTACCCCGGCCGGCCCGCCGCCCACCCCGGGAGACATGCCGCCCAGCTAACCGCGGCCCGCGGCCGGCGCGGGCTTACTTGCAGGCGTACTGGGCCGCCGTTGCCGGGCCGGTCGCCGAGCCCGCCCCGGTGGATGCCGACGTCCCGGTCACCGTGGCGCCGTAGGACCCGAGAATGATCCTGATTTTCGCCAGGCCAGTCACCTGGCGGAGCACGCCGCCCGGCATGACATGCTGCACGAGCTGGGCGGCGGCCTGGTGCCCAGGTGGGTACTCGATGAGGGTCCGGGTGATGCTCTGGCTGGACCAGGTGAGACCGGCCGTCACTGGGAAGCCGAGCTGGGTCAGACTGGCGCCCGTGCCGGCCGACAGCCCGCCGATCATGGTCCCGTTGTAGACCTCGAGCGGCACCTGGCTGCGCTGCAGGCCGCCAGGGTTCTTCCCGTGCGCCGTGGCGACCGGCTGCACCGCCGGTTTGTCGTTCTTCAGCTTCGTGAACAGCGCACCGGAGGCCGTTGCGTCCCAAAGCACGGCCGACTGGCCGGTGGAGGTCAGGTAGTTGGTGCTGGCCAGCGGGACGGTCATGAAGGTGACGTTCCGCGATGAGATGCCGCGCAGCTGGTCGGCGAGCGCCGTGACATTCAGGTTCTGGTCGACCTTGACCGCGGCCACGGCGGCCTGCAGGAACCGGCTCAGCTTGAGCGGGTCGGCCAGCGTGCCGGAGCTGATCGCCTCGCTGAGCAGCGAGGCCAGGAGGCGTTGCTGATCCTGGATCCTGGCCAGGTCAGACAGGGCGAAGGAGTGCCGGTCCCGCGCGTATTCCAGTGCGGTCAGGCCGTCCACGTGATGCACGCCCGCAGTCAGGTCGAGACCGCTGGACGGATCGTTCACGGAGTACGGCAGGCACAGGTTCACGCCGCCGAGGGCGTCGATGACCTTGACGAAGCCCAGGAAGTTGACCTGGATGAAGTCATTGACGGTCAGCCCGGTGCTGCCTTCCACCGTCTTCACCATCAGCTGCGGGCCACCCAGCCCGAAGGCTGCGTTGATCTTGTTCATGCCATGCCCGGGGATTTGCACCCACGAATCCCGCGGCAGGCTGATGACCGTCACCTGGCTGCGGTCGCCGGACACGTGGATCAGCATCATCGTGTCCGAGTTGCTGCTCACATCGTGCCCGACGTGCAGTTCCTGCTGTTGCTGCGAGGTGAGGCCGCTGCGCAGGTCAACCCCGGCGAGCAGGATGTTGAGCGGGCCGCCCGATGGCGTGCCCGCGGTTCCCGCATTGACCCGCCCGATGCTGTCGTTGACATAGCTGGTGAGCCCCCAGGCGCTCCCCGCGAAGAGCAGCACCAACGACGACATTGCGCCACTCACAGTCAGCAGTACGCGGCGGCGGCGGGCTTTCTTGCCCGCGTTGATGCGGGCCATGGCCCTCTGCTCGGCCGTGGGGCCCGGGCGCCGATCCGGGACGGCGGGACGGGGCGGAGGAGGGTAGTAGCCGGGCCTGGGTGCGGGAGCGTCCGGCCGGTCACCCGGTCGCTGATCCGGTCCCGGCCACGGGTCACCCGACGGCTGACCCGGTCCCGGCCACCGGCGATCGCGCCTGCCGGGCCCTCGCGGCCCATTCAATGATCCGTCCTGACCGTCTGTCATCGGCCTCCCCCGAGATGCCGGCTGGCAGTAGGCTAACGCGGCTTCCGGGCAAAGAGGTCTAACCCGGCCGGCGAGCCCGGGCTCTCATCGGCCTGCCGCGGCCCCGGTCTGGGCGGGCTTCTCCCCAAGCCCTGAGCCCGGGCCGCGGCCAGCCTGACGGCGGCTCCCGGCCCGGGCGGCGGTCCGGCCCGGGCGGCGGTTCAGCCCCGGGCGGCTCCCCCCAGCCGCGGCCGCGCCAGCGCTGCAGGTTGTGGACAGGTGTTAGTAGTGAACTTTTTTGCCCCTGGAGGGGCAATAAAGTTCACCACTCTTCGTTTTCCACAGCCAGATGCGGTCGGGAGGTTCATTTCGGGGTCTGCTGGCGGCTGTCAGGCGGGCGGGGGCGGTCAGGCGGGTGGTTCTGGGTCCCGGGGAACGCCTAGGATACGTTCGCCGATGATGTTGAGCTGGTTGTCGGTGGTGCCCCCGCCGATGGTGAGTGCCCTGGTGAAGAGGGTGGCCCGGGCCCAGGGGGAGCTGGCCAGCGCGCCGTCCGCCCCCTGCATGGCCCAGCACGCCTCCGCGACCTGCTGCGCATGCCGCA
>JAWWPY010000616.1:0-3271 GCA_033854735.1 Streptosporangiaceae bacterium | reverse complement strand
CCCCCCCCCGCCGGGAACGGCGAGGCGGGCCAAGGACATGGTGTCCACCAGTTGGTGGACACTAGGTCCCATCTTCCGGATGGTGCCGGCCTGCGCCGGGGGCGAGACGCTGATGACGTGGGAAATGACACGGCGGTGCGGGTCAGCGGCCTGCGTAAGCGGTACGGGGACACAGCAGCGGTCGACGGCATCGATCTGGAGATCGCCTGTGGCGAGGTGTTCGCGCTGCTCGGGCCGAACGGCGCGGGCAAGACCACCACGGTGGAGATGCTGGAAGGGTTCCGCCGCCGGGACGGGGGCACGGCGGAGGTGCTCGGCGAGGATCCTGGGAGCGCGGGCCGGCTGTGGCGGGCGCGGATCGGGATCGTGCTGCAACTCGCGTCCGTGGGACCCGAGCTGACGGTGCGTGAGACGATCGCGCATTTCGCGGCGTTCTACCCGCGACCTCGCGATCCGGACGAGGTCATCGAGCTCGTGGGGCTGACTGAGAAGGCGGGGGCGCGGATCGGCACGCTGTCGGGCGGTCAGGCCCGGCGGGTGGACGTGGCGCTCGGCATCGTCGGCCGGCCAGAGCTGCTCTTCCTCGACGAACCCACGACCGGATTCGACCCGCAGGCCCGGCGGCAGTTCTGGGAACTCATCCGCGAGCTGGCCGCCGGCGGCGTCACGGTCCTGCTGACGACGCACTACCTGGAGGAAGCGGAAGCGCTGGCCGGCCGGCTGGCCGTGCTGGCGGGCGGTCGCGTCGTGGCCATCGGCGAGCCCTCTGCGATCGGCGGCGCTGGGCGCCGCACGCGGGTGAGCTGGGATACCCCGGCCGGCCGGCGGAGCGTGCAGACGGCCACCCCGACGCAGGCGGTTGGCGACCTCGCCCGTCAGATCGGCGGCGAGATCCCTGGCCTGACCGTGACCCGGCCGACGCTGGAGGACGCCTACCTGGAACTCATTGGAGACCGGAGATGACCACCAGCCCGCCCACCCGCCGGCCTTCGCCGAGCGCGATCGACGCCCCGCTGCCGTCCGTGCTGAGCACCGGTCTCGCGAGGGGTCAGGTCGAGCTGAAGACGTTTTTCCGCGAGCGGGAGACAGTCGTCCTGATCTTCGCGCTGCCCGCCGTCCTGCTGGTGATGCTCGGGGCCATCTTCGGCGGGCGGGCCGCTCCCGCGGCTGGCGTCACCGTTGGCCAGCTCTTCGTGGCCGGCATGATCGCGGGCGGCATCATGTCCACCAGCTTCCAGTACCTCGGGATCGCCATCGCGGCCGAGCGAGACCAGGGAACGCTCAAGCGGCTCTACGGGACTCCGCTGCCGCACACGGCTTACTTCATCGGCAAGATCGTGCAGGTCTTCGTCTGCATGATGGCCGAGATCGCGGTGCTGATGATTGTCGGTGCGTCCTTCTATCACCTGCACCTGCCGTCCTCGGCCGGGCGCTGGTGGACCTTCGCCTGGGTCTGCGTGCTCGGCTGCGGGGCGTGCTCGCTGCTCGGCATCGCGGTGAGCAGCCTGCCGCGGTCCGCACGTGGCGCGTCCCCGATGATCACCCTGCCGTTCCTCGTGATCGAGTTCATCTCGGGCGTATTCATCCCGTTCAACAATGTGCCAGCCTGGCTGCAGCAGGTAGCGGCGGCCTTCCCGCTCAAGTGGATGGCGCAGGGCCTGCGCTCGGTGTTCCTCCCGGCCGGGGCGGCCGTGCTCGAGCCGGCTCATTCGTGGGAACACGGCCGGGTGGCTCTGGTGCTGACGGTGTGGATTGCCGCAGGCTTGGTGTTGTGTGTGAGGGCGTTCCGATGGCAGAGCCGGCGGGGCTGACCGCGGCTGCGGGTCAGCCGGACGCGTGGGAACTCGGCGCGCTGCGGTGGCACGTTTTCTACGCCATCGCCTTCGTGGCCGTCCTGCTGCTCGTCGAGGCGGACCGGCTGTCTGCGCCGTCCAGGATCGCCGTCACGATCGCGCTCGCCGCGATGGTGCTCTGGTATGCCGCGGTCGGGCGGCGGGAGATGCTGTCAGAGACCGCCAGCTGGAAGGGGCCGGCGTACCTCGTAGGCCTCTTCGCGCTGTTCGCGGTGGCGCAGAGCCAGGATTCCAATGCCTGGCTGCTAGCTTTCGCCATTTCCCCGCAGTGCTTCTATCTCCTGCCGTTCCGCCGGGCGATGGTCCCTGTCGTCATACTGAACGTGCTCGCCGCGGTGCTCCTGGTGTACCGGGAGCCGCAGCTCGAGAGGGCCGCCGCCGCGCTCGGCGTCGCCGCGTTCGGCATCGGCTTCGCCTATGTCTACGGCGGCTTCGTCGACCGGATCATCGGCCAGAGCAGTGAGCGCGCCGAGCTCATTGGCCAGTTGGAGGCGACGCGGGCCCAGCTCGCCGCCGCCAACCACGAATCGGGCACGCTGGCCGAGCGGCAGCGGCTGGCGGGAGAGATCCACGACACCCTCGCGCAGGGCTTCTCCAGCATCATCGTCCTGCTTCAGGCCGCCGAGGCTGGCCTCGCGGAGGCCGCCCCAGCCACCGCCCGCCGGCAGCTTGAACTCGCCGCGCGGACCGCGAGAGAGAATCTGGCCGAGGCGCGGGCGCTGATCGCCGCCCTTTCGCCGGCCGATCTCGCCTCGGGGAGCCTGCCAGGCGCGCTGCGCCGGGTCACCGAGCGGGCCGGATCGGAGATCGGGATCAGCGCGAGATTCCGTGTCACCGGGACGCCGCGGCCGCTGAGCCCAGCGTGCGACGTGGTGCTGCTCCGCGTCGGCCAGGAGGCCCTGGCGAATGTGCGCAAGCACGCGGCCGCACAGGCGGTGGACGTATTGCTGCGCTACGAGTCCAGCGCAGTGTCACTGGAGGTGACCGACGATGGCCAGGGTTTCGAGCCCGCGCAGGTGAACGGCGGGTACGGGCTGCGCGGCATGCGCGAGCGGCTCGGCCAGGCAGGAGGCCGGGTCGAAGTGCGCAGCGCGCCAGGCACGGGGACCCGCGTGCGGGCAGAAGTGCCAGCGTGATCCGCGTCCTGCTCGCCGACGATCACCCGGTGGTCCGCGAAGGCCTGCGTGGCATGCTCGCGGCCGAGCTGGGCATCGCGGTGGTAGCCGAGGCCGCGTCAGGGGCCGAGGCCGTCGCGATGGCCGCCATGCACCGCCCCGACGTGGTGCTGATGGACCTGCGGATGCCGCATGGAGACGGTGTCGAGGCGACCGCGGCGATCCTGGCCGCGACGCCGGGCGCGCGGATAGTCGTGCTCACCACTTATGAGACCGACGCGGACATTGTGCGCGCGGTCGAGG
>JAWWPY010000615.1:0-17310 GCA_033854735.1 Streptosporangiaceae bacterium | reverse complement strand
CCCCCCCCCCCCCCCCCCCCACGGCTCAGTTGCGGACTTACCAGTGATGCGGCGACGAGGTCGCCGTGGGCACCGGTGCCGTTGCCGCTGCCGACGTCGGCACGACGGTTGGCGACACCGTCACCGTCGGGGTCGCGGTCGGCGTCACCACCTTGATCTGGATCTGGGCCACCCTCGGTGCGAACGGCGCCGAGTGACGGCCGGCGGCCAAGAGGAACCCGTCTGTGTTCCCGGCCGCGTCGGTGTAGAAGCCGACGAGGTCACCGGCGTTGTTAACACCGTTGATCGTGGTCGCGCCCACGCCCAGCGGATCGTTCACGACCTTCCATCCAGCGAAGCTGGACCAGGTGAACCCGAACGTCTTGGCGGCATCGCCGGTTCCGGTCGTGTAGGTGCCGACGACCTCACGCGAGTCGTTGACGCCGAAGCCCTGGGTCATCGCTGCGCCCCGGAAGGCCAGCGTGGTGAGCCTGCCGTTCGAGCGCAGGAGGAAGGCTTTGGTAACACCGCTGGAACCGGTGAAGAAGCCGGTGATGTCACCCTCGTTGTTGATACCGGAAGGAGTCACGCTGGTCGCGCCCCAGATATAGACGGAGCGGAACCTGTGCCGGCTGATGCTGTAGGTGTATCCGTGGTTATTGCCCTTGGCGTCGGTGTAGAAGCCGACCGCGACGTTCTCGTCGTTCACGCCGAGGAGCTGGTTGACCGGCGGGCTGGCATTGTTCCCCGTCGGGAAGCTGACGCTGTGGAAGTGGCCGCCCCAGGCGTAGAAGCCGAAGTTGTCGTTTGTCATGCTGGCCGTGTTCTGGTCCGACCAGAAGCCAACCGTCGTGCCGAGGTCGTTGATCCCGATGACCTGAGTCTGGATCCCGTGCGGGAAGTTCTCGTTCGCGTACCACGACCCGTTGCGTGACAGGTTCAGCAGGTAGCCCTTGTTCGGGTGGCCGGCCGCGCCTGAGCCGAAGTACCCGGCGATCTGGCCGCGGTTGTTGATCCCCAGCAGCTGGTTGAATGTGGTGTCATTCCGGTTGTTGAGCGTGCTGAACGACCAGCTACTCGAGAAATGTGAGCTAAAGCCGCTGTGCTCGCGGCTCGAATGATCCGAAAGGTTGACCTTGGTGCTTCCGTTCAGGACGAGCGCGCCACCGAGTACGCCAGCCACGACCGCGGCTGTTACGCCCAGGCCTGCCTTTGTGCGCCGGCTCATCCTGGGTCCGCGCCCGACGGCGCGGCTATACCTTGTTCGCACTAATATCCCCTTCCCATACATCCCGATACGTCGCTATTGGGTCCGCTCCCGAAGCTGGTATCGCAATTACGGCTAGGGTCACTGGCCTCCTCGGCAACGGCTCGCAGGGCCTACGCGATCTGTCAGTGGTGAGTAAAACTGACCGCGATGACGACGTTAGTGGCGCAGGACGGCCATTCCAGTCAAGTTCCGGTCCGGGTCCGAGGATCGTAATATGTCCCGCCGTTAACTGGATCTGAGTACTCGGCTAACTGGATCTGAGTACTCGGCGCCGAAAATGCCCAGCCGGCGGGATTGTCAAGGGCGGCGCGGCATCCTGCTGACCAGGTCCCGGATGGCTCAGGCCGGGGCCGTCCACGCGCCAGGGCCCGAAGGGCGGCGCGTTTCTATGCATAAGCTGCGCCCCTGGCGGCAGGGAGGGAGGTACACCCTGGCGTACTCCCTGGGAGGGATCATGACAGCCACAGGCCATGCGGCACGCACCGCGCGATCCGGGCCCGACCTGCTCGGCATTTACCTCAACGACCATCTGGCGGGCGCGACAGGCGGTCTCGAACTGGCCCGCCGGGTCGCGCGATCACACCAGGCTCTGGCTGCGGACAGCGGCCTGCACCGGCTGGCCGGTGAAGTCGCGCAGGATCGCGGCGCACTGCTGGGCATGATGAGGGCGCTGGGCATACCGGTCCGTGCCTACAAGGTCTACGCGGCGTGGATCGGCGAGAAGGCCGCACGGCTGAAGCTCAACGGCCACTTGCTGGCCCGGTCACCTCTCAGCCACCTCGAAGAGCTGGAAATGCTGCGGCTGGGCGTGGAGGGCAAGGCCGCCGGCTGGCGCACGCTGCGAGTCCTAGCGGATCGGGACAACCGGCTCGACCCGGCTCAGCTGGACGAGCTCATCTCCCGGGCCCGGCATCAGGCGGATCTTCTCGAGGAACTCCGGGTGCGCGCCGCGGGCCAGCTCACCGGCGGCGTCAGCATCTGACGGCGCGGGTGGAGCGGGGTCAGGGCTCGGTGCTGGTGGAGTCCTGCGGGTTCAGCGTCTCAGGAGAGATGGTGGCGCCGGGCACGGCCGTGTCCGCAGCGGCGACGGCCGAATCCGCGTCTGGCCACTGCTTGAGCTCCACCTGAGGTATCAGCCAGGTGGCGAGGAAGGCGAGCGCGGCGATCGGCACGGCGACGATGAACACCGTCTGGATCGACTCGGCGTAGCCGGCCACGAAAGCCTGGTGCACGGCGGCGGGCAAGCGGGCCAGGAGTGCCGGCGTGGCGTCCGCGCTGCTGAAGCCGGGCGGGAGGCTGGTGCCGTGCAGGTGGCGGGCCAGGTTGCCGACGAGCACGTTGGAGAAGATCGCGCCGAAGATGGCCGTGCCGAAGGACCCGCCGATCGAGCGGAAGAAGGTGGCGCCCGAAGTCGCCACGCCGAGTTCACTGTGCGGCACGCCGTTCTGCACGATGATGACAAGGACCTGCATCACGCCGCCGATGCCCATGCCGAGCACCGCCATGTAGAGAGCGTCGAGGGCGGTGGGCGTGCCCACGCCCATCAGCGACAGCAGGTACAGGCCAAGGGTCATGAACGCGGATCCGGCGATCGGGAAGAACCGGTACTTGCCGGTCTTCGAGATGATCTGGCCGGAGCCGATCGAGACGACGAGCAGCCCAGCCATCAGCGGAAGCAGGTACACCCCGGAGATGGTCGGTGAGATGCCTTTCACGACCTGGAAAAACGCGGGCAGGTAGGTGATCGCGCCGAACATCGCGAAGCCAACGATGAAGCCGACGACGCTGGTGACCGAGAACGTTCGGCGCGCGAACAGGTGCAGTGGCAGTACCGGCTCCGCAGCGCGCCGCTCGACCAGCACGAACACACCGACCAGGACCACCCCGGCCGCGCCCAGGATGAAGATGGGCGCGGAGCGCCAGGCATAAGTGGTGCCGCCCAGGCTGGTGAGCAGGATGAAGGACGTTGCGGCGAGCGATAGCACGGCGGTGCCGAAGTAGTCGATGATGTGGTGCACCCGGCCGAGCTTGCCCGGCACCTGGCTGGCCACCACGACGAGCGCGATGGCCCCGATCGGCACGTTGATGTAGAAGATCCAGCGCCAGGACAGGTTGTCCACGAACACCCCGCCGAGCAGCGGGCCGACCACGCTGGCAAAGCCGAAGACCGCGCCGAAGAGCCCTACGTAGCGGCCACGCTCGCGGGGCGAAACGATGTCGCCGACGATCGCCTGGGCCCCGACCATCAGGCCGCCACTGCCCAGTCCCTGCACGGCGCGGAACGCGATGAGCTCGAACATCGAGTTGCTGATTCCGGCCAGGATCGAGCCAGCGAGGAAGATGACGATCGCGGCCTGAAAGAAGATCTTCCGGCCGTACTGGTCACCCAGCTTGCCCCACAGCGGCGTCGACACCGTCGTGGCCAGCAGGTACGCGGTGATGACCCAGGCGATGTGCGATCCGCCCTTGAGGTCGCCGACGATCGTCGGCAGTGCCGTCGAGACGATGGTCTGATCGAGCGCCGCCAGCAGCATCCCGAGCATGAGCGCGCCGATGATCAGGAGAATCCGGCGGTGGCTCAGCCCTGGCAACGCGCCGTCACCGACGGCAACGGGCTCGGGAGTAGCTGAGGACATCAGCGATCGCCCTTTCGTTGTTGCGGCGAACCCGGGGACGCGGCCGCTCCGATGAGGCGACGCAAGCCACCGTGCTCGGGCAGCCCATCGGCGAGGGCCTGGTAGGCGGCATCGGTGAGCTGGTCGAGCGCCATCGCGCCACCGGAGCTGGCCCAGAAGGTCATGGTCGCGCGCATCACGCCGACCGCGGCCCCGGCGAGCAGCACCGGATAAGGATCGTGCTCGGGGTCGGCCCCGAGCCGCTCGGCGAGCGCATCAGCCACGACCCGCTCGACCATGGTCAGGTGTGCGGCCTGGGCCGCTCTGAGGTGAGGGTCGACATGGGCGGCTTTCATCCGCTTCAGCCAGAACGCCGGATCGCCGCCGAGCTCGTCCAGCTCCTCGGCCAGCGCCCGCGCCTCGCCGACCATAGCCACCCGCAGGGCTTCGAGAGCGGTCTGTCCGGGGGCCTCATGGATCAGGCGCTCACGCAGCGCCGCTACCCGCTCCGGATTGGCCCCGAAGAGCGCTGCTTCCTTCGAAGGGAAGTAATTGAAGAACGTCCGGGGCGAGACGTCGGCCGCCTCGGCGATGTCCTCCACAGTGACATGGACGAAGCCGCGCTCGGCGACGAGATCGAGAGCGACCCGGCGGAGGGACCGGCGGGTGGCCAGCTTCTTGCGCTCCCGTAGCGAGACACGCGACTCCCCCGAGGCAACCGCACCGGTGAGTGTCATATTGCGCTCAATGCAACTTTGTATGCCATGTCATATTGCAACGACATCATTATTACATCAGCCGCAAGGATGCCCCCGAGCGGGTGGCCACAGATCTGCCTGCTCACCGGCGGGCAGATCCGGGTCGGCCAGAAGCGCCGCCGTGGCCGCCCGCGCGCGGGCCGAGCTGGCCCGTGCGGCGAAGGCCCCGGCGCGCTCCCGATCACCGAGGGCCAGCGCAGCCTGCGTTCCCAGGATCACCACCTCATCAGTGCTGGCTTCACTGTCGAGCGCCGCACCGTGCGGGTCGGGCGCGGCCAGGCGGACCGCGGCGTCGAACGCGCCCACCAGCATCTGCTTGCGGATGAGCATGGCCAGCGCCGGGCTGCTCGGTCCGGACCAGCGGCGGCGCTGGTCAAGCACGGCCCGCGCGGCCTCCTCAATGCGGCGCAGGTCCTCGGCCTCCACGGCCGACTTTCCGGACACCACCCGCACCTGCAATGCCTCCCCGAGCTGGAGCATCATCGACGTGCTGGCCGGCTGCGCCGAGCATGCTTCCTCCAGGTGGCGCACAGCCGCGTTGACGTCCTGCCGCCGCAGCGCCTGGGCCCCCAGGAAACTGAGGCAGGTGGGCTCCGCCGCGCGTTCCGCCGCGCTCGCGGCGGCCAGAATGGCCGGGACGGGCACGGCGTCTGGCTGGCCCAGATGCTCCACCACAGCCTCAGCGGTGGCCAGCAGCAGCGGCGACCCGGGGTCATTCCTGGCTAGTGAAACGAGTGTTCGCGCCCGGCTGGAATCGGCCGCCTCCGCAGCGGACAGCGCAGCGTACGCCAGCAGCGAGCCGGCTGGCTGCTGGCGGTAGCCAGCCGCCCGGGTGAATGCCTCGGCGGCGAGATCCGGGTGACCGTGCTCGGCGGCGTAGGTTCCGAGCGCGGCCTCCAGATAGCCGAGGCCCTGCGGGAGCCAGCTCGGCGCGGCGGAGAGCACCGACTCGATCGTCAGCCGCGGGGTGCCGCGCCCGCTAGCCAGCCACGCCGCCAGGCGCACGGCGCCGCCCGGCTCGAACTGCTCTGCCGTGCAGACGATCTCTGCGGCTGCTGGTGGCAGCCGCGCGCAGGATTGCTCCACCGGGTCATCGGACGCAGCCGGCGCCGATTCGGCGAGCGCCCTGAACTCTTCGCGGGCCCCCAGGCTGAGTACCTGAGCGGAAGGAACCACCATCTTCCACCGGCCACCGGCGAAGTCCCCCGTGTCAAAGTCCACCGTGTCCCGGCCCATGCGCGCCCAGTAAGTGACGCCGGACACTGGATTATGAAGCAGCAGCACCACCGGCAGGGAGTGCCCGAGCCAGTACCGGAGCTGGGTATCACTTCCCCGGTAGACCCAGCCGCCGGGGACGGCCTCCGCGAAGTAGGACGGGCCAGCCTTGATCTGCAGGGCGATCAGCTGGCCCGACGGCCTGCCCTCGTGGGAAGGCTCGACGTGCGCATCGATGCCAAAGTCCGGGACCGGCTGCTCGCGGAACGCCCAGCCCCACCGGCTGAACTCCGCCTTAGCGGTGCCCACGCCCAGGCCTTCAACGGCAAACGTAGCTGGCATAGCAGTGCCGCCTACCCCTCCCACTCTGGCGATGACAACCCAGCCCGGGAAGAGCCTACGTGGCGTCACGGACAAACACGCATCATCCCGGCCGCCTGGCCGCCTGGATCCCGCGTCAGCGGCTGCGGGTCATCGGAGAGGAACGCTCACCAGGGTCCTGCCTCCCGTGGTGATGGCGAAGCCGCGAACATCGGCAGCAGGAAACGGCGCCGAGGCCGGGTACCACGCCCCCGGGTGGCCACCGGCAATGGTCCAGCCCCCCGCGGCCGGGTCCCGCCCCTGGAAACTGATGACCTGCAACTCACACGTTGTCCCGGCGGGTATCCCGCTGACCTGCACATTCAGCGCCAGTCCCCACGGCTGCGGCGAGTACTTCACGGTGGCCCCCGCGCCCGTCCGCGGGTTACTCGCGTGGGCGGTCGCGACCCACGGCCGCACCGCCGCCGCGGGCCGCTCGGTCGGCGGGTAGAGCACGCGCGACCCGGCCACCGCGCCGCCGGCCGCGATCAGTACCGCGACCGCTGTCACGGCCAGGCGACGCCACAGGCGGTGCCTGCGGAGCCTGGCCACCTGGGCCAGCAGCGATCGCAGCGTCCCGCCCGGCCAGTCTTCGTCCCCGCCAGCCCGATCGGCTTCCTCCGTGGCCAGCCTGATCGCATCGGCGGTGGGCACGTTGCCGAGAAGGCCGGGCAGCCCAGCCAGCCGGGCCAGCACCTCCCGGCAATCGGCGCACCCGGCGAGATGGCTGCTGACGGCACCGCGGTCAGCCGGGCCGATGGCACCGAGGAGATAGACCCCCAGCGCCTGGCGGATCTCGCCGCACCCCGTCCCCATAACACTTACACGCCGCGACCTGCCCTAATCGTTCACCAGTTACCAGCTCGCTACCGGGCGAGCTGCCGGGCGATGAGCGCGATCCCGCGGCCCCATGACGTTATCTGGCTGGCCGGGAGGTAAGCCTGGTTCTTCCTGGTGTGATCAACCATCGGAGAGGCGAGGAACTTCTCCCGGCCCTGCGGGTCGATGAAGTAGACAGCGGAGGTGTGGACGATGTCGGCGTCCGGGTTCGGCGCTTGGACCTCGATGCCGTAGGCCTGCCAGACGGACTGCAGCCGCGGCCCAGACCCGGTGAAGAAATGCCAGCTCGGTATGGTGCTCAGCTCGTGTTCACCCGAGTACTGCGCCATGTCCCGGACGGCCGCGTGGTACTGGTTGACGTTGACCGCGGCGAACACGACCCGGCCCGCCGCCGTCCCGAGGTCATGGTAGGCGTCGATGAACTCATCGGACACGAGCGGGCAGATGTCGGTGCAATGCGGGTCCATGAACTCCAGGACGACGACCTTGCCCCGGAAACTCGACAGCGGCATGGTCCGGCCCTGCTGGTCGGTGAGCGTGAAACCGGGCGCCCGCGCCCCAGGGACGGGGGACAGCGACATGAGGTTGGCCAGGCCCGTCGAGACGCTCGCCGGGATACCGGACGCACGGAGATCCTGGCCTGCGGCTGAGCCCTGGTCGCGACGGAGGATCAGGTACACCGAGGACACCACGACGGCTGCGACGAGCACCGTGGCCACGGTGACTATCATCGCGACGCGGTACAGCTCACGTCGGTGAGCTTGCGGCGGGCCGCTGGCGAGCGCCGCGCCGGCCGGCTTGTCGCCCGGGGTTTCCTCGCTCATACCGGGACCGCTACTGCCGGCTGACAGGCGGGAGCGGATCGCCTTTCAGCCATCATGTCAGCCTCAAGGTCACCCATAGCTGCGCTCACCGCCTGCCGTCAGGACCGCGTCCCGCTCCGTCAGCGAGCATAGTGGCCACCGAGCCGGCCACGCCGGGAAAGATTGGCCGACTACCACGTCGATGATCACCGTGGCCAGCGGCGGCCGGCCGAGGATGCTCCGGCGTCACGCGTCTGGGCGTGTTCCTGAGCGGGCCGTCGCGTGCCGGGCGCGGGTCAGGGCACGGGCGATGATCGGTGCGCCCACGGCGGACGGAAGCAGCCAGAACGCGAGAGCCGGCAGGCGATCCCACAGGGGCAGGTGGGGGCCATTATCGACGTAGAACGCGGTGAGCATCGCGACGTAGGAGAGGCCCATGCCGGCGATATGGCCGCCATCGCCCGGGCGATGGCGGCGCCGGTGCTGATAGCCGATGAACGCGGCGGCAAACGCTACCGCGCCGATCAGGAACAGGTGGTAGTCCTGCCGCCAGCGCATCACGGCCAGGATCGTTGCGGTGGCAAAGACCACCGTGATCGCGCGGTAGTACCAGCGGCCCGCGCGCACGTGCCGTGGGCTGCCTTTGCGGGCCAGCGCGGCGGCCGCCCCGGTGACCACCGCAGCCAGCCCGGCGAGCACATGAACAGCGAGGAACGCCAGGAATACCGGCGCGGCTGAGCCGACCTCGGTACCCAGGATGCGGCTGGTCGTAAGCATCGCCTGTTCCTGTCGCCCGGCAGGTTTCTTCATAGGTAGCGACGCTACCTATGACGCCTACCTTACCCGAGCACGTATCGAACCGGGAGGTCGAGGTGGGAGTCGCTGCCGAGTCTGAGGGTGAAGGTCTCCTCCGCTGGGCCGTACCTGGTGAAGCAGGAGGCATCGTGGCCGGCCAGAGCGACCCTGACCCGGTGGCCCGCCGGGACGACAGCGGAGACGGGCAGCAGCTGCACGGCCAGGCCCATCGGGTTCCCGGGAACCACGCGAAGGGCGTCTGACCGGGCGAAGGTTCGTGGTACCCCCAGGCGCACCGGTTCAGCGGCGCCGGTTGTCCTGCGGTGCAGGAAGCGCAGGCAGCCCTCGGTCAGGTAGCTGACGTCGCCGTCGGGATCGACGTCTTCGAGGTAAACGTAGACCGCGCCGTCGGTGCCGGATGTGGCCAGGCGCATCGTCACGACCGGGAACCCCAGGACATGGACATCGGCGGGCAACGGCCCGCTGGTGAAGGTGAGGAGCGAGCCATCGGCGTGCTTGCGGCCGGGGTAGGCGGGCGCCCTGCCCAAGTCGATGGCCAGCCACCTGTTCGTGGCCCCGGTGGAGGTCGTGACGTCTACCCGGTGGGTCACGGTCCCGGCCAGGCCCGCCTCCCGCGTCAGGCCGGCCATCGGACCGAGGTACCACCGCTGCGTTCCGGCACCCGTGGGTGGCCAGGAGGTGACGGCCTGCCATGCGCCTGTGCCCAGGGTGCCGAATGTCAGGGTGCCTGGTCCCCCGGGCGTGCCGTTTCGCCCCAGGTACCTGGCGAAGAACTCAACGAGGCGGCGGTCCTGGCTTCCAGGGCTCAGCGGGTCGTGCTCCGCGGCGCCGGACGGTCGCAGGGTGTCGGCGAAGCTGCCGCCGCCGTGGCCCCAGGGCCCGATCTCGACCTGCTGATGGCTGGCCTGGGTCACGAACCGGGCCAGCGCCCCCGCCGCGAAGCCGCCGTCGAGCCAGCCAGCGCGTACCAGCATCGGGACGCCCGAGGATGCGATCGCCGGCCCGGAAGCGGCGGGCGTGGTGGCCTCCCAGTCAAGGCCGGCGACCCGGTCATCACGGAACGGCACCCGGCCCATCAGCGCGTGCACATCGGTGTTCGACTGATGCTCGCCGATAGCGGCGTCGAGCAAGGCCGGCCCGTCCGGCCCGTCCACCGGCTTCACCGGCGACGGCACCCCGATCGCCTCCGCTGGCTGCCCGGTGATCGCCGCGAGCCGGTCCACCGCTCCGGTAACGCCGTCCTTGAGCTGGCTTTCATACATCCACCGCGCGTACCGGCCATCGGTGCCGCACCCGCCCGGATAGAACAGCTCGCGGTAGGGGTCGTGCGGGCTGAACAGCGCCGCCACCGCGACCAGGTGAGCGTGGCCGAGCCCGGCCATCAATTCGGCCGCCTGGCCTTCGTAGGAGGCGCCGTAGACCCCGACCCGGCCGTTCGACCACCGCTGTGCGGCTACCCAGCCGATCAGCTCGCCGTAGTCTTTGATCTCCCGCTCGCCGAGTTCGCCGGTGCGCGTGCCGAACGACGCTCCGGTGCCGCGGGCGTCCACCACGACCAGCGCGAATCCCGCGCGATTGAACAGATCCCCGGCCGCCGCGTTGGTGTCCGCCTCCGGCCCAGGCTCTTGCGGCGCCTCAGCACGGTGATAGCGGGTCACCCGCATGACCGTGCCGACCATGCCTCCCACGGCAGTGCGCTCCACCGGCAACCAGACATCCACGGCCAGCCGTACGCCGTCACCCACTGGCACGTACACCGACTGGAGACGACGCGACGTGTCAACGATCACGCCCCGGATCCTCGCACGCGCGGCTCCGGAATGCGCCGGTCGGCTTCAGGGGCCTTCACTGACCGAGATCTATTGCGACTTCATGGTGGGTAACCCGCTCGTCCCACCGGATCAGTACCCGCTGGGCGGCCTCTTCGACGATGGCGCGCTCATAGTCCTCACCGGCGAAGCCACGGACTGCATCCAGCCCGCTGAAGAAGGTGATGGAGGTGAACATGATCTCCTGATCCTCCTCCTGCCGCAGCAGGCGCGCCCCGCGAAAGCCGCTCACCGCCCGCAGGTGCCCGGCGACTTCATGTTCGTAGTGCTCCTGGTAGTCGTCCGCCGTAGGGCGCAGCGCCCATCCGCGCCATATCCGCGCGATCATCTATGTATCACCTCTGCTCTGTGGTGAGCCCTGTCTGTTGTCCGGAGGCGGTTTACGGTATGAGCAGGATCTTGCCAATGTTCTGCCGTTGCAGGATCCGGCGGTGGGCGGCCGCAGCCTCGGTGAACGGGAATACTGTGTCGATGCGGGGCTGCAGGCTGCCTGCGTTCCAGAGCGCGAGAACGGCGTGGAGTTCTTCGCGGAGTATCGCGGTCTCCTCCCACAGATGGCCGAGGTTCACGCCGCTGAGTGTGCGGTTGTGCGTCATCAGCTGCAGCGGTGTCAGGAGCGGGATGCCCAGGGCCTGCGCTGCGACATGGGCCGGGTTGCGCCGCTGCCCGCTGGCCAGGTTGGCGAACCCGAAAGCGACGAGCCGGCCGCACGGGCGCAGCAGTTTCAGGCCCTTCCTCCAGTCCCGGCCGCCGAGTGGGTCGAGGACCACGTCAACACCTTCGCCTCCAGTCAGCCGGCGGACCTCGGCCGCGTAATCGACGGCGTGGTAGTCGATGGGGTGCGTGCAGCCCTCGGCCCGCAGCACCTCGTGCTTGGCCGCCGAGGCCGTGCCGAAGGTCACCATTTCCCCGGCGGTGCGGCACAGCTGCAGGACTGCGATCCCTACCCCGCCGGCGGCCATGTGCACGAGCACGCGTTCGCCAGGGCGGATGCAGGCGACGCGGAACAACAGGTGGTAGGCGGTGAGGTAGTTGAGCGGGATCGCGGCGGCTTCCTCGAAACTCATGCCGTCCGGGATCCCGAACACCTGCTCCGCAGGCACGCACACCACGTCGGCATGCCCCCCGAAATGCACCAGGGCAAGCACGCGCCCGCCTGCCGCGTGCCCTGCAGCGCCCGGGCCGAGCGCGTCAACCACGCCCGCCACCTCGTAGCCGACCACGCACGGCGGCTTCGGCGCATCCGGGTACAGCCCTTGCGCGGCCATCACATCGGCGAAGCACAGCCCGGCGGCGCGCACACGGATGCGCACCTCGCCCGCGGCAGGCTCGGGATCGGCCGTTTCCCGCACCTCCAACGCCGCGGGCCCGCCCGCCCTGGTGATCCAGATCGCCCGCATGACCACCCCTCAAACGCACCCGGCCCCGGGGTCCATCCTGGCTCAGCTGCCGCTTCCAGTCACCATCTCGCCGCCGTGCCGTTGGCCTTGCATGGTCCGCTTGGACCTCGCGGGCCCGCTGGCAACGACGGTGGTTTGACACTGGCCGAGGTGCCCCGGTACATTACTCAAGTAATGAACCACAGAACTACAGAACCGGGTGGTTGCGAGAGATGACCGGCCTCGATGAGGGGGCTCCCCTGTTCGTCCAGATCGCCGAGCGGCTCGCTGACGAGATCGCGGACGGGACCCTGGCCGAGGGCGAGCGCGTGCCTTCGACCAACGAGCTGGCCGCCTTCTACCGGATCAACCCGGCCACCGCGGCCAAGGGGATCAGCATGCTGACCGACGACGGACTGCTGGAAAAGCGCCGCGGCATCGGGATGTTCGTCGCAGCCGGCGCCCGCGCGCGGCTGCTGGCCGAGCGCCGCAAGCGGTTCGCCGAGCGCTATGTGGAGCCGCTGGTCGCCGAGGCCAGCCGGCTCGGGATTGACGCCGGTGAGCTGGCCGCCATGATCCGCGAATCCAGCTACGGGCAGAGAGGTACCACGCCATGACACCAGCGATCTCGGTGGCCGGGCTGTCCCGCCGCTACCGCGGCCAGCTCGCCCTTGACCACGTCAGCTTTGACATCGAGCCCGGGTCGATCACCGGGCTGCTCGGCCGCAACGGCGCGGGCAAGACCACGCTCCTGCGCATCCTCGCCGGCGCGGAGTTTCCTTCAGCGGGCAGCGTCACTGTGCTCGGGGCCAGCCCGGTCAAGAGCGACGCGCTGCTGCACCGGCTGGTGTTCGTCCGCGAGGACCAGCGCTACCCGGATTACGGGCTGCCGGGGGGATTCAAGGTCTGGCATGCGCTGCGGGCGGCGTCCTGGTTCTACCCGGACTGGGACGGCGAGCTGGCCGAGGCGCTGGCCGCTGATTTCGGCCTGCCGCCCGGCCGATCGGTCAAGCGCCTGTCCCGCGGGATGCGCTCGGCGCTGGGCATCGTGATCGGCCTGGCCGCCCGGGCCGAGGTGACCCTGTTCGACGAGCCGTACGCGGGACTGGACCCGGTAGCCCGGCAGCTTTTCTACGACCGGCTGCTCGCCGACTACGCCGCCCATCCCCGCACGGTGCTGCTGTCCACCCACATGATCGACGAGGCCGCCGGGCTGCTGGAACGGGTGGTGGTGATCGACCGGGGCCGGGTCATGCTCGATGCGGCCACCGACGAGGTGCGCGGCAGCGCGACCAGCGTGAGCGGCCCGGCCATCGCCGTGGCGGAGTTCACCGCCGGGCGGACGGTACTGGACCGGCGGCGGATCGGCTCGCAGGAGTCGGTGGTGGTGGCCGGGGCACTGGACGACACCGACCGCGCCCGGGCCCGGGCGCTGCGCCTGCACCTGGAATCCCTGACCTTGCAGCAGGCAGTCGTCCACGCCGCCAGCAAGCCCGAACCAGACACGCGGGAAAGGACAAGCGCATGACTACCTGGATCAAGGTCGCCCGCTTCCACCTGGCTGACCGGCTCAGCTACACGGCACTGCCCTGGGGCGTCCTGGCATTCGTTTTCATGGTGTGGCTGCTCCTCGCCGCCGGCGCAGGAGGAGGAGGCTCCGTGCAGATCCCCACCGGCGCGCTGGCCGCCATCTACGTGTTCTTCTTCATAGCGGGCGTGCTGAGCATCGGCCGGTCGCTGCCGTTCGCGTTTGCCCTCGGGGTAGGCCGCCGCTCCTACTACGCGGGGACCGCCCTGCTCGCGGTCAGCCTCGCCGCGGTCTACGGGCTGGCGCTGACCGTGCTGCAGGTCATCGAGCAGGCCACCGGCGGCTGGGGCGTTGGCCTGCACTTCTTCCGGGTGGCCTACATCCTGTCCGGGCCGTGGTACGTCACCTGGCTCACCTCGTTCGTCCTGCTGGCCCTCATGTTCATCTACGGCATGTGGTTCGGGCTGGTCTACCGGCGCTGGAACCTGCTCGGCCTGCTCGCCTCCATCGCCGCCCTGGTTATCGTGCTGGTCCTCGGCGTCGTGATCACCAGCCACGCGCACGCCTGGCCGGCCATCGGCCACTTCTTCACCACCCTCAGCGCGGCCGGGCTCACCGGCCTGCTCGCCGCACTCGCGGTGATGCTGCTGGCCGGCGGCTACGCCACCATGCGCCGCGTCGCCGTCTGACCAGGCGGGTTTCCGCAATGCGGGAGATGAGTTGCATGAGTTATCGCGTTAACCGGCCCGCCGTCGTCGGCGTGATCTTGACAGTCGCAGCTGGGCTGGCTGTCGGCGCCTGCGCGAGCAGCGCCAACTCAGGTGTGGCGAACTGCTCCGCTCAGCATGCGGCGGCAGGCCAGGCAAGTAGTGCGCCGGCCGGCTCGCCCAACCCGGCGGTCGCGGCGGGCTGGACACTGCCGGGCGGCAATCTGCAGAACACCCGTGACGTTGCCAGCGCGATCACCAGCTCGGACGTCTCGACGCTGGGAGTTGCGTGGTGCGTGCCGATCGAGTCGACGGGTGCAGCTCGTACCGCTGGCTTGACGGATGGCTACGCAACGACGCCGGTCGTGGTGAATGGCGTTGTGTACACGCAGGATCTTGAGTCGACTGTGATGGCGATCAGGCTCGCCACCGGCAAGCTTTTATGGACGCACACCTACAACTCGCTGAACGGGGGTCCGGACGGCGTCAACGTCGTCAACGGAACCGTGTACGCGGCGACGGACAGAGCCGCGGTGGCCTTGTCGGCGGCCACCGGCAGGCAGTTGTGGAGCCGGACCCTGATCGGCAATGATCGCGAGGGCGTTGACATGGCCCCCGGCTACAACGACGGGACCGTGTACGTGTCGACCGTGCCCGTCAACCCGAACAAGGGCCAGTACCTGGGTGGTGCCAAGGCGACGCTATGGGCGCTGGACGCGGCCACGGGCGTGCCCGAATGGTCGTGGAGCGAGGTGCAGAACCTGTGGGGGAATCCGGGCCTTAACTCCGGCGGCGGCCTGTGGGATCCGCCGTCGTTCGACAGCCAGGGCAACATCTACATCGGAGTGGCGAACCCCGGCCCGATAGGCCAGACCGGGTGGCCCCGCGGCTATCCATGGGGTACCAGCCGGCCAGGCCCGGACCTCTATACCGACTCGGTGGTGAAGCTGAGCCCGCAGGGCAAGCTGCTGTGGTATTACCAACTCACCCCGCACGACCTCTACGACTGGGACCTGCAGAACTCGCCCGTGCTCACGACCGCGAACGGGCAGCAGGTGGTCATCGATGGCGGCAAGGCCGGCATCCTGATCGAGCTCAGCGCGCAGACCGGCAAGCTGCTGTGGAAGCTCCCGGTCGGCGTGCACAGCGGGCATGACAACGACGGGCTGCTCACCGAAAACGCCACGCCCACCTCGCCCATCGCGCTGCCGGCCAAGTTCGACCTCGAGCCCGGCGTGTTCGGCGGCATCGAGTCCCAGCTGGCGACCAACGGTTCGACAACGTTCGCCGCCGTCAACAACCTCGCCGTGCCGCTCTCGGTGAAGGGCGTGACGGAGAGCTCTCAGGCATTCGAAGCTTCCATCCCCAAGGCGACAGGCGAGATGATCGCCGTCAACCAGGACACCGGAAAGATCGAGTGGGCCGACCAGCTCCCCTCCTCGCCCTACGGCGCCGCCACGGTCACCAACAATGTCGTGTTCACCACGACCTACAACGGTGACCTGTACGCGTTCAACACGGCCACCGGAGCGATCCTGCTGAAGACGCCGCTGTCCGCCGGGACGAACGCTCCTGTCACCATCGACGGTGACTACGTCATCGCCGGAGCAGCCAACGCACTGTCGAGCGGGCAGCGACCGCTGATCATCGCCTACAAACTCGGAGCCAAGGGCAAGCTCCCGGACACCGTGCGCTGATCCGGGTTGGCCCGGGCGGGTCAGCCCAGGAAAGCCAGCAGCTTGGCCGTGAACCAGGCGGGATCATCCAGCCACGGGTAGTGACCTGCGCCAGGCTGGACCGTGAGTTCCCAGCCGGGGAAGAGCCCGGCCGCCTCGGCGGCGAGTTCGGCGGTGGGGCCGATCTCGACTTCGCCCGCGAACACCATGACCGGTGCGGTGACCTGAGCCAGCCCGGCCCTGGTAGCCGGCGGGTCGAACGCTCCCGGAGCGTAGAAACCGGCCTGCACCGCCCTGGCCCGCTCGCTGAATCCGACCAGGGCATGCGCCCGCGCGGCGTCGTCCCAGCGGCCGTAGAAGAATGGCATGTAGCGCAGGCGGGTCTCCGCTGAGTCGTCACCGGCCTCTGCCGCCTGTATCGCGGCCTGCGCGTCGGAGTACCAGGGCTCCGCGGACCGCCGCCGCATGGCCGCCTGCTGCTGCGCATCGGTGAACTCCAGCCCCAGCGGCTGCGGCCCGGGGCTGAGCAGCACCAGGTGATCGATCCGCTCCGGGTAGGCGGCCGCGTAGCGCAGGGCCACGCTCCCGCCCGCTGAGTGGCCGAGCAGGTCGATCCGCTCCAGCCCTAGCTCGGCGCGCAGTGCCTCGACGTCACGGGCCAGCCGGTCACAGCGGTAGGTCGCCGGATCAGCGGGCACCGCCGATTCCCCGGTGCCCCTGGTGTCCGGCAGGATCAGCTCCCGCCAGGCGCCGAGCCCGCCGAGGTCGCCCAGGTAGCCGGGGGTCCGGCCGGGCCCGCCGGGCAGGCAGACCAGCGGGCGCCCGGCCCCGGCCCGGCGGAACGCGAGCTTGGTGCCGTCATAGGACGTGAACTGGGCCATGGCAGCATCTTCACCCGCGCCGCCCGCCACCGTGACGCTCGTTCACTGACGGCCGAACCAGGGCACCGGGCCCTGGAGTACCAGGCCGTCGTAACGTTCGGCGTTCGACCCGAACGACTCCGCTACCTGCCGGTGCTGATGCGGCTCGTCCATTAATACAGCTCGCTCTCGCTGGCCTTCGGCTTGCGCTGGCGTACAACAACGATCGCCTCCGAATGTCCCCCATGGCTGCTCGTTCCGCGCTCGGCGAAGAGCAAGCACCTACCAACTGTTGTCGATGATGTCGACCGGTGGCGGCAGGCCGCGCTGGCCTAGTTCGCCGAAATCCTGGCGTGACCAGGCGTTTGCGCGCGCCCACTTGACAGATATCCCGGGGCGGTTGAGGCTGGCCCGTGTGAGCGCTAACAAGACCGGCGCATGGTCAGCGACAGAAGCTCGCTCTACCCGCGAGGGCGGGATGCACAGCCGGTTGCGCTCGACACTAGCGTGGCCTCCGGGTACGAGCTGGACGCGAGCGCCGCCGCCTGGTGGCGCGCGTAGCTGCGGGCCGGCGATGGACTGAAGTCCCGCCGTCAGGTCACGCCGGTTCCTGCAGAGAGGGATCCTCGTTCCACGTGATGGGCCACATCTGCCGTGGTCCGGACGGCCAGCGCG
>JAWWPY010000614.1:0-6646 GCA_033854735.1 Streptosporangiaceae bacterium | reverse complement strand
CAGCAATCATCGCGTTCGTCGTCATCGAAGCACGGTCCCGCCAGCCGCTGCTGCCTTTGCGGATCTTCGCCAGCCGGAACCGGGCCGGCGTCTACCTGATCCTGCTCTGCCTGGCCTCGACATTCTTCGGCATGTTCTTCTTCCTCACGCTCTTCACACAGGTCGTGTGGGGATACAGCGCGCTTCGCGGCGGCCTTGCCTACCTGCCGTTCGTGGGCGCCTTCATCGTGATGGCCGGCATCTGCTCCAAACTGGTTCCGCGCTTTGGCGCACGGGTGCCCATGACGATCGGCGCCCTGCTCGCTCCCGCCGGAATGTTCTGGCTGTCTCGTGTCAGTGAGCACAGCCACTACCTGACCGGCGTCGGCCTGCCGCTGATCGTCTTCGCCGCCGCCGCCGGGCTGATCTTCGTCCCGCTCACCATGACCCTGGTCGCCGGGATAGCCGATGAGCACTCAGGTGTCGCTTCCAGCATGTTCAACGCCGGCCAGCAGATCGGCGGCGCCGTCGGCCTGGCAGTCATCGGCAGCGTGGCGTGGACCGTGGTCAACAGGCATGTCAAAGATTCACTCAGCCATGCCGCAGCCGGCCACAACCTCGCCAGGCACGCCGCCGCCGCGCCGGGCAGCCCGATCTACGATCACGCGCTGTCCAGCGGGGTCACCACCGCGCTGACCATGGGCGCGGGAGCAACCGTGCTCGCGCTCATCGTCACAGTCATCGCGATCCGGGTGCGCCGTGAAGACCTTCCGGACAGCCCGCTGGTGATGTAGGCGGCTCGCGGCCCAGCGGCATTGCCGCGACCACCTCCCACAGCGCCGCCGGCCAGCAGGCCGGCGGCGCTGCCGGCGTTGGCGGCGGATCACGCGGGCTGGGCGCCGAGCGTCATATTCTCGGCTCCACGGCCCATAGGACCGCACCGCACCGGCCAATTCGGCCAGCAAGTCTGTGCTCCGGACAAAGCAGCGCGGCAGAGGGCACGATCCCGATCACCGTCCGCAGACACACCGGCTGATGTGACCGGATGACTCCCGCCCTGATCGGCCGAGGCAGCAGCGACCTCGGCGCACCACATCGTCGCTTCCCGCTCGCTGGTGCCGAGGTACCTCATCGCGGCATGTGCGCGTTCTGGCATCGCCGGGATGTGCAGTCGGTGCGGCCGGCGGTCATGTCGCCGACCTACTATCGCCGCGCCGAACATCCAGTTCGGCGCGGCAATCAACCATGGAATGCATACCACCACAAGCAGGCATAACGGCGGATATTGCGCGGCCTGGTTCGCGGGCTTGCTGGCGGGCCTGCCGCTGCCGTGTGCGCGTGCTGGCAGAGGGTCAGCGGCCGGGCCGGGTGGCCGGGTCCGGTTCGCGAGTCGCGGCACTACGGCAGGAAAGGGAGGTGTGATAGGTATTTTCTCGGTGGTCAGTGGCTGGCGGGCCAGCCTTCAGGGGCTGGCCCGAGTTTGATTGCTCGCGCCCTGGTGTTCCTTCCCGAGTAAGGGAGCCTGGCCGTGTTCATGCGACGCCGGGGCCTGTGGATGATCGCTGCTGTCTGCGTCGCGGTCGCGGGCGTCACGGGCCTGATCGACGCGGCGGTGCCCGGGCCCGCGGCGCGTGGGCTGGGCCGGTACCTGCACGGGATGGTGAGCGAGCGGGGCGCTGGTTACGGCTATACGGTCTACCTGCCCCCCGGCCTG
This sequence comes from Streptosporangiaceae bacterium, assembly GCA_033854735.1. Lineage (GTDB taxonomy): Bacteria > Actinomycetota > Actinomycetes > Streptosporangiales > Streptosporangiaceae > JAWWPY01. The sequence goes on along the minus strand of JAWWPY010000614.1, from coordinate 4,953 downwards.
GCGGCGGGGCGGGCCGTGCCGCTGGTGGTGGTGCTGCACGGCTGTGGTGCAACCGCGGATCAGATCGCCGCCGCGAGCCAGTACGACGCGCTGGCCGGGCGGGCGCGGTTCATCGTCTTGTACCCGGATGTCAGCACGCTCGATGTCGTTCATGAGCGATGCTGGCGGGGTATGTGGGCGCCGGATATGGAAGGCCGGGGGAAAGGGGACGCCGGCGCGATCGCCGCGATGGCCGGCGCGGTGGCCGGACGCTGGCCTGCGGACCGGCACCGGGTCTACGCGATCGGCGTCTCTTCCGGCGCCTTCGAGGCGGCGGCCCTGGCCGTCTACTACCCGGACCGCTTCGCCGCGATCGGCATGCTCTCCGGTGCCGCGCACATAGGCGGGCAGCTCGCGTGCCTTCCGCCCGGCGCCGGCACGGCCAGCACCGGCACCCTCGCGCTCGCGGCGCTCGCGGAGATGGGCTCGCGGGCCCGGGTCATGCCGGTCATCGTCATGCACGGGGACGCGGACACCACGATTCCGTACCAGTGCGCGCCACAGACGATCTCGCTGTGGCTGAGCATCAACGATCTGATCCTGCGGCGCGGGCGACTCCCCGCCATACCGGGCTCCCCCGCTGACGTCCGCCGGGGCCTTGTCCCGGGCGGCCATGCGTACAGCGTGCTTTCCTACGCCGACGCGTCCGGCTGCGTCATCGCGCAATTGTGGACGATCCGCGGAATGGGGCATTTCTGGTCCGGCGGATCGGCCGGTCCCGCGTCGGCACTGTACTCAGATCCGCGCGGGCCTGGTTCCGCCACCGCCTCATGGACGTTCTTCACGCACTGGACGCTGTCCGGGCCGCGGCGCCCCTGCCAGCCGCCCGCCCGCTAGCCACGGGCCATCAGCCCCCGCCCCAGCACGGATCGCGCGGAAGAACGGCAAGCCCGCTCACCCCCCGGGGCAGGGCACGAGGAAGCGGCCGCCACGCACCACGCCACGGGACGCGACCCAGGCGCGCGAACATCACGCCCAGAACCACCAATCAGGTGCACCAACGGCAGCCAGCCACCAGGCCGCCGCCAACGTGCAGATCGGCGGCTCGGCGCGCGGTTATCAGGAGTTTCCAGGTCACTCAGCGTGATGCGGCTCATCGGGGTAGTCCGAGGCCACCTTCTGACCAGCGCGCTGTTTAGCGATCTGCTGGAGATCGCAGGCCGAGACTTATCGAACTCCCCCCGCAGCCGCGGGGCGGCTACGTCATGCCGGACCTGGCGCGCGACTCGCGGCATGAGAGGGCGTTGCCGGGTTAAGTCTGAATGACAAGGATGCTCGTTGTGGATCAGATCGAGCGCAGGGTCGTTGCTCCGTTCTACCTGGACGTGCTGCACGGCAACCTGGTGGCCCTGGCACCGTCTGCGAGCCTTCAGGACCAGATCGTCCGGCAGATGCGAGTCGTGGCCGCTGAGGTGACGCTCGATACAGCGGTGTACCTATGGTCGCGGGGCTGGCGCCAGGCCCTGATGGCTTCCTGGTGGGCTGCAGTGTGGCAGTGGCCCGAGACCGTTGATCAGGTTGAGCCGCTGCTCCTACCGAGCCGGTATTCCTTCGAGGGCCAGGCTCACTGCCTGGCGCTGACCCGGGTCAGGTCCCCGCGCGCCCGGGCAGTGCTGATGCGGTACCTGGACGAGTACATGCCGCGCCCAGATCTGGACTATGACCAGCCATGGGCGATGGCGGCTCTGACGCTGGCCAGCACAGACGCCGCAGAGCCGGTGCCCGGCCATTATCTGGAGGCCTGGCGGCAGTGGACAAGTGGGCGACGGCCGGCCGACCTGGATGAACTCGTGGACAGGCTGAACAGCATGAGAATCCTGGCAGATGCAGTTCGGCGCCCCTAAACGGCTGCCGATCCGGCGAGCGACACACAACGGACTCGCACTACGCGGCATGACAGCGCCTTTGGTTGGCGACATCATTGGCGGCGTGTGGCACTTCGCCGTGACGAGGCAGCCGGCCTCTCTGGGCGGCCCGTTCGGCGCGCGAGGAAGGGGCTGGCGATGACGATCTTGCAGACACTGGTGGCTGCGGCCGCGGGGGCGGCATCGGCGACCGTGGGAGTGGTGGTCGGCGGGGTTGTCACGCGGCGGGGCCAGGACCGTCACTGGCTGCGGGACAAACAACTCGACGCCTACGCTGACATGCTGCGTCATTACGCGCGGTTCACCATGGAGATCAGCCGAGCCCACGCGGACCGCCGCGGCTGGGACTACGACTGGGGGGAATGGAGTTCCGCGCTGGTGACCGCCAGCCTCGTGGCCCCGGTGGATGTCGCGCTGGAGATCGGCCATTTCGGGAAAGCTATTGACTCGTTCCTGGAGCGGGTAGCCCGGAACGCGGACACGATCAGCCATCCGGTGACCGCAGAAGAGTTTGCCCAGGCAAGCGAGGCGCCAGCTCAGGCGCAACTGGCGCTGGTGAACGCGATACGGCGGTCGCTGGGCAACGAACGGGGAGCTCTGCCGGAAGGGCTCGGCGGGTCGCTCGGACGGCGCCCGGGTGATCACCAAAGCCAGCTTTCCCCCGGGCCGCAGCGCTGACGTGGGATCAGCCAAGCGACCACGACACGCACCGCACTCATTTCGGCATGTGCGGTAACTGATGCCCGGTCTCCCGTCAGTTTGGGTTCCGGCGCTACTGGCCGACGAGTTGGCCAACGATGCTAGATCGCGGAGACCGCCATCGCGCACCGACCGCGTGATGCTTCCCGTTCGCTAGCAGATGATCTTGCGCTGTGCCGTGCATCCGCCGCCCGGCAATCCGGGACCCGCTGGACGTCAAACTGGTGACCTCTTGCAGATCACCAAGTACAGCGTCGCGAGGAATCCGGCTGCTCACAGGTTCCCGCAGGTCAGCGATCTGATAAAAGCTGAGTCTGCCCCTCGATTGTCCCTCAGAAGCGGACCGCTCACCGGTTGACTGTTCGAATTATGTTCTTGACCTGGGTGGAGCTATGGGGATTCGAACCCCAGACCTCTTGCATGCCATGCAAGCGCTCTACCAACTGAGCTATAGCCCCTTGGCTGCCACGCACGTCGACCCGTCCGCAGCGCCACGCCAGTGTACAAGACCCGCGGCGGTTAGCGGTCGTCGCTCAGCACCGGCTCGGGAAGGGTTCCGGCGTTGTGCTCGAGCAGGCGCCAGCGATCGCGCCGGCGGCCGAGGACCGACCATGCGCAGTTCGCCAGCGGCCCGACCGCGCTCCACAAGTCTTCTGGCAGGCCAAGCAGCCGCGCGGCGCCGAGCCGGATGGCCGCGCCATGACTGACCACGACAGCGAGCGACCCGGGCTCAAGGCTTTCGGCGATCCGCTCCAGGGCCCCGCCCGCGCGTTCCGCGACCGCCGCCGACGACTCCCCGTCCGGGGCCAGCCACAGCGCGTGCTCCGCCGGATAGCGAGCCCTGATCTCAGCGTCAGTCAGCCCCTCCCAGGCGCCTCCGTGGCGTTCCCGCAAGTCCTTGTCAGTCGTCACGGTGAGCCCGGTAAGCCGGGCGAGCGGCGCCGCGGTGGCCAGCGCGCGCCCAAGGTCGGAGGAGATGATCACATCGGGCCGTAGCGCGGCGAGCAGCCGGGCCGCCCTTCCCGCCTGCTGCTGCCCTATGGCGTCCAGCGGGATGTCGCTCTGGCCCTGGAAGCGGCCCTCCACATTCCACTGCGTCTGCCCATGCCGCCACAGCAGCAGCCTGGTGGAGTTCTCTCCATAGCGCAGCACCGGAGGCGGCCCGCCGGCTTCCACCGGACGCGGCCCGCCGGCTTCCGTGCTCAGTGTGGCTCCACGCCGCCGGGCCCAGCGACCGACACCGGCTCGGGCAGCTCGATCCGCGGGCAGTCTTTCCACAGCCGCTCTAGCCCGTAGAACGTCCGCTCCTCGGCGTGCTGAACGTGCACGACGATATCGAGGTAGTCGAGCAGGACCCAGCGGCCTTCCCGTTCGCCCTCGCGGCGCACCGGCTTGGCCCCGGCCTTGCGCAACCTGTCCTCGATCTCATCTACGATCGCGCGCACCTGGCGGTCGTTGGCGGCAGAACAGAGCAGGAACACGTCGGTGATGACGAGCTGCTCGCTCACGTCGTAGGCAATGATGTCACTGGCGAGCTTGTCGGCCGCAGCCTCTGCGGCGATCCCGGCAAGCTCGACGGCCCTGCTGGTAGCGGTCACGTCTGCTGTTCGTCCTCCTCCGGCGGGGCCCGATGAGCCCCTGGCCCGATGAGCCCTGATGGGCCTGTGCGCCCAAGTGTGCCCGATCTGCCCTTAACCAACCCTTGCCCAACCGTTGCCGGGCCTTACCCAGCACTTCACAGCCCGACCCGACACTTCACAACCCCGTCCTGGCCCTTGGCTACCCCATCCACGCGGAGCGGGGCGCACTTCAGGGTAACCCGGCGCGCCGGGTCAGCCGGCCTTCTGCTGGTAGAGCCCGCGTTTCGCGATGTACTGGACGACACCGTCCGGTACCAGGTACCAGACGGGTTCCCCGGCCGCGACACGCTTCCGGCAGTCGGTCGAGGAGATAGCGAGAGCGGGGATCTCCAGCAGGCTGACCCCTTCGCTGGGCAGCCCATGAGTGGTCAGCCGGTGCCCGGGCCGGGTGCAGCCGACAAAGTGCGCGAGCTTGAACAACTCGTCCGCGTCCTGCCAGGACATCATCCGGGACAGGGCATCCGCGCCCGTGATGAAGAAGAGCTCCGCAGCCTCCCCGCGCACTGAGCGAAGCTCACGCAACGTGTCGATGGTGTACGTGGGGCCCGGCCGGTCAATGTCCACCCGGCTGACCGAGAACCGCGGGTTCGACGCGGTCGCGATCACCGTCATCAGATAGCGGTCCTCGGATGACGAGACCTTCCGGTGATCCTTCTGCCAGGGCTCGCCGGTGGGGACGAATACCACCTCGTCGAGGTCGAAGACATGCG
>JAWWPY010000613.1:0-5588 GCA_033854735.1 Streptosporangiaceae bacterium | reverse complement strand
GTCGATCAGGCCCCGCGTGCAAGCCTCACCAACGGCCATCAGCGGCCGGGACGGCAGCCGACATGAAGAACCAGTACTCCCGCGGCTCCTCGCTGATTGGCTGGATCAGGCACGACGCCGCTTTCATCGTCGAGCACGTCCGCGGCATCCACGCCCGCCGCGCCTAGAGGCCTCGCATCAGGAGCGGGTGCCCTGAAGGGCATCTGATCTAGGTCACTGATAGTTCATCCGTTTGGGCCGGGTCATCGCGCCGAGCGTATCGGTCGCTCGGCGGGGATGCCCATGCGCCAGCTGGGGCCGGGCTGGACCGCACGGTCTTCCACCGGGTCGCCAGCCCGGCGATCCGTGAGCAGCTGCGTGCCGTCGCCCACGCTCCGCCGGGCCGGTGCCTGACGTCCCCGGTCACGCGTTGCGCGCGCCATGGGCCGGATCGGATCCTGCGCAGCCGTGCCCGTCGTGCTCAGCGTGCCCGGTGTGCTCCTGTGCCTCCGGGCTGCCGCCCATCATCTTCAGCATGGGCCCGCCCCCGGACCGGAAGAAGCGCACCAGGAGTCCGGCGGCCAGCAGCAGGAAGATGATGTTGAGGAAGGTGGTGTAGTTCCACTGGATGCCCTGCTCAGCGACCTTGGCCGCCCGCTCCGCGGGGATGAGGCCCAGCGCGCCGAAGAGGAACTCGATGATGTAGCCGGCGATGACCATGGCTCCGTAGAAGATCCCGAGTATGGCCAGCATCATCTTCGTCCCGTAGTACTTCCGGTAGATGAGCAGGATCGGGATGATGATCAGGTCGGCGAAGATGAACGCCGTCACGCCGCCGAAGCTGATCCCGCCGTTCCACAGCACGCCAGCCAGCGGCACGTTGCCGATCGAGCAGACGAAGCTGAGCAGGGAGATCACCGGGCCGATCACCGGTCCCCACAGCCGGGCAGCCAGCGGGTGGCCGGTCAGGAACAGGTGCCGCCAGAAGCTGTCGGGCACCCAGGCGCCGACTGCCCCGGCGATCAGGAGTCCGACGACGATGTCGCGGATGACGGAAGCCCACTCCATGACGAAGATGTGGCTGACCGAGGTGTACCCCTCGCGGCTGAACAGCCGGCGCCAGAAGCTGCCGGTGGCGGTGATGCTCATGTCCATGGCCGCGTGGCCTTCCATGGATCCCGCGAGCCCCTTGTCGGCCTGCTCGCGGGCCGCGTCGATGAGCCGCTGGCGGACGAAAATCCGGAACGCGACCGCCACCAGCACGATCATGATCGGCCCGCCGATGAACTCGGCGAGGGTGAACTGCCAGGAGATCAGCAGGGCCAGGATGATGCCCAGCTCGATGACCAGGTTGGTGCTGGCGATCTCGAACACCATCGCGGCGGTGAAGCTGGCACCCTTGCGGAACAGGGACCGGGCCAGCGCGACTGCCGCGTAGGAGCACGAGGACGACGCGGCGCCCAGGCCGGTGGCCAGTGCCAGCGTCTTCGGGCTGTCGTCGCCGAGCAGCCGGGTAACTGTCTCGCGGCGGACCAGGGCCTGGATGACGGCCGCCAGGGTGAAGCCCAGGATCAGCGACCAGGTGATCTCCCAGGTCATCGTCCCGGCAACGCCCAGGGCGTGGCCCACTGCGTCAAGGACGCGCATCATCGGCCTCCGGGGCGGCGATGGTCAGCAGCTGGCGCAGGCAGTGCTCCAGCAGCGGATGCGGGAAGCCGTCGCTGAGCCGGTAGAAGACCACCCGGCCGTCCTTGCGGAAACTGGCCAGCCTGGCCAGGCGCAGCATCTTCAGCGCATAAGACACCTGGTCCTGGTTGACATCCAGGGCCAGGGCCAGGTCGCCGACGCACAGCTCGCCCGCCGCCGAGAGCGCGAACAGGATCCGGGACCGCACCGGGTCGGCCAGCATCCCGAGCAGGCCCGCCAGCCGCCCGGCCTCGCCGGCCGTCAGCACGCCGGCCCGCGCCGCGCTGACGCGCTCCGGGCTGACAGGGTGATCATGATCGCGTGGTGTCATGGCATCCTCCGTATATCCGGATAGTCGCACGGAGATACGGATATCGTCAACCACGCGGGAACCGACAGAGGTGTGCGGTCCGGACTCCGGCGGATCAGGCCAGCCGCAACGGCTAGACTCCCAACTGGCTCGCCGGAAGCCATCGCGCGAAGCATTACGGACGCAAGGTAGCCAGACCCCCGCTAGGACGCAGTTTCCGCTCCCGAGGTCCATGAGGTCCCGGCGATCGTGAGGTGTGCCGCGGTTTCCGGCCCGGTGCCGTGCATCGATTGCCCGGCTGCTGTCATCACGTGGGCATGCGATGCGCTGGGCGGGCAGTGAGAGATGGCCATCACGGCGAGTGCGGGCGCGGAGAAGGCCACGGCCGGCGCGGCGATGAGTGCCAGCGCGGCGGCGGCCGTTATGCGGACGCTGCGGGCGGGCTGCGGTGAGTCGATGAGGCGCCGTATCCGCTGGGCGCCAGCGGTTCCGCCGGCGCCGAGGGCCCCGGCGGGGACCCGCGCGGAAGCCAGGGTCAGGAGAGCGTCGGCCAGGGTCAGCCGGTGCGCGCGCCGGGCCGCGGCGTCGTCGGCCGCCATTTCCACCAGGCCGCCGATCTGGTTGGCTGCGATGCCGAAGAAACGGACGCGGGGGAAGGCGCACCGCAGTGCCTCGGCAAACATGATTACCAGGTGATGCCTGCCCGTCAGGTGGGCTCGCTCGTGGGCCAGGACGGCATTCAGTTGCGGGCTGTCCAGGCGGCGCAGTGCCCCCGTGGTGAGGACGATGCGGCGGCGGCCCGGCAGGCAGTAGACAGCCGGACGGTCATCGTCAAGGACCGTCATGCCCGGCGCCGGGCCGTGGCGTCCCACCAGGGCGAGCGCCTCGTCATGGCGCGTGCGGCGCCGTCTGGCGATGACGAGCGCTGACACCGTGAACCAGGCCAGCCGTCCCGTTGCGAACAGCGTGACCGCGCCTCCGGCCGTGGTGGCCAGGGCCCCGCCGGGGGACGCGTACTGCGCGCGCACCGACATCACGCAGGCCTTCAGGCCGGGCCAGTCCGCCCAGACGCGCAGGCATGGGACGGCGAGGATGAGTCCGGCTAGCAGCGCCGAGGCGACAACCGTGAAGGTGAGTGCCTGCCACACCGCGATACCCAGCCGGGGAAGACGAACGGGCCAGGATGCGCGGCGGAGCCACCAGGTCCCGGAGCCAGCCACGGCGATCGCGTAGGCGACCAGCAGGTAGGGGATCATGGCCCTCACTGCCCGGCCTCCCGTTCAGCGGCCGCATTAAGCGCCGCCCGCAGTTGCGCAACCTCCGAGGGCTCAAGGTCCTCCACGAGGCGGACCAGGGTGGCGGCCGGATCGCGCGCCACCGCGAGCGCCTCCCCCATCAAGCCGGCCACATAATCCTCCCGGGACCGCACGGTGACATACCAGTACGCCCGGCCGCTCTTCTGGCGGTTCAGCCAGCCCTTGCGGAACAGGTTGTCCATCACCGTCTGCACAGTATTGAACGCAAGAGGGCGACTCCGGTTCAGTTCGTCAGCCACGTCGCGCACACGGATCGGGCCGCCGGCCGCCCACATCACATCCATGATTGCGGCTTCCAGGTCACCAAACCGGGACATTCCACCTCCGCCTGACGGTCGCCTGCATCCTAAACGCCAGCCCACGGGGCCTGAAGCCGAATCCGCGGTGACGTGGCACGCTCGGTAGATAGTAACCTATTCACCTTAGGTGTTAAGGTAAATCGGGCCGGTCTGGGCGACGGCGGGGCGGCTGTCCGCGCGTTCGCGGGCCCAGGGCCGTCCCGGCACGGGCGAGGCACGGGGGTGTCAATGAGCGGCAGTCATGACCAGCGGGCAGTGGCGCGCAAGGATGCCGACCTCATGGCCGTGGATCTGGAGTGCGTGTCCGGACTGCTCGAGGAGGTCGCAACCCTATGGCGGCGGGCCGAGCGCTATGGACAGCAGCCACCATCCACCGCACCCCGCAACCTCCAGGTCGCGGCGAGAAGGCTCGCTGACGCCGTGCGGGCCCTGCCGGATGCGGATTGCGAGCAGCATCCGGCCCTGGCTTTCTCCGCCGTGGCCCAACTGGTCACCCTTGAGAGTAATGCCGCCATTTCCGCAGCGGCCACCGGCGGTATTCGCCTCGGCGATGCCGGGATATGGGCGGCAATCTCACGCGCCCTGGACCAGGTCAGGCAGCGGATGTGGAATCTTATCTTCCACCTCGCCGGCATCGCAGAGCGTGCCCGGGCTGAAGACGTCAGTACGGCGCCGGGCGTATCCATAATGCAGGACTGGCCGGACCTGTCGGGCGCTAGCTGCTGGGACTCGCGGCGGGCATTGGCGACACAACGGGCGGCGATCGACGCGCTGCCGGAGGCCGAACTGCGCCGACTGCTCGGCCTGATCGGCGGCATGGACCCGGCAGCACTGCAGCGGGCTGCCGCCATTTACGCGGAAACCTTTGCCGCGGTAGACGGGATGCAAGCCAGCGTAGCCGCGCTGCGACAGGTCGCCCCGCCGGACTAGCGTGGCGGCGCCGTCCTGGCGAGTTGCTCGTGGACATCCATTCGGGAGCGCGGGAGTCCTGGCCAGGGGGTCGGAGAAACCTGCGGACAGCTATGCGACGCATGCCGGGTTCTGCGCCTTGCGGCTCAATGCCGGACCGCTCGACTGGCAGGTGCGCGACGGTGACACTAACGTGCGCCTCCTCTGGGCCAATCTGCTCGGCAAACCGGCGCATGGTGGCGACCGGATCGGTACTGGCGGCCAGCACCGCACAGCGTTCCTGAAGGCCGGGCGGGCTCCCGGCATTCTCACCTAAGCATCGTCGGTGAAGTGCCCTCTCCGCCCGGTATGGACGTGTACTGTCTTGCCCGGCCGCCTCGCTCGGCAGTCTCCATCATGGTGACGGCGAGCGGCCACGCCGAGTCTCCGGCTGGCCTGGGTGCTAGCGCGGGGAGCCGGGGACCCACCGGAGGTCCGTCTCAGGCCCTGCCTGGGACGACGTCCAGGGGTGAATCGGCGGGCCCTCACGGGGCCTGGCCGTAGGGCATCTTCCACCGCCCGAACCCGTCAGCTCACCTGGTAGGCGAAGTGGGAGAAGGAGCGGGTCACGCACGTGAGTATGCGTCCAGCCATTAAGCCGTCCCTGCTGCGCCGCGGTGCAGCCATCACTGCCAGTGTGGTCGCGGCCGGGGCGCTGGCGACTTTCACGGCGCCGGCCGGTGCGGCCCCGCAGCCGACAGTCGCGCAGGTGCAGAAGACGGTCAACCGTCTCACGTCGCAGATGGACCAGGCCGTGCAGCAGTACGACCAGGCCGCGCAGCAGGTGGCCAGCGCCAGGCAGCGGCTGCGCACGGTCGACCACCGGCTCAAGATGGATCAGGCCAGGTTCTCCTCGATGCGAACCCAGATCGCCGCGATTGCGACCACCGCGTACGAGAGCGGCACCATGGGCTCGATGGGCGCCCTGCTCACGTCGAACAACCCGCAGGTCGTCCTGTCCCAGGCATCGGTCCTGCTGCAGATGTCCGCCGACCGGTCCGCCCAGGTGGGCCAGTTCATCACGGCGGCCCGCCAGCTGGAGAACGCCCA
>JAWWPY010000612.1:0-2623 GCA_033854735.1 Streptosporangiaceae bacterium | reverse complement strand
CAGCCCGGATAACGGCTGGCTCAACAACCGTGCTTGCTATTGTGCTCACACTTGTCCTCCCAGGTCGAGGTGGGGTCCGCGAAGATCCGGTGAAAGTCACCATCCGCCCGTACGACCAACGCGACGCCGCTGACCTGGCCGATGTCTTCTTTCGCTCGGTCCGCGAGGCGGCACGATCGGACTACACGGCCGCCCAGGTGAAAGCGTGGCTTCCCGAGCGGCCCTCCCCCGGGCTGATGCACCAGCGAGCGAGTGATGGCCGCATGGTCCTGGTCGCAGCCGATGAACGCGATCGTGTCGTCGGCTACATCGATCTTGAGAAGAGCGGGCACATCGACCATCTGTTCTGCGCGCCAGAGGCGGTCGGTCAGGGCATCGCGTCCCTGCTTTACGACGCAACAGAGGCCGCGGCGCGCCAGCGAGGGATAGGGCGCCTGTTCGTCGAGGCCAGTGAGCCGGCCCGGCGCCTGTTCGAGCGAAAAGGCTTCACGATACTGACCCGGCAGAACCTGATCCGGCACGGCGTCGCTATGCACAATTACGCGATGGAGAAGGGATTGCGGGCATGAGCAGCCGGAGCGCAGACAAGTCCACCGATCTGGACGCCGACCCGCGGGCGGGCGGACGGCGGCGCCCGAGCCTGGGCCGGGCTTACCTACGGCGCGCTGGCCAGCTCCCGGCATCACCGGAACGAGCGTCGATGTACCAGCCGGCGACGGCCGTTGCGGTGGTGGCCGCCGCGCCCAGGAGATTAGCTGGAATGCCTGCCAGCCGCGGGACACGGTGCGGTGGATCATCGATGGCGGTGCCGGGGACCAGAGGGGCCAGGAAGAACGGCGCCCAGTAGGCCACCGGAACAGCCGCCGCGTAGAGCCGGGCCGCTGCGGCGTCGTTCGTGCCTGACCACAGGGACCAGACGCTGAGAGACGACATGGTCACGGCCGTCGCCAGCGCGGTCACGCCGTGGAATCGGGCGTGCGCGGGCCAGCGATCGTTGAAGATATGCGAGTCGTTCCAGTCCGCGGCCAGAGCCGCGGTGACGGTGATTACATTGGCCCCGGTGAGCAGGCCCCGGCCGAGCACCCGGCCGCCCTTCGGGTTAGCTGGCCGGATCATCTTTGCCTCCGATCACCTCGGCAGCACGTTACTTCTGCTGCACCTCGTTCCAGCATGTCAGCCGGGATAGTCTTCGGCTATGCGTCGTACTGGCCAGATCGCCGGTGCCGTTGTCCTGCTGCTGGGTGTCTTCTGGGCCGGCCGGGTGACTTCTCATGGCCTTACTGCCCTGTGGGACCACTGGTGGTGCCCGATTCCACTGGCCTTGATAGTGCTAGGCCTGGCCGCTGTGGCTGTCACCCGCCGACCCTCGCCAACTGCATGACAGCAGCGAGGCTCTGACCTCCGACGCAGGTGCCTGTTCAGGCGGTCCTGCCGGGTCATCCGGCCCGGTCCTACAGATACCTCCATGGCGGCGCCTTTCAGTGCGGCGTGCCCGGAGGCGATGTGCGGTGATCACCTCCCTGCGTGCTGCGCCGTGCCGTGACGAGAGCCGCGACCGTGCTAGCGCGAATCGGTCGCCCGAGTCGCTCATAAATGGCCTCGTGTTCACGCTCAAGGGCTTGACGTTGGCCCGGTGAAAGCCGAGCGTAAAACGACAGCGTACGAACGAGAGCATTGAGCTCGTCAGGAGTGTGCTCGATGGGCTTTGGCATGACTGCCACCTGAACATCACCGAACAAGCGGCCGGCATAATCTTGCCCTATGTCGTAGCTGCCGAGCCAGGCCCATACCTCTGAGACGTTGCCACGGCGTTGCTCCATCCCAGCGAGCGTGGCGTCGAGATCCCTGTAGGCCGGCCAATTAGCGGCAATGTCCGGGGCGACCTTTCTGATGGCAGCGAGTACTGCTTCCTGATCTCGCTTGCTACGCGGCTCCTCAAGTCCGAAGTATTGCACGAGGGCGAGCGTTCCACCGGGAACAAGTACGTCAGCGGTCTTCTGCCAGCTAACCTTAGGGTCAACCCAGTGAAACGCGGACGCACAGAACACGGCCTGAAACTGCTCACGGGGAAGCAATGCATCCTCAAACTGAGCGTTCACAAATTCCACCTCTCCAGCACCTTCCAGGTTCTGCCTGGCCAGTGCTATGAGGCTCTTGCCGGGTTCGAGTGCTGTGACGTGCAGGCCCCGGGCGACAAGGCCGCGCGTCAGTTGGCCGCTTCCACACCCAACCTCAAGCACATGATCACCGCTCCCGATCCCTGCGACCTGACAAGCTTGGTCGACGAGTTCGTCAGGATAAGCCGGACGGCGGCGGTCGTACTCAGCCGCGATCTCATCAAAGACCTTGCCGTACCGACGTGCAGTAGATTCTGGTAGCCGTGTCATTCACTGGCCTCCGTTCATGCTCGTTACTGTGATCGCCGCGTCATGGTGGCGGCCAAGTTCCGGCGCCTGATTTCCCGTCTTAGCCGCAGGCGACAATTTCCTGGTGAGCGGACGCGGGTCTAGGCTGGCGAAGCCATCACGGAGTGACGGCTCGGAGGGCCGCCCTAGACGCGGGCCGCGAGCCGGCAATCGGGAGCTAAGGAACACGGCGGAGCCGGGATCCCTCTGCCTGCCAT
>JAWWPY010000611.1:0-31084 GCA_033854735.1 Streptosporangiaceae bacterium | reverse complement strand
TCGCCAACCTGCCGATCCTGCATATGAGCCTGATCGGCACACCCGAGGCCATATGGCTGCCTTCCGTCGCTAACGCCTTCAACATCTTCCTGCTCAAGCGGTTCTTCGATTCGATTCCAGCCGAGCTGATGGATGCTGCGGCGATCGATGGTGCGTCCCCGCTGCGGGCTCTGCGCTCGATAGTCCTGCCGATATCCCGGCCGATCCTGGGCGTCGTCACGATCTTCGGGTTCGTCGCTGTCTGGAAGGACTTCCTCTGGCCGCTGCTTGTCGAGAGCGGCTACACCCCAACCAGGGAAACGATCAATGTCGGGATCACGGGGGCGACGACTACACCCGAGAACCTCATCATCGCCGCTTCCGCCATCGCCGCGATTCCCACGATCATTTTCTTCCTGATCTTCCAGCGCAACATCCTGTCCGGTCTGAGCGCCGGCGGCCTCAAGGGATGAACGACCAGGACCCGGCCCCCGTGATCGCGGGCGCACGACGCCCGGAACCAGAAACCCGCCGACTCCACAGGATTTCCCAGGAGGTAAACGTGCCCCACTCTGGCCCGAGCGCCACGTCGCGTGACTGGTGGCGGACGGCTGCCATCTATGAGGTGTACGTCCGCAGTTTCGCCGACGGCAACGGCGACGGCATAGGCGATCTGGCTGGCGTCCGCGCGCGCCTGCCGTATCTGGCCGAGCTGGGCGTCGACGCGATCTGGTTCGCCCCCTGGTATCCGTCGCCGATGGCGGACGCCGGTTACGACGTGGCCGACTACCGCGCCATCGAGCCGCTGTTCGGCAGCCTCGACGAGGCGGAGCAGCTGATCGCCGAGGCGCACCGGCTCGGCATCAGGATCATCATCGACATCGTCCCGAATCACGGCTCCGACCAGCAGCCGTGGTTCGCCGACGCGCTGGCCGCCCAGGCCGGCTCGGCCGAGCGCGCGCGGTACCACTTCCGGCCCGGCCGGGGCGCCGGGGGCAGCGTGCCGCCGAACAACTGGACGTCGGAGTTCGGCGGGACCGCCTGGTCGCGGGTGAGCAGCGCGGACGGAGCCCAGGCGGCGCCGGAGGCGCCCGGGGAGCCAGGGCCGCCGGCCGCGGCGGGCGAGCCCGCGCAGTGGTATCTGCACCTCTTCAGCCCCGGCCAGCCCGACTTCAACTGGGCGCATCCCGACGTGCGCGCTGAGTTCGCCGACGTGCTGAGGTTCTGGTTCGACCGGGGCGTGGATGGATTCCGCATCGACTCGGCGGCCCTGCTGGCCAAGGACCCGTCCCTGGCTGATCTTGATCCCGGGCAGGCCGGCGGCGAGCATCCGTACGTCGACCGCGACGGCGTGCACGGCATTTACCGGGAATGGCGGCGGATCGCCGATTCCTACCCGGGTGAGCGGGTGCTCATCGGCGAAGTGTGGCTGCCCGACGCCGAGCGGCTCACCCGCTACCTGCGGCCCGATGAGCTTCACTCGGCGTTCAACTTCGACTTCCTGTGCTGCGCATGGGACGCAACGAGGCTGCGCGAGGTGATTGACGTCACGCTGGACTCGCACGCCCGGGTCGGTGCCCCCGCGACGTGGGTGCTGAGCAACCACGACGTGGTGCGGCACGTCACCCGCTACGGGCGCGCCGACACGGCGTTCAGTATGAGCGACCGGAGGATCGGCGAGCCCTCCGACCGTGAGCTCGGCACCCGCCGTGCCCGGGCGGCGGCGCTGCTCACCTTCTCGCTGCCGGGCGCCGTCTACCTCTACCAGGGCGACGAGCTGGGCCTGTGGGAAGTCGAGGACATTCCCGAGGGCCTGCTCCAGGACCCGTTCTGGGAGCGCTCAGGGCACACCGACCGGGGCCGGGACGGCTGTCGCGTCCCGCTGCCGTGGACCGGGAAGCAGCCGCCGTTCGGCTTCGGGCCCGAGGGGTCGGTCCCATGGCTGCCCCAGCCGACCCAGTGGAAAGACCTGACCGCCGAGGCGGAGTCAGGAAGCGACGGCTCCATGCTCGAGCTGTACCGGGCCGTGCTCCGCTTGCGCCATGAAGAGCAGGCATTCGCCTCCGGTGAGATGCGCTGGCTGGAGGCCCCCCCGGATGTGCTGAGCTACCGCCGGGGCGACGACGTCACCGTGGTCATCAACCTGTCGCGCCGCGCGGTCGACCTGCCCCCGCACGACGAGGTGCTGATCACTAGCGGCCTGGTGCACGACGGCGTCCTGCCGCCGGACTGCGCCGCCTGGCTGCGCGCCCGGTAGCCGCGTCCGCATACGTTTCCGCGGAAACGTCCCCGCGCCGCGTCCCCGCGCCGCGTCCCCGCGCCGCGTTTCCGCGGAAACGCCCCCTGACGTTCCGCGTGGCCGGCTGTACCGGGACTGCCCGGGAATCGGCTGACCGATTCCCGTCCATCGCGGGTGCCGTATCCCGCCACGAGCACATATCACGCGCTCGGTGACCACATTCCTGGCAAACCGGACGGCGAAATGGCTCGACCGCGTGGAAAGTCGCCTAGCGGCGGTGCTGGTGGGGGTGGAGGTGCTGGTGGGGGTGGCGGTGCTGGTGGGATCGGGTGCGGGTGGGTGCTCAGCCGACCAGGGTCTTGACCGCGCCGGTCAGGGCGGCCAGCGCCGACTTGGCGTCGGCGAAGAACATGCTGGTTTTCGGGTTCACGTACAGCTCGTTGTCGATTCCCGCGTAGCCGTGGCCCATCGACCGCTTGATCACGATGATGCTCTTGGCCTGGTCCACGTCGAGGATCGGCATGCCGGATATGGCCGTGCCCGGGCGGCGCGCGGCCGGGTTGGTCACGTCGTTCGCGCCGATCACCAGGGCCACATCGGCGCGCGGGAACTCGGGGTTGATCTCATCCATCTCTTTGAGCTGCGGGTAAGGCACGTTGGCCTCGGCCAGCAGTACGTTCATGTGGCCGGGCATCCGGCCCGCGACCGGGTGGATGGCGTAGCTGACCTCGACCCCCCGCTCCTCCAGGACCTTGGCCAGCTCGGCCACCTGGTGCTGGGCCTGGGCGGCGGCCAGGCCGTAGCCGGGCACGATGATGACCTTCTGCGCGTAGGCGAGCTGGATGGCCGCATCGTCGGCCTGGATGGACCGGACGTCGCCGCCCGGGCCCTCGAGCGCACCAGCCGCGCTGTCCCCGGTGCCGAACCCGCCCACGATGATGTTGCGGATGGAGCGGTTCATGGCATCGGCCATCAGCTTGGTGAGGATGCCGCCGGACGCGCCGACCAGGGCGCCGGCGATGATCAGCGCCCAGTTGCCGATGACGAAGCCGGCCATGGCCACGGCGGTCCCAGTGAACGCGTTCAGCAGCGAGATCACCACCGGCATGTCCGCGCCGCCGATCGGCAGCACCATGGTCACGCCGAACGCCAGCGCGGCCAGCAGGATGATGACCAGGGCGATCACGCTCGGGGTGGCGATCATGAAGATGCCGCCGCCGATCCCGATCACCGCCGCGCCGATGTTCGCGGCGCGGGAGCCGCGGAAGGTCACGGGGGCTCCGTCGATGAGGCCCTGCAGCTTGCCGGCCGCGATGATCGACCCGGAGAACGTCACGGCGCCGATGAGCACGTCGAGAATGGTCGCGACCGTGGTCGACTCGGCCACGCCCCCGGAGGCGACTTTGACGTAGTCGTTGATCGCGACCAGGGCCGCGGCGCCGCCGCCGACCGCGTTGAAGATACTGACCAGCTGCGGCATGGCGGTCATCTCGACCGTGCGCGCCGCGTACAGTCCAGCCCCGCCGCCGAGCAGAGCGCCCGCGATCATGACGATCCACCCCGTGGCACTGACCGTGCCCGCGTGGATGACCAGGGCCAGGGTGGTCGCTACGGCCACGGCCATGCCGCTGGTGGACACCTGGTTGCCGCGGCGCGCCGTGGCGGGGGAGTTCATCAGGTGCAGGCCGAGCACGAAGCAGGTCGCGGCGGCGACATAGAGCAGCTGGGAGATCCAGTCGAAGGCGCTCACGGGGTGCCGCCCGGGCCGAGTTCGCCCGCCGCCCCAGCACCAGGTGCTCCGGGGCCGGCCGTTACCCCGGCCGGGGGGGTGCCGCCGGGCACCGGCGTGCGGGTGCGGCGGAACATCTTGAGCATCCGGCCGGTGACCACGTACCCGCCAACCACGTTCATCGCCGCGAAGGCGGCGGCCACGAAGGCCAGGATGTAGCCGAGCGCGTTGTTCGCGCTGACGGCGATGAGCATGGCGCCCACCAGAACGATCCCGTGGATTGAGTTGGCCGCCGACATCAGCGGTGTGTGCAGGGTGGCGGGAACCTTGCTGATCACCTCGAAGCCGACGAGGAGGCTCAGCACGAAGATCGTTATGTCGGTGAGCAGTTCGGAAGTCACTGGGTGGTACCTCCAGCGGAGTGCGTCTGGCCATCGGGGAGCAGGGCAGCGGTAGCGGGATGGATCACCTCTCCGCCGTGGGTGATGACCACTCCGGCCTGGATGTCGTCGGACGGATCGATGGCCAGGGCGCCGTCGGCGACCATGTGCAGCAGCAGCGAACTGACGTTCCGGGCGAACGCGGCCGACGCCGCGCCCGGCACCGTGGCCGCCAGGTTCCCGGCGCCGACCAGGGTCACCCCGTTCTCGGTCACCACCGTCTGGTCGGCCACCGATCCCGCCACGTTGCCGCCGAAGGGTCCCGCGGCCATGTCCACCACCACGGACCCGGCGGTCATGGCCTTGACGGCGTCGTCTGTGATCAGCAGCGGCGGCTTGCGGCCCGGCACTTGCGCGGTGGTGATGATCACGTCGTGCCGGGCGATGTGGGCGGTCAGTTCGGCCTGCTGGGCCAGCCGTTCCTCGTCGGTCAGCGCCCGCGCGTAGCCGCCCTCGCCGGCCGCCGGGCCGACCGAGGCCAGCTCGATGAAGGTCGCGCCGAGCGACTGCACCTCAGTTTTGGTCTGCGGCCGCACGTCGTAGGCCGAGACCACGGCCCCGAGCCTGCGCGCGGTGCCGATGGCCTGCAGGCCGGCCACGCCGGTCCCCAGGATGAGCACCTTCGCGGGGCGCGCCGTGCCCGCCGCGGTGATGAGCATCGGGAAGAACCGCCCGAACACGGTCGCGCCGACCAGTGCCGCCTTGTATCCGGCCACGTTGGCCTGGGAGGTCAGGGCGTCCATGGCCTGCGCCCGGGGCAGGGTCCGCGGCAGGCCGTCCAGGCTGATGGCGGTGACCCCGTGGGCGGCGAACGTGGCGGCCAGGCCGGGATCGGCCAGCGGGTTGAGCATCCCCAGGATGGCCTGGCCCGGCCTCAGCCGGCCGGCCATCTGCTCGTCCGGCCGGCCCACCATCATGATGAGATCCGCGGTGGCCAGCAGTTCATCGCGGCTCACGATGGCCGCGCCGGCGTCGGCGTAAGCCCCGTCGGCCAGCCAGGCGCCGTCGCCGGCTCCCGACTCGACGAGCACGTCGAGCCCGGCATCGCGCAGCCGCCCGATCATTTCCGGGACAAGCGCCACCCGCCGCTCGCCGGGCGCGGTCTCCTTGACGACGGCTACTTTCATCGAGGTTGCGGCGTGGAAATCCCGGCCTTCAGGCCGAGATAGAAGCGCCGCTTCCCTCCCTCCCGTTTGTCGGCCGGGCTGCGGCTGGAATCCCCGCCCGTCAGGGCGGCGGAGGATGTCAAGGGACGCGACCTCACGTTTTCTGGGGGCGTGGCCTGAGAATGAGCCTCGTTTTCACGTACTGCGGGACGGTCCGGGCCCACCGTCCCGCTTTACGGGGGGCCTTGGGGCATGATGACACAAGATCAGCATCGTCTCCATAGCTAAACTAGTCGGTCATCCGCTGCCGGGGTGCCGCGGCGGCCCGGGTGAGGGTGCGCGCCCGCAGGTCAGGCCGCCCGGCGGAGCGTCGCGCTGATCTGGTCGCCGGCCGCGAGCACCGCGGCGGCGTGCAGCCGGCCCGGGGAGCGGGTCAGCCGCTCGATGGGCCCGGACACCGAGATCGCCGCGATGATCTTGCCGCCCTGGCCGCGCACCGGGGCGGATACCGACGCGACGCCCGCTTCGCGCTCGGCGACGCTCGCGGCCCAGCCCCGGCGGCGCACCTGGGCGAGGGACGCGGCCGTGAATTTCGCGGCCCGCAGCCCGCGGTGCATGCGCTCCGGCTCCTCCCAGGCGAGCAGGACCTGGGCGGCCGACCCGGCTGTCATCGGCAGCGCCGCCCCGACCGGCACCGTGTCGCGCAGCCCGGCGGCCCGCTCCGCTGCGGCCACGCAGATCCGGGCCTCGGCCTGCCTCCGGTACAGCTGCGCGCTCTCCCCGGTGTGGTCGCGCAGCTGGATCAGGACCGGCTGGGCGATGGCCAGCAGGCGATCCTCGCCCGCGGCGGCGGCCAGCTCGGCGATCCGCGGTCCCAGGATGAACCGCCCCTGGGCATCGCGCGCGAGCAGCCGATGCCGCTCGAGCGCCACGGCGAGCCGGTGGGCGGTCGGCCTGGCCAGGCCGGTGGCCTGAACCAGCTGGGCGAGCGAGGCTGGCCCCGATTCGAGCGCGTTCAGCACGGAAGCGGTCTTGTCCAGTACGCCGACTCCGCTAGAGTTGTCCATGGTTCGATATTGCCGTCTCGCACTGTGAGATGCAAATGCGGGACGGCATAGCGGTGACGAGGGCCCGCCGCGATGCCGCCCGGTGTCGCAGGAAAGCGCGGTGCCCGCCGAAAGGGGTATTCGATGGGACGTACGCTCGCGCAGAAGATCTGGGACTCGCGTGTCGTGCGCAGCGCCGACGGCGAGCCTGACCTGCTCTATATCGACCTGCACCTGGTGCACGAGGTGACCAGCCCGCAGGCGTTCGACGGGCTGCGCCTGGCCGGCCGGGGCGTGCGCAGGCCGGACCTGACGATCGCGACCGAGGATCACAACGTGCCCACCACCGGTGTCACCGGCCCGGGCCTGCCGCTGATCGGCCCAGGCAGCCCGGTGACCGACCCGGTGTCCCGGGTCCAGGTTGAGGCGCTGCGCAAGAACTGCGCTGAGTTCGGCATCCGGCTGTTCCCGATGGGTGACGCCGGTCAAGGGATCGTGCACGTCATCAGCCCGCAGCTGGGGCTGACCCAGCCGGGCATGACGATCGTCTGCGGTGACTCGCACACCAGCACGCACGGTGCCCTCGGCGCGCTGGCGTTCGGGATCGGCACCAGCGAGGTGGAGCACGTCCTCGCCACCCAGACCCTCCCGCAGGCCAGGCCTGCGCAGATGGCGGTGAACGTAACCGGCGAGCTGCCCTACGGGGTGAGTGCCAAGGACCTGATCCTGGCCGTCATCGCGCAGATCGGCACGGGCGGCGGAGCCGGGCACGTGATCGAGTACCGCGGCGAGGCCATCCGGCAGCTGTCGATGGCCGGCCGGATGACGGTGTGCAACATGTCGATCGAGGCCGGCGCGCGAGCCGGCCTCATCGCGCCCGACGACACCACCTTCAGCTACCTGGAAGGCCGCCCGCACGCCCCGCAGGGGGCCGCCTGGGAGGCGGCCCTCGACTACTGGCGGTCGCTGCCGACCGATCCCGGCGCCGTGTTCGGCCGGGAGGTCACGCTCGACGCGGCCGCCCTCACCCCCTTCGTGACCTGGGGTACCAATCCGGCCCAGGCCGGCCCGCTCACCTCGGCCGTGCCGGACCCGCAGTCGCTGGCCGATCCGGGCGCCCGCGCGTCGGCGGAGCGCGCCCTCGCCTATATGGACCTGCGGCCGGGAACGCCGCTGGCCGATATCCGGGTGGACACCGTGTTCGTCGGGTCGTGCACGAACGGGCGGCTGGAGGACCTGCGGGCCGCCGCCGACGTGCTGCGCGGCCGGAAGATCTCCAGCGGAGTCCGGATGCTGGTGGTTCCGGGGTCGATGGAGGTCAAGGCCGCAGCCGAGCAGGAGGGCCTGGACGCGGTGTTCACCGCCGCCGGGGCGCAATGGAGGT
This sequence comes from Streptosporangiaceae bacterium, assembly GCA_033854735.1. Taxonomy (GTDB): domain Bacteria; phylum Actinomycetota; class Actinomycetes; order Streptosporangiales; family Streptosporangiaceae; genus JAWWPY01. Next base: position 23,161 of record JAWWPY010000611.1, on the reverse strand, counting down.
CGGCGGGGTGTTCCATGTGCCTGGGCATGAACCCGGACACCATGGGTCCCGGCGAGCGCAGCGCCTCCACGTCCAACCGCAATTTCGAAGGACGCCAGGGTAAGGGCTCCCGCACTCACCTCGTCTCGCCGCAGGTCGCCGCGGCCACGGCGATCACCGGCCGCCTCACCGCCCCGGCCGACTTGTGAAGACCAGCCTTGACGGCCCGCGTACTGGAGAGGAAAGCAGCCCCATGGACCCCTTTGTCACTCATAGCGGCCGCGCCGTATCGCTGCGGCGCAACAATGTCGACACCGACCAGATCATTCCCGCGGAATACCTGAAGCGGGTCAGTCGCGCCGGCTTCGCTGATGGATTGTTCGCCGCCTGGCGGGCGGATCCTGAATTCGTGCTGAACCAGCCGGCGGCGGCCGGCGCGACGGTACTCATCGCCGGCCCGGATTTCGGCATTGGGTCATCGCGCGAGCACGCTGTGTGGGCCCTCACCGACTACGGATTCCGTGCCGTCATATCGGAACGCTTCGGCGATATCTTCCGCAATAACGCAACAAAGGGAGGCCTGCTGCCGGTATGCCTGCAGGCGGCCGCGGTCAGCGCGTTGCAGGACGCGGTCGAGGCCGACCAGGACTGTGTCGTGACCGTCGATCTGGGCGCCCGCGAGGTGCGGGCCGGCGGCCCGGCCAGTGGGCCGCCGCTGATCACCGTGGCGTTCGAAATCGACGACTACACCAGGTGGCGGCTGATGGAGGGACTCGACGATATCTCGCTGACGCTGCGGCACGCCGACGACATCGCCGGCTTCGAGCACAGCCGGGCGGATTGGCTGCCGAGCGCGGCCCAGGCCCGCTGAAAATCCTTCTGCGGGACGGATTTCGGGGCTTTCATGGCCCGACACGCCGGGATTTTAAGCGGTGGTTGTTGTTTCCGGGCGCTGCATCGCTTAATTTCGGGCAGGTCAGAGGTCGCGTTTTCGGGTGCCCTGTCCGCGCGACCTCCCGTGGGGGAACCGCAGGAGTGATGTGATGAACAAGCGTGACCTGATCGATGCGATCTCCGGACGGTTGGGGGACAAGAAGACCGCGACCGAGGCCGTAAACGCAGTGCTGGACACGATTCAGCTGACTGTGGCCAAGGGAGACAAAGTCGCGATCACCGGGTTCGGGGTCTTTGAGAAGGCCATCCGGCCCGCTCGCACGGCCCGCAACCCGTCCACCGGGGCGACCATCAAGGTACCGCGGTCATCCGTGCCCAAGTTCCGGGCCGGAGCGGACTTCAAGGCGGTCGTCAACGGAGACAAGAAGCTCACCGCGAAGAAGAAGTAGCCCCGGGTCACCCCGGGCTTTCACGGTGAGCACGGTTCATAGTCAGCACGGCTTCATGGCAGGTCAGGCCGCACAGTTAGGCCGGCCTCGACTGAGGGGGCCCGCCCGGCGGGCCCCCTCAGTCATCCAGCCCGGGGAAGGTCACCAGCGTGATGGCGGTGATGGCGCCCCCGGCGTCGCAGCCGATCCGCACCCGCTGGCCGGCCCGAAGCAGGCGCAGGCCGGAACCGTGCAGCGCCTGCGCGCTGAACTCCAGCACCGTCCCGTCATCGAGGAACACGCTGCCCGAGCGGGTCGCCTCGTCATACCCGCGCACCGTCCCCTGCACCGTCGCGCTCCTTCCCCGTCGGCCCAGCGCCTTGGCTCAGCGCAGGCCCGGGCGCTTGTGCAGTGCGGTGGTGATCAGCCGGTCGATGAGCTGCGGCACGGGCAGCCCGGTGGCCTCCCACATCTTCGGGAAGTAGGAGGCGGCGGTCATGCCCGGGATCGTGTTGATCTCGTTGAGCAGGATCGCGCCGTCCCGGGTGTAGAAGAAGTCGACACGGGCCAGGCCTTCGCAGGACACCGCGTCGAACGCCGCCGCCGCCAGCCGGCGGATCTCCTCACGGTCCTCGGCGGGGATGGGGGCCGGGATCGCCATCCCGCTCGCCTCGTCGAGGTACTTCGCCTCGAAGTCCCAGAAGTCCTCGCCCCCGTCGACCAGCAACTGCCCGGGCACGCTGGTGTCGGGCGGCCCCCCGGCCAGCCCCTCCAGCACGGCGCACTCGATTTCCCGGCCTTCGATGGCCTTCTCGACGAGCACCTTCGGGTCGTAGCGCCTGGCTGTCTCGATTGCCTCGTGCAGGCCGGCCAGGTCGGCCGCCTTGGATGTGCCGATGCTGGAGCCGCCCCGCGCGGGCTTGACGAAGACCGGCCAGCCCAGCTCGGCGATCGCATCGAGGACCGGCTTGCGCGCCTCAGCCACTGACGGCGACGCGCCACCGCCCGGGGACGGCTGCCAATCCCGGTCGCGGACCACCACGAACGGGCCGACCGGCAGCCCGCGCGCTATGAAGATCAGCTTCATGTACTCCTTGTCCATGCTGACCGCGCTGGCCAGTACACCCGCTCCGACATAACGGATGCCCGCCAGCTCCAGCAGGCCCTGGATGGTGCCGTCCTCGCCGAACGGGCCGTGCAGGATAGGCAGTACCACATCCACCTCGCTGAGCTCACGGGGGATCGCCCCCGGCTCAGCGGTGCTGAGAGCGCCCGGTACCCGCCCGACCCCGGTTCCGGGACCGGGAGCGGGAGCGGCCTGGGCGGCCCATGGCATCGTCCGGGTCCCCGGGTCGGCCACCGACTCGACGGAGGGCATCTCGCCGCCCGTGATGGCGAGGCGCTCGGGTTCGTCAGCGGTCAGCACCCAGCGGCCGTCGGGCAGGATGCCGACACCGATGACGTCGTAGCGATCACGGTCGATCGCGGCCAGCATCGCCCCGCCACCCGCGCAGGAGATCGCGTGCTCCGGGCTCTGCCCGCCGAACACCACCGCCACCCTGATCTTGCGTCCTTGGTTCATGCTTTCCCTTCCTCCAGGGCAGTTCCTCGTCAGCCCGGGCCTAGCGAGTCCAGCGCCAGGCGAGCGCCGGCGATGAGGTCCTCGCCATCTTCCAGGCCGATGGAAAACCGCACCGCCCCGGGATCGATGCCGGCGGGAGATGCACGGCCCTGGTGTTCTCGCCGAGTCCCCAGCTCGTGGCCTCGCCCGCGGCCGGGGCACCCGGCCAGCCGTCAGATCCCATAACGCTCCGGCTTGGCCGAACGGGAGCTGAGCAGCACGGCCGCCTGCCCGACCGTGATCGTGCCGTGCATCACCCCCGCCACCACTTGGGTGATCGGCATTTCCACGCCGTGGGCGTGGGCGAGCGCCAGCACCGGCTCCGCTGATTTCGTGCCCTCCGCGACCTGATGGGTACTCGCGGCGACGTCGGCCGCGTCCCGGCCACAGCCCAGGTTCTCGCCGAACGTCCGGTTGCGCGACTGCGGTGAGTTGCAGGTCGCGACCAGGTCGCCCAGCCCGGCCAGCCCGGCGAAGGTGTGCTGGTCGGCGCCGAGCGCCGCGCCGAGCCGGGACATCTCGGCCAGGCCCCGGGTGATCAGGGTGGCCCGCGTGTTGTCGCCGAGCCCCATGCCGACCGCGATCCCGACGGCGAGCGCGATGACGTTCTTGACCGCCCCGCCCAGCTCACAGCCGATCACGTCGGGGTTGGTGTACGGGCGGAGGTAAGGAGTGTGGCACGCCTGCTGCAGTTGCTTGGCCACGGTGTCATCTGCGCACGCCACCACCGTGGCCGCGGGCTGGCGCTGGGCGATCTCCCGGGCCAGGTTCGGCCCCGAGATCACCGCGATCCGCTCCGCCCCCGCGCCGGTCACCTCGGCGATCACCTGGCTCATCCGGTCACAGGTGCCGAGTTCGATTCCCTTTATCAGGCTGACCAGCGGGACGCTGGGCGGGATGAGGTGCGTCCACGCGCTGAGGTTCTGCCGCAGCGACTGGGCCGGGACCGCGAGCACGACCAGCCCCGCGCCGTCGAGGACCCGGGCCGGGTCGGCGCTCGCGGTCAGCGCGGGGGTCAGGGTGATCCCGGGCAGGTAGCCGGGATTCTCGTGCCGCGCCCCGATCGTCTCGGCCAGCTCCGGGCTGCGCGCCCAGAGCACCGCGGGGGTGCCAGCGTCGCAGAGCACCTGGGCGAACGTGGTGCCCCACATGCCGGCCCCCATGACAGCCGCTCTCACGTTGGCATGGCCTTACTGTCGTTCATCGGCGCCCGGTTCCGTTGGCGTGCTTGGGCTGGCCGCAGGGCGGGATTCCTGCCTCGCGGCGCGGCGGGCGGCCGCTGGATCGTAGGGGGCGGCCGGCGGCTGCTCACCGCGGATCTTCGCGAGCAGACCGGTGATGTCAGCCATGATCACATCGGTGGCGGCGCGCAGCGTCTCCTTGGTGAGCGGCTTCCCGGCGTAGCCGGAGAGGTCAACCGGCGGCCCCGCCACCATGTGCACGGTCCGGCGCGGCACCAGGTGCGGTCGCTTGCTGCCGTACTTGAGGATGTCCTGCGCGCCCCAGTGGGCGAGGGGGATAACGGGGACACCGCTGGTCAGCGCCAGCCTCGCCACCCCGGTCTTGGCGACCATCGGCCACAGGTCCGGGTCGCGGGTCGCCGTCCCCTCCGGGTAGAAGATCAGGCACTCGCCCTCGGCCAGGCCCCGCTCGGCCTCCTTGAGCACCAGCGCCGCGTCGGTCTGGCCCCGCTGCACGGGCAGCTGGCCCAGGATGCGCAGGTAGGACCCGATGCCCTTGATGTCGAACACGCTGGACTTGATCAGGAACGCCGGATAGCGGCCGGCCTCATGGGTGAACTGGGCGAGCGCCGCCCAGTCCGCGTAGGACATGTGGTTGGCGGCCACGATCGTGCCGCCTTCCCGGGGAATGTGCTCCTGGCCCTGAAAGTCGCGCTTCATCAGCGACTTGAACAGCGGGGGCAGGTAGATGGTGGACCAGGTCCGCCAGGCCGGCGAATAACTCCGTCCCCCTCGCTTGCTCATGGGTTGGGTCCCTCCAGCCTGATCCTGGCCCGTCTCATCTGGTCAGTCTCCCGTCCAGCCTCGTGCCGTGTCGAGGCAGGATCACAGTATGGTCGCCGATGTGCCGCAAAGCCCGCTCGCCTGGTCTCTGGTGATCCCCGTCAAGGTACTGGCCCGGGCCAAATCACGTCTCGCGGCGCATGCGGGGGCCAGCCGGTCGGCGCTCGCGCTGGCCATGGCGGCGGACACGGTGAGCGCGGCGGTGGCCTGCCCCGCGGTGTGCGCGGTGGTCGTGGTCACCGACGACGCCGAGGCGGCCAGCGCGCTCGGCGCGCTCGGCGCCGTGGTGGTCGCCGACGGGCCCGCGCGCGGTCTCAACCCCGCGCTCGCCCATGGGGCTGCGATCGCCGCCGCCCGCTGGCCGGCGTCCGGTACCGGTGCGCTCGCCGCCGACCTGCCGGCGGTCCGGCCCGGCGAACTCGACCGTGGCCTGCGGGCCGCGGCGGGCTGGCCCGAGGCGTTCGTTCCGGATGCGGCCGGGACCGGGACCACCTTGTACACGGCCCGTCCCGGGGTGACGTTCCGGCCCAGGTTCGGGCCCGGGTCGGCAGGCCGGCACCGCACCGCGGGCGCGGCGGAGCTTCTGCTTCCGGACGCACCCGGCCTGCGCCGGGACGTGGACACCCCGGACGACTTGCGCGGTGCCGCCGCGCTGGGCCTCGGGCCGCGGACGGCGGCGCTGGAGGCGCGGCTGCGGTAGGCGGCCGCCGGCCGCTCGCGAGTGACATGCGTGCGCCGTGGCGGCCGGATTCATCACCCGCGCCGTGAATCGCCCGGTACTGGATAACGGGCCGCGGGGGACGCTCCGCGCGATGCTCTCCGACACGACCGGCTACCGCATCGATGGCTAGCCGGCCGGACCGGACAACCCGCCCACGATGCCCTGGACGGAGCCGACTTCCATGGCCGCCAGACCCCGCACCCGGCTGATCCTCGCGGCGCTCCTGGCCGTGCTCGGCGTGTGCGGGCGCCCGCTCGCCGCCGGCGCGGCGACTCCTGCGCCGGTCACCATCACCGGGCTCGATCTCCATGACGGCATGATCCTGCACGACGGATCGACCTGGTACATGTACGGCACCGAGTACGCCTGCGGCTTCACCTGGGGCACCGCCGGGACACCGTTCTGCGGCTTTGGCGTGTCCACCGCGCCGGCCATCACCGGCCCGTGGAGCAGGCCCAAGCTGCTGTTCAGCCCGGCGGCCGTGGTGCGCAATACCGGCTGGCCCGGCGATGCTGGCCAGACGTGGACCTGGGTCTGCGGGGCCGGGGGCCAGGGGTGCTTCAACCCGCGCATGGTGCAGCGCACAGACGGGGTATGGATCCTGTGGTTCAACGCGCCGGGGGACTGGGCGCGGCACCATGTCAACGCCTACTGGGCGATGGGCTGCAACGGCCCAGCCGGCCCGTGCGGATCACAGGCGGGCGGCCCGCACGGATCCACGCACAAGCCAACCATGACCGAATGCAACGACAACGGGGACTTCTCCATCGTCACCGCGCCTGGCCGGCTGCCCGTGATCCTCTGCTCCATGTCCGGCGCGATCTCGGAAGAGCAACTCGCGGCCGGCTGGGTGGACGGCGGCGCCACTGGCCCGCGGGACATCCCCGGACTGTCCGGCGAGGGCGTGGGCGCCGCCGAAGTCCCCGGCGGGACATGGATCACCGTCTACTCCGCACCGGGGTGCGGGTACTGCTCCGGCACCGCGTCGGCCGCTGGCGCCGTGTCTGTGCACGCCGGTTACGCGACCGCGCCGACACTTCTTGGCCCCTGGACCCCGCGCGGGTACCTGGCACCTGCGCCGTGCCTGGGCCAGCCCCGGACCATCGCCGCCGGATACGAGTGGGTCGACGAGTGGACCGGATCGCTGAACGAGACCGCCGCCAAGGTCCTGCTGGAGCCGATGACCGCCGATCCATGGTCGTGCTCATGACCCGGTCCTGGATCAACCGGGCGGGCCGGCTAGATGTGAACGATGGGGCAGGTCAGGGTCCGGGTGATGCCCGATACCGCCTGGATCTGGGCGACCACGAGCCGGCCGAGGTCATCGACATTGGCCGCTTCCGCGCGGACGATCACGTCGTAGGGGCCGGTGACGTCCTCGGCCTGGGTGACGCCGGTGATGGCCGCTATCCGGACGGCGACCTCGGCGGCTTTCCCTACCTCGGTCTGAACGAGGATGTATGCCTGCACCATGCCGTCCTCCAGGGGCCTCGTTGCCTGCAGCCGGAATGGCCACGCTACCCTAAGCGACAGTTACCGCCATCGGGCATAGAGCGTTTCGCCGACCAGGTGAGCGGCGTTGCTCACCCGCACCCGCTGCGCCAGTACGGGAGGGCCGCATCACCGTCGCGGATCTGGGCGAGTTCGGACTCATCGCGGCGCTGACCGCCAGGATGCCGCCGGGGCCGGGCATCATCGTCGGCGTCGGCGACGACGCCGCGGTGCTCGCCACGCCGGATTCCCGCGTGGTGGCGACCATGGACCTGCTGGTCGAGGGGCGGCATTTCCGCCGTGACTGGTCCGGGCCGGTCGAAATCGGCGGCAAGGCGGCCGCGCAGAGCCTGGCCGATGTCGCCGCGATGGGCGCCGCTCCCATCGCCCTGCTGGTCGGCCTGGCCGCGCCCCGCGATCTGCCGATCGTCTGGGCCGAAGACCTCGCCACGGGCCTGGCGCAGGAGTGCGCGCGGGCCGGGGCCAGCGTGGCCGGGGGCGATATCTCCGAGGCGGCCAGCATCACGCTCGCGGTGACCGCACTCGGCAACCTGGCCGGGGGCGCACCGGTCACCAGGGCCGGCGCGCGCCCCGGTGACCTGGTGGCGGTCGCGGGCCGTCTCGGCCATTCCGCCGCGGGGCTGGCGCTCCTGCAGGCCGGACTGTCCGAGCCGGCGTCGCTGCTAGCGGCGCACCGCTGGCCTCAGCCTCCTTATGACGCCGGGCCGGAGGCGGCCCGGCTGGGCGCGACCTCGATGATCGACATTAGCGACGGGCTGGGGCAGGACCTCGGGCATGTGGCCGCGGCCAGCGGTGTGCTCATCGATATAGATTCAGCCCGCCTGGGCCCTGATGAGGTGCTTCACGCCGCGGCTGGCCCGCTGGGCGGGAAGGATCCGCTGGACTGGGTGCTGGCCGGCGGTGAGGACCACGCGCTGGCCGCGACCTTCCCACCGGGCACGGACCTCCCAGAGCGCTGGGTGGTGATCGGGCGGGTCGGTGCCGGCCGCGGCGTCCGGCTGGATTCACAGCCTTCAGAGCGCGTATCAGGGTGGAATCATTTTCGCTGACCAGGTATGCCCTGGCGGGAGCGGGAAAATGACTAGACTCCTCACACCAGCCCCTTCGGCCAAGCTTGGAATACCCCGCCATGCGACCGCCCCGCCGCAGAACACCGCCACGGCATCGTGCGCCGTCCAGTGCTGCCCGTCCTCAGGCCAAGCGTCCTGGGCCTGGACAGCCTGGGGCTGGACAACCGGGGGCTGGGCGGCATGGGGCTGGGCCGCTTGGGGCTGGGCCGCTTGGGTATCGACAGCCTGGGGATGGACAGCCTGGGGATGGGCCGCTTGGGGATGGACAGCCTGAGGCTGAACGGCCCACCGCTGAACTACCCGCAGTTGAATGGCCCGGAGCCGGATGGCTCGGAGCGGGATGGCCCGAAGCCGGGCAGGCCCGTGCCGAGTCACCGCGTGCCGAGCCACCACGTGTGGACGCACCAGAAGCGGCCCGATTCCGGGGTGTGCAGCCCGGCCCGGCACTGCGCAGGCTGATAGTCACGCCGACGTTCGCGGCCGGACTGGGCGTGGTCATCGCGGCCAGCCTGGCGGTCAGCATGACCGCCAAGACTGTCCTCCACTTCACCGGCCCGGACCAGCAGAAATGCACGCTCCGGGTCTGTCTCAAGGGCCCCGGCAGGCCCGGGGGCGTCGGCACGCTGGCCACGGCCAAGCCTGGCTTCAGACTACTGCCCGCCACCCGCGGCCCGTCAGGGTCGTCGTTGCCCCGCTCGGCTTCCAGCGGAGGACAGGGCAGCGGGCACGTGGCGGGTAGCCACGTGGTCATCACCTACCGGACGACCCAGAAATGGTCGTGGGGATTCGATGGCCAGATCATGATCTCCGGGATTCCCGCTTCCTCGGCTGGCAACTGGCGCCTGGCCTTCACATACCCGGGAACGAGCATTGTCGAGGTGCAGGGCGCGCAGTGGGTACCGACCGGCCAGGATTCTGGCGTGGCGGAAGCAGGAACCTCCAGCGGCAGCGCTCCGTCCTCTGCTGGCAGTAGCCAGAGCGGTACCAGTGCAAGCGGTGCCAGTTCAAGCAGCACCAGCTCGAGCAGCACCACCTCAAAAGGTGCCAGTTCAAGCGGCACCAGCTCAAGCGGTGCCAGCCCGAGTGGCACCAGCCCGGACAAGACGGACGTCAGCGGCGGGAATACGAGCGGGTCCGGGCAGCAGCCCGCCGATCACGACGGTCAGCAGAGCACCGTGGTGATCACCATCGAGGCGTCCGGGCCGTCCAGCGCACCGTCCAACTGCCGCTTCAACAACGCGCCCTGCTCATTCGGCTGAGCCCTTCAACGCCGAACCCTTTACGCCGAAGTGCGCTCCACAGCGCGTCGGAGGGCCGCCGCGTACGGGGATTGGCTCAGTGGATCACAGCTGGCGGGCCGGCCCCGGCCGTCTAGCGGCCCGGCCCCAACGTCAGCGGGTGACTTTGCCTGCCTTGATGCAGGAGGTGCACACCTGCATTCGCTTGGTGGTGCCGCCCACCTTGGCCCGCACGACCTGGATATTGGGATTCCAGCGGCGCGGGGTGCGGCGGTGTGAGTGGGAGACCCTGTTGCCGAAACCCGGCCCCTTGCCGCAGACGTCGCAGACCGAAGCCACGGGATCGCTCCATTGTGTGATCGAGGATGAATGATCAGAAACTCATCAAACCAGCCCGGGCTGAGCCAGGCAGTCGTCGAAGGATATCCGACTGGCGGCCACTAGCGCGAACTCAGGCCCGATGGCCCGTCGAAAGCCGCCCTAGCCCCCCGGGCCGCCCTTGTCCTGACACCGCGTGCCGCCCTTGTCCTGCCCCGTCCCGCACCTGTCCTGCCGCCCGTCCCGCCGCCGCGCCGGCCGTCACCGCTCGCCAAAGCCGCCTATTCTGGGGGGCCATGGCCAGGCTTGACGAGCGGCTCGACCGGGTGTTCGACCCGAAGACGGCGAAGGTCCTCACCGGCGGCCTTGACCTGCACACCGTCGGCGACTTGCTGCGCCACTACCCGCGCCGGTACGAGCGGCACGGCGAGCTGACCGACCTGGCTTCGCTCCGCGATGGCGAGCAGGTGACCGTACTGGCCAAGATCGCCGCCGTCACCACCCGCCGGATGAAGAGCAACGGCGGCAAGCTGACCGAGGTAACGGTGACCGATGGCCATGGCACCCTCACCCTGGCGTTCTTCCGGCAGGCCTGGCAGGAAAAAACCCTTCGCCCCGGGCTGCACGGCCTGTTCGCGGGTCAGGTGTCCACCTACGGCCGGCGCCGCCAGCTCATCCACCCGGATTACGAGCTGATCGGCGCCGCCGACGTCGGCGCGGAACTCGCCGCCGAATACGTCGCCGACCTCATCCCGGTCTACCCCGCCACCGCGAAGCTCGCGTCCTGGAAGATCGCCAAGGCGATCCGGACCGTCCTTGACACGCTTGACGTCGAGGACCCGCTGCCCGCCGATGTCCGGCAGCGCCGTGGTCTGCGCGGGCTGGCCGCGGCCCTGCACGCGATCCACCGTCCGCTCGATGAGCAGGACTGGAGGTGGGCGCGGCACCGGCTGAAGTGGGACGAGGCGTTCGTGCTGCAGGCGGCGCTGGCCCAGCGCCGGTTCTACGCGGCCGCGCTTCCGGCGACCGAGCGGCTGCCGCGCGGTGACGGCCTGCTGGCGGCGTTCGACGCCAGGCTGCCGTTCGCGCTCACCGCGGGCCAGCGCGACGCGGGCGCGACGATCGCGGCGGAACTGGCCCGCGACCATCCCATGCACCGGCTGCTGCAAGGTGAGGTCGGGTCCGGCAAGACGGTCATCGCCATCAGGGCGATGCTGCAAGTCATCGACGCCGGCGGTCAGGCCGCGCTGCTCGCGCCGACGGAGGTGCTCGCCCAGCAGCACTACCGGTCGATCAGCGATCTGCTCGGCCCGTTCAGCCGGGCCGGGCAGCTCGACGGCGCCGAGATCGCGACCCGGGTGACCCTGCTCACCGGCTCACAGGGGGCCAAGCCCCGACGGGCGGCCCTGCTGGACGCCGCGTCCGGCGCCGCCGGGATCGTCATCGGCACCCACGCCCTGCTCCAGGAGCACGTACAGTTCGCCGACCTCGGGCTAATGGTGATCGACGAGCAGCACCGGTTCGGCGTCGAGCAGCGCGACGCACTGCGGGAGAAGGCACGCGATGCCCGCCCGCACGTGCTGGTGATGACGGCCACCCCGATTCCGCGCACCGTCGCCATGACGGTCTACGGCGATCTGGACACCTCCACGCTCACCGAGCTTCCCGCGGGCCGCGAGGCCATCGCCACGCACGTGGTGCCCGCCCTCGACAAGCCCCGTTACCTTGAGCGCACCTGGGAACGGCTCAGGGAGGAGGTCGGCCAGGGCCGCCAGGCGTACGTCGTGTGCCCCCGGATCGGTGCGGAGGCCGCCGCGCCGGGCAGCGCAGCAGGCCCGATTGGCCACCCGGACAGTCCGCCCGGACTCCCGGCACCGCGGGGGACGGCCGTGCCGGGTAATCCGGACAGTTTGGGTACTCCTGGCGCCCGTGGTGATGCTGACGGTGCCGGCAATGGCGAGGATGCGAGCGACGCCGACGATGACGGGAGCCCGCGGCGTTCGCCGCTCGCCGTGCTGGACATCGCGCCCATGCTGGAGCAGGGGCCACTGTCCGGCCTGCGGCTACGGATCCTGCACGGCCGGATGCACCCGGACGAGAAGGACGCGGCCATGCGCGCCTTCACCGACGGCTCCGCCGATGTGCTGGTTGCGACCACCGTCGTCGAGGTGGGCGTGGACGTGCCCAACGCCACGGCCATGGTCATCCTGGATGCGGAGCGGTTCGGAGTTTCCCAGCTGCACCAGCTGCGTGGACGGGTCGGCCGGGGCCGCGAGCCGGGGCTGTGCCTGCTGGTCACCGAGGCGCCGGAGGGCAGCGCGGCGCGCGACCGGCTCGACGCGGTCGCCGCGACCCTGGACGGTTTCGAGTTGTCCCGGCTCGACCTGGCGCAACGCCGGGAAGGTGATGTGCTCGGCGCTTCCCAGGCGGGCCGGAAGAAGAGCCTGAAACTGCTCACCCTGCTGGCCGATGAGGAACTGATTGGCGAGGCCAGGCAGGAGGCCACGGCCGTCGTGGATGGCGACCCGATACTGGCCAGCCACCCGGCACTGGCCGCGGCGATCGCCGCCATGCTCGACGACGAGCAGGCCGAGTTCCTGGAGAAGGCGTGAGGCCGTGAGCCGGGTCATCGCCGGCGCGGCGCGGGGCCGGCGGCTTGCGGTGCCGCCCGGCCGGCTCACCCGGCCCACCAGTGACCGGGCCAGGGAGGGGCTGTTCGGCACGCTGATCGCGATACGCGGCCCGCTGGACGGGGCGCGGGTCCTCGACCTGTACGCCGGGTCGGGGGCGGTCGGCCTCGAAGCCCTCTCCCGCGGCGCCGGCCGGGTGTTGTTCGTTGAGGCGGATGCCGGGGCGGCACGGGTAATCCGCGGCAACCTGGCCGCGGTCGGCCTGCCGGGCGGTCACCTGGTCACCGGCCGGGTGGAGCGGGTGCTCGCCCGGGGCCTGGCCGGCGAGCCCGGATATGACCTGGTCGTGGCCGACCCCCCGTACGCGACCGCCGACGATGACGTGGCGGAGATGCTGGCCGCGCTGCGGGACGGGTCCTGGCTCGCTCCCGGTGCGGTGCTGGCCGTGGAGCGGGCCACCCGGTCGGAGCCGGTGCGCTGGCCTCCCGGATACCTGCCGGACCGGTCCCGCCGGTATGGCGAGGCGACGTTCTGGTACGGTCTCGCGGCAGGTAACCAGGCGGCACCGGGGTAGTCGAGGGCGGGAGTCTCGTGACCGAAAAACGTGTCCCCATGCGTCGTGTGGTTTATCCGGGCTCGTTCGATCCGGTGACCAACGGCCACCTCGACATCATCGTCCGGGCCGCCCGGCTGCACGACGAGGTCTTCGTGGTGGTCGGGGCGAACCTGGCCAAAGAGGGCCTGTTCAGTGTCGACGAGCGCCTCGCGATGCTGCGCGAGGTCACCCGCGGCCAGCCCAACGTCCGGGTGGACAAGTTCCGCGGCCTGCTGGTGGAGTTCTGCCAGACGCACCACATCTCGGCCATCGTGAAGGGCCTGCGCGCTGTCAGCGACTTCGAGTACGAGATGGAGATGGCGCAGATGAACTACCGGCTCGCGGAGATCGAGACGCTGTTCATGACGGCCAACCCGCTCTACTCCTTCCTGCGGTCCAGCCTGGTCAAGGAGATCGCCAGATACGGCGGAGACGTCTCATCCCTCGTGCCGGCGCCCGTATTCACGCAGCTCCAGGAGCGCCTGGGCGCCTACTGACCGTGGCCGGCCCCCCGGCGGAACGCTCGTGAGTTGGGGAATCCCCGGGCCGCCGGTATGCTGTGCCCCCGAACTTCGCCGTACACCATATTGGTCATGCCACAGCTACGCAGAAATTCCTCACAGCGCCTCGATCCTCGCGGGCCGCTGATCTTCAGCACGCGTGCCCTGGGCCGTGGCCCAGGATCGGAGCACACCGAGACCCGCACCGTACCGGCCCCCGCAGATCTGCGCGTGGGCCTGGTCGGGGTGCCCAAAGGAGCCGAACTCGAGCTGACTGTCCGGCTTGAGGCGGTCACCGAGGGGGTGCTCGTCACCGCCACCGGGCAGGCGCCGTTGACCGGGGAGTGCGCACGATGCCTGGAACCGCTCGCGCAGCAGATGGAGATCCGGTGCCAGGAACTCTTCGGATACTCGCCGGGTGTCGGCCCGGACGCCGCCGACGGGTACTCTCTGGACGGGGACCTGCTTGATCTCGAGCCGGCTCTCCGTGACGCGCTGGTTCTCGCGCTCCCGTTGGCGCCGCTGTGCCGGGACGACTGCCCTGGGCTCTGCGTCGACTGCGGGGTGCAGCTTGCCAACGCGGGCCCCGAGCACTCGCATGGCCCGGCCATCGACCCGCGGTGGGCCAGATTGCAGAAGCTGCCCCAGTATGAGGTGGCGGAAGACCAGACCGAAGCAGACCTGCTGGATCGTTCCGGCCAGGACCTGAATTGATAAAGGAGAGGTGACGTGGCTGTCCCCAAGCGGAGGATGTCGCGGAGTAACACGAGATCCCGGAGGGCACAGTGGAAGGCCACTGCCCCGGTGCTCGTGTCGTGCCCGCAATGCCGCGACCCCAAGCTGCCCCACACGGCCTGCCCGACGTGCGGAACGTACAACCGTCGTCAGGTGATTACGCCCTCTTCCTGAAGCGCTAAGGGAGCGGCGTGAAAGGCGGAGCAGGCAGGACGGACGCGACCGAACCGGAGCGTCTGGAGTTGCTGCATGCCCTCGACGCGGGGCTCAGCCCGGAGTTGCTCGAGCGGGCCCTGACACACCGGTCCTTCGCTTACGAGAACGGTGGCCTGCCGACCAACGAGCGCCTGGAGTTCCTCGGTGACTCGGTGCTCGGCCTGGTCGTCACGGACACGCTGTTCCGCCAGTATCCCGACCTGCCGGAGGGCCAGCTGGCCAAGCTGCGGGCGGCCGTGGTCAATATGCGAGCCCTGGCCGGCGTCGCCCGCGGGCTCAAACTGGGATCTTACGTACGCCTCGGCCGGGGCGAGGAGGGTACCGGCGGCCGGGACAAGTCCTCGATCCTGGCCGACACGCTGGAGGCTGTGATCGGCGCGGTCTACTTCGAGCAGGGCCTGGGACAGGCGGACGGCCTGGTGCACCGGCTCTTCGACCCGGTGATCGCCCGTTCCGCGAGGCTCGGCGCAGGCCTGGACTGGAAGACGTCGCTGCAGGAACTCACGGCCTCCGGCTTCCTTGGCGTGCCCGAGTACCACGTCGAGGAGAGCGGGCCGGATCACCAGAAATTCTTCCGTGCTTCGGTCTGGGTGGGCGGCCGCAGCTACGGGACAGGGGAAGGGCACTCCAAGAAAGAGGCCGAGCAGCAGGCGGCCGAGGCCGCCTGGACGGCGATCAGCAACGGCCATGCGTCGGCAGCGCCGGATGGCGATGCGGGCGACGCGTCCGCCGGGAATGCCAGCGGCGCTGCCCCCGACGGGGACTGACCGGACGTCACCTGTGCCGGAATTGCCCGAGGTCGAGACCGTCCGTAAGGGCCTGGAGCGCCATGTGGTCGGCCGCACCATCAGCGCCGTGCAGGTACTGCACCCCCGTGCGGTGCGGCGGCATGGGGCTGGGCCGGATGACTTCACCGCGGCCATCAGCGGGCGCACCGTCACGGGGGCCCGCAGACGCGGCAAGTACCTGTGGCTGCCCCTGGTCGAGTACGGAGGGGGCGAGGGTTCGGTGGCGGAGGATGCCCTCCTGGCCCACCTCGGGATGAGCGGGCAGTTCCTCATCTCCGATCCGGGGGCGCCGCTGTCGCCTCATGTCCGGGCCCGGTTCACGTTCGCAGATTCCGGCCCGGACCTGCGGTTCAGCGACCAGCGGACGTTCGGTCACCTGGTCCTGGCGACCGGCGGGGCGGTGCTGCCCGGATTGATCGCGCACATCGCCCCCGATCCGTTGGAGCCCGCTTTCGATACGGGCACGTTCATCACCCGGCTACGCGGCCGGAGCACCGGCATCAAGCGTGCCCTGCTCGATCAGTCCCTGGTGAGCGGCATCGGGAACATCTATGCCGACGAGGCGCTGTGGCGCGCCCGGCTGCACTGGGCGCGCAGTACGGCCACGCTGACCCGCCCGGAGGCGGCCCGGGTCCTCGACGCCGTGCGCGGAGTCCTCGGGGACGCGCTGGACGCGGGCGGCACCTCGTTCGACAGCATGTACGTGAACGTCAACGGGGAGAGCGGCTATTTCGGCCGGTCACTCGCTGTATACGGTCGTGCCGGACAGCCCTGCGGCCGGTGCGGGACGCCCGTTCGGCGGGATCCCTTCATGAATCGGTCCGCCTACAGCTGCCCGCGCTGCCAGCCCCGCCCCCGGGTCCGCGTTCGGCCGCTGTGACCTGCGTGATCGCTCAACTTGACCGGATACCCCATGGGTGGGACCCTTAGATACGTCACCTGCGCGCACTCATGCGAGTCTTTTGCGTGTGCGCCCACTCCGGTCACTCATTGTGGAGGACCCACTACAATGGCGAAGGCTCTACTCGGCCACGTCGGCGGGCTTGATCCCCGCATGGTCTCAGAGATGCGCCGCCTACAGCAGCGAGTGCGTGACCTGGAAGCCGCGCTGGTGCGGCTCCAGGACGAGAATGATGCGCTGGCCGCCGAGGTAGGCGAAGAATTGCTCGTCGCTGATCGGGAGCGCGAGCCGGCGCTCACCTGACGGCGCCACAACCTGCACAACGAACGTGGGTGCCCGGTGGCATCCACGACGGACAGGGACGTCCATTCGGGCGTCCCTTCTTGTTGTGTCGTGGCGCCATCAGCGTTCCGCCGCCTCTCCCTGTGGACCTGCGCATCCCCGGGTTGGGCCGCCGGTCGCGGTAGGGTGCGGACAGGTTGGCTGGGCGGCCGGACGGGGAGGAGAGCCCGCAGGTGTACCTGAAGACCCTCACCTTGCGCGGGTTCAAGTCGTTCGCCTCCGCCACCACGCTTCGGTTCGAACCCGGTATCACTTGCGTCGTCGGCCCCAACGGGTCAGGCAAGTCCAACGTCGTTGACGCGTTCTCCTGGGTGATGGGCGAGCAGGGCGTGAAGAACCTGCGCGGCGGCAAGATGGAGGACGTGGTCTTCGCCGGGACCGCGTCCCGGGCCCCACTGGGCCGGGCCGAGGTCACCGTGACCATCGACAACAGCGACGGCGCCCTGCCCATCGATTACGCCGAGGTGACGATCAGCAGGCTGCTCTTCCGCTCGGGCCAGAGCGAGTACTCGATCAACGGTGATCACTGCCGCTTGCTGGATGTCCAGGAACTCCTCTCGGACTCGGGCCTGGGCCGCGAGATGCACGTCATCGTGGGCCAGGGCCAGCTTGACCAGGTGCTGCACTCCGGCCCGGAGGCTAGGCGCGCGCTGATCGAGGAGGCCGCAGGGGTCCTCAAGCACCGTAGGCGCAAGGAGAAGGCGCTGCGCAAGCTCGAGGCGATGCAGGTCAACCTGACCCGGCTGGTGGACCTCACCGCCGAACTGCGCCGCCGCCTCAAGCCACTCGGGCGCCAGGCGGCCATCGCCCGCCGGGCCGCGTTCATCCAGGCGGACCTCCGCGACGCGCGGCTGCGGCTGCTGGCCGACGACTACGTCGCCGCCTCCGCGGACCTGCAGCGGAACGAGAGCGATGAAGCCGCTGCGTTGCTCCGGCGGGCCGCGCTGGAAGCCAGCCTGGCCCAGGCCCGCCAGCGCGAGTCGGCGCTCGACGCGGACGAGCTGCAGTACGCGCCGCGCCTGGCCCGGGCCCAGCAGACGTGGTTCGAACTGTCCGCCATCGGCGAGCGCCTGCGCGGGGTGGCCAACCTCGCCACCGAGCGGCACACGCACCTGGCGGCCCGCCCGGAGCCACCGCGACCCGGCCGTGACCCGGACGAACTCGATCGCGAGGCCGCGGGTCTGCGTGATCAGGAAGTGGAACTGGGCGAGCGGCTGGAGACCGCACGCGAGCAGTTGACCGCGGCGACCGGGCGGCGGGCGGCCGCCGAGGCCGCCCTCCAGGACGCGGAACGGCGGCTGGCGGCTGAGGCCAGGGCCGCCGCGGCGCGGGCCGAGCGGCTCGCCCGGCTGCGCGGTCAGGTGGGGCAGGCGCGCAGCAGGGCCACTGCGGCGCAGGAGGAGGCGGCGCGCCTGACCGAGGCGCTGGAGCAGGCGCGCGCTCGCGCGGTCCAGGCCGAGCGGGACTACCAGGACCTGCAGGGTGAGTACTCGGGTCGTGACGACGACCGGAGCGGGCTGACCGCCGAACACGAGCGGGCCACCGCCACGCTGGCCGACGCCTCCGGCCGGGCCACCGACCTGCGCGTCGCCGAGCGGGAGGCGAGTGGCCAGCGGGCGGCCCTGCGCGCCCGCGGCGAAGCGCTGGAGGAGGGCCTGAGAGCATTGCGCAGCGGTGCGGACGCTTCGGCGGCGCTGCTGGCCGACCCGGGGCGGTTCAGTGGGGTGCTGGGCTCGGTAGCCGCCATGGTGACCGTGCAGGACGGAGCCCAGGACGCCATAGCGGCCGCGCTCGGCGGCGCGGCCGACGCGGTGGCGGTGGCGGGCCTGGAAGCGGCTGTGGCCATCCTGGAAACGCTGAAGGGCGAGGACCGGGGAAGCGCCGGGATGGTGATCGCGGGCAGTGCCGCCGATCCTGGTTCCGCCCAGCCTGCCGCGGCATCCACGAGCGTGGACGGCAGGGCCGTGGACGGCAGGGCGCTGCCGGAGGGCGTTGTGCGGGCGGTTGACTGTGTGAAAGCCCCGGGCGAGCTGGCCGGAGCCGTGTCCAGCCTGCTGGCCGGGGTGGCCATCGCCGAGGACCTGCGGCAGGCGCGGGACGTGCTGCGCGAGCATCCCACGTTGCGGGTAGTCACCCGCGACGGTGACTTGCTCGGCGCGCACTGGGCGGTCGGCGGCTCGGCCAGGCCGCCGAGCATGCTCGCCCTGCGCGGTGCGGCCGACGAGGCGGCCGCCGGGCTTGTCCGGGCGGAGAGCCAGTGCCAGCAGATCGCCGGGGAATTGTCGGAGGCCGTCGCGGTCGAGGAGCGGGCGCGGCAGGCAGTGGCCTTGGCCCAAGCCAGTATGCAGGAGGCCGACGCGGCTGCCGCGGAGATCTCCGGCAGGCTCGGCAGGCTGGCTGGCGCGGCGCGGGCCGCCCATGACGAGGCCGAGCGGCGGGAGGCCGCCATCGCCGCCGCCCAGCAGGCACGTGACGCAGGCCTGGCCGCCCTGACCGAGCTGCAGGACCAGCTCGCGGCGGCCGAAGCCGAGGCCGGCGAACCCGGGACCGGCGAACCCGGGGCTCCAGCGCCCGGTGCTCCCATGGCCGGGGCCACGGTGCCTGGGAGCACGGTGCCTTGGACCACGGTGCCTGGGACCACGGTGCCTGGGAGCACGGTGGCTGGGAGCACGGCGGCTGGGAGCACGGCGGTCGCGGATACAGAGCCGGATCGGGAAGCCCTGTCCGAGACGGCGGCGAGCGCGCGGAACGCGGAGATGGAAGGCCGCCTGGAGGTCCGGACGGCGGAGGAGCGGCTGGCCGCCATCGCAGGCCGCGCCGACGCCCTTACCGCGGCGGCCGCCGCGGAGCGACAGGCCGCTGCCGCAGCGATCGCCCGGCGCACGTTGCGCGCCAGCCAGGCGGTGGTGGCGCGGGCTGTGGCCGAGGGCGCCACGCTGGTGCTGGCCAGGCTGACCGAGTCGCTGGCCGAGGCGACCGAGCACCGCCAGGCCGCGGAGCAGGCGAGCAAGGGGCGGACAGAGGCGCTCAAGGAGGTCCGGGCGCAGGTCCGACAGCTGGCCGGAGAGCTCGATACGGTCGTGGACAGCGCTCATGGCACCGAGATCGCCCGGGCCGAGCAGCGGATGAGGCTCGAGCAGCTCGCGGCGCGGGCCACGGAGGAATTCGGCGTGGACGTCACCACGCTCGTCGCCGAGTACGGCCCTGACGTCCTCATTCCGGCGTCCGTGGAAGCCGCCGGGACCACCGGGAACGGTCAGGCGGGCAGCACCGAGAACGAGCCGGTCGGCGGCACCGAGAACGGGCCGGTAGGCGGCAGCGAGCACGGGCGGGCGGGCAGCACTGACAACGGGCCGGTCGCCAGCACCGAGAACGGTCAGGCGGGCAGCACCGAGAACGGGCCGGCCGGCAGCACGGAGAATGGGCCTGCCGACGGTGCCGGGAACGGGCAGCTGGGTGGTACCGAGAACGGGCAAGTCGGCAGCACGGCGAACGAGCCGGCCGGCAGCGCCGAGTACGGGCCGGTCGGCGGTACCGGGAGCGGGCCGGCCGGCAGCGCCGAACACGGCGCGGCCAGCACCACCGCTGATGCTGATCGCCCCGATGGCGCAGCCCGCTTCGAGGGCGGAGCCCGCCGTGATAGCGCGGCACGCCCCGAGGGCGCAGCCCGCCGCGGCGGCGCGGTCCGCCCCACGCAGGCCCCGGGCGAGGTGGAGCCGCCGACCCGCTATGTACGGGCCGAGCAGGAGCGCCGCGCCGCGGCCGCGCAGCGCCAGCTCGACCAGCTGGGCAAAGTGAACCCGCTGGCCCTGGAGGAGTTCGCGGCCCTCGAGGAGCGTCACACGTTCCTGGCTACCCAGCTCGAGGACATCAAGAAGACCCGCCGCGACCTGCTGACCGTCGTCAAGGAGGTGGACGACCGGGTGCAGCAGGTGTTCGCGGCCGCCTTCGAGGACACGGCCAGGGAGTTCGAGGACATCTTCGGGCGGCTGTTCCCCGGTGGCCAGGGCCGGCTGGTGCTGACCGAGCCCGACGACATGCTGGCGACCGGGATCGACTTCGAGGCCAGGCCGCCGGGCAAGAAGGTCAAGCGGCTGTCGCTGCTGTCTGGCGGCGAGAGGTCGCTCACCGCGATTGCCTTCCTGGTCGCCATCTTCAAGGCCCGCCCGTCCCCGTTCTACGTGCTCGACGAGGTCGAGGCCGCGCTTGACGACACCAACCTGCAGCGGTTGCTGCACATTTTCGAGGAGTTGCGGGCCAGCTCCCAGTTGATCATCGTCACTCACCAGAAGCGGACCATGGAGGTCGCGGACGCGCTGTATGGCATCAGCATGCGCGGCGACGGCGTGTCATCCGTGGTGAGCCAGCGCCTGCGGGAGCGCGAGACCGCCTGAGCGTGGTGAGCCAGCGCCTGCGGGAGCGCGAGACCGCCTGAACGCGGTGAGCCAGCGCCTGCGGGAGCGCGAGACCGCCTGAACGCGGTGCGCATGGCCCGGGTCCCCAGGTTCTTTGTCAGCCGGGCGGCGGCCGGATGATGCCGCCAGGTCGGGATGAGCAGCCGTCGTCCCCCTGATCCCTGGTGCATCGCCAGCCCCAGGCGTGCACCTGGCTTCCGTGCCCTCCCCGGGTGCCAGTGTCGTGGGATCTATGCGGTGCGAAATGCGCGGATAAGGTGCAGAACTTACCGCGCTGATACGCAGCGAGTGCATCGCCGCCACCCCGGGGCCGCACGTGTGCGCTTTGGGCGGCAGCCCTTCGTAGATCATGAAAACCGGGGCCAGGGGCCGGCTGGCCAGTGCGCCTGGACGGCGTGCGTCTGTGCAGGGCGCGCGAGCCCCGCCTGAGCCGTGTGCTGAGCAGGGCGCCCGTGCGCCTGGTCCCGTGCGCCTGGTCCCGTGCGCTTGTGCGGTGTGCGTTTGAGCGCCGCGCGTCTGCGAGACTGGTGCGGCTATGACTTACCTGATCATCATCATCGCTATCGTCGTCCTGGCTGTGATCGTGTTCGGCGGCCTGCTCGTCGGAACGCGCCGCCGCACCGGCCGCCCGGCCGCCCCGACCGCCGGGCCGTCACCGCAGACCGGCCGCGCGGGCCAGGCGGACGAGACTCCTGCGGGGATCGATGTGCTGCCGCCGGTGTCTGGGCCGTCAGCCCCGGACCTTGAGCGGCCACCGCCGCTGGCTGGCCGGCTGGTCCGGCTGCGCGGCCGGCTCGCCCGGTCACAGACCGGGTTCGGCTCGGTGCTGCTCGGCTTGCTCTCCCGGGGTGCCCTCGATGACCAGGCATGGGAGGACATTGAGGACACTCTGCTCGCCGCGGATATGGGCGTGAGTCCGTCCCGTCAGATCGTTGAGGAACTTAGAACTCAGGTCAGGGTGGCCGGGACCCGGAACCCGGACGAGGTGCGGGCCATGCTGCGCGGCGAGCTGATCCGTGCGATCGGCCCGGACATGGACCGGACGCTGCACGCCCAGCGGCACGGTGACCGGCCAGCCGTGCTGCTCGTGGTGGGGGTGAACGGCACCGGCAAGACCACCGCATGCGGCAAGCTCGCCCGTGCCCTGGTCGGTGACGGGCGCAGCGTGCTGCTCGGCGCCGCCGACACGTTCCGTGCCGCAGCCGCCGACCAGCTCCAGACCTGGGGGGCGCGGGTGGGTGCGCGGGTGGTCCGCTCCGACCGGGAAGGCGCGGACCCAGCGAGTGTCGCTTTCGAGGCAGTAAGCGAAGGCATCACGGAGCGGGTGGATACGGTCATCGTGGACACCGCCGGGCGGCTGCACACCAAGACCGGGCTGATGGACGAGCTCGGCAAGATCAAGCGTGTCATCGAGAAGCGCGCCACCGTGGACGAGGTCCTGCTCGTGCTCGACGCCACCACCGGCCAGAACGGGCTGCGCCAGGCCCGGGTGTTCGCCGAGGTGGTGGACATCACCGGGATCATCCTGACCAAGCTCGACGGGACGGCCAAGGGCGGGATTGTCATCGCAGTGCAGCGCGAGCTTGGCGTGCCGGTCAAGCTGGTCGGCCTCGGCGAGGGTCCCGACGACTTGGCGCCGTTCGAGCCGGCCGCGTTCGTCGACGCGATCCTGGGCTGACGCTCCGCTGTCGTTCGCCGGGGCTCGGCGGGTTGGCGGTGGAACGGCTGGCGGATGAGACAGAGCCGGCACACCTTGACCAAACGGGTCGGCTCCGAGCCCCGCGCGGCACCAGGCTCTACCGCTACACCTTCGAACTCAGATGACGGCCCTCCACCATCCCGCGCCACCCCGGACTGGGAGCGGTCCAAGCCGCCCGCGCCATCCCCGTCCTGCCTCTCCCTCCCGTCCCTCCCCTCACTCCAAGGCCTCGGCATAGTCGCGTTATGTCCGTTTTATTCATGCTGGGTGGGTCGGGGGGTCTCGGGGGTCCTGGTGGCGTCCCGGGCGTGGTGCCTGCAAGGGGGCCTGTGATGCTGGCGTGCCTGGCTGTTTTGGAGGATCCCGATGGCGAGGCAGATCGTGGCTGCCGGGCGATCTGGCTATGGCCGTCAGGGCGCTTCAGGCGCATCCTGTGAAGTGCGCGGAGTGGGCGGGCGTGGCCAGCATGCTGGGTTCTGGCCGGCGAGGAGGAATGCATGGAAAGCGCGCCGAGCAGGACGGCGATGTTTGCGGC
>JAWWPY010000610.1:0-4202 GCA_033854735.1 Streptosporangiaceae bacterium | reverse complement strand
GGCGAACAGCGAGGTCAGGAACAGCCACTGGGCGGCCTGCGACAGTGTCCCGCTGCCGCCAAGGCCGAACAGCAGACCAGGGCCCTGCTGCCCGGCGGCGGCCACGACATGGCTGGTCCCGGCGTGGGCGGCCATCGCCCAGCTCGCCCCCGCGTACACCACGGCGATCATGCCGAGGGCAAGGTAGGTGGCCACCGGGATCGTCCGCTTGGCGTTGCGCGCCTCCTCTCCTAGCACGGGCGCCTGCTCGAATCCCACGAAACCCAGGACAGCGACGACCGCCAGGACACCGAAAGTGCCGAACCCCGCCGAGGTCAGCGCGGCCGGGGACAGGGTGGCGAAGCTGAGGTGCCCGCCCGCCGGCCGGGCCAGCCCAGCGGCGGTCTCAACGAGGATCACGGCGATCTCGGCGCACAGCAGGACACCGAGGACCCGGCCGGCGATGTCCACCCGCAGCAGGCCCAGCACGGTGACCACTGCCCAGGCGCCCAGCGCCCAGCCCCACCACGCGGCGTGCACATGCAGATGGGCGGCGGCCTCGGCCGCCGCGTTCGGCCCGAACGCGCCGTACAGGCCCACCTGGAGGAACGAGTACGCCAGCAGCGCCACCAGCGCTGCGGCGACCCCGGTGACCCGGCCCAGGCCCCGGGAGATGAACGCGTAGAAAGCTCCCGAGTTCGTGATCCAGCGCGTCATCGCTACGTACCCGGAGGAGAAGATGGCGAGGATTACCGCGATGACCAGGAACGCGGCGGGGATTCCGGTTAACCCGGTGGTCTGGTACGCGGTCGGGATGACCCCAGCCGCGACGGTCAGGGGGGCGACGCTGGCTGCGACGAAGAACAGCACAGCCGGCACGCCGAGCCGGTCCCGGGCCAGGGCGCGGTCCACGCTGCCCGGCTTGCGTCCTGCTGCCTGTGTTCTGGCCATGATGTGACTCCTGGGTGCTGGCGGATACGGATGGGGGCAGGGTTTACACGCGATGGGAGAGCACGGCACTGTCCACTGCGGCCCGGGTCTGGGCGATCAGGTCCCGCAGCTCCGGGTCGAGCTGGCCCACCGCCTCATCGAGACGGCGGCGGGCGTTCGGCGGTAAGTACAGCGACAGCTGATGGCCCAGCCCGCAGGCAGCGGCCAGCCCGGCAAGGGCTGCGCTCTGGACGGTCACCAGCTGGGATGAGCTCAGTACGGACTTCACCCGCACCAGCGGCGCGAACGCGCTATCGGCGTCCACCGGAACCCACCGCTCACTGCGGCCGAAACGCCACGCGGTAACCCGGGTCAGGTACCCCGACTGCTCCAGCCGGCCGGCCACGTCCGCCGCCGCGGTGCGGGCCAGGAACAGCAGCCAACGCTGCGCCGCGTGCCGCTCATGTTCGCTGAGGACCAGGCCCAGGACAGAGCGCGCTAACCCGTCCCCAGGCGGGGTGCCGTCGGTCACCATAACGCCGTCCGGGCGGATGCAGATCGTGCCCAAGAGCATCAGCTCGGCCAGCAGCGCACCAGCCAGCCCCAGGCCAACGGCGCGCGGCTGCAGATGCGGCCTGCCGGTCATCTCGTGGTGCGCCATCAGGTAAAGATCATCAGCCAGCCGTCCGGTACCACTCAGCCCCGCCACGACTTCCCCCTCGCTATATGAAGGCCGCGCATCAGCTCATCTGGCTTTTGCGCAGGGTCAGCCACACTGGCCCTGGCCTGGTTCACGGCCAGTCTCCTTTCGGATTACGGTTTCTTAGGGGGTTAAAGGCCCTGCTCTACCAAAGAGTCGTGGCGCTGGAGGGGCCAGGCACTTGGCAGGGATGGCTCAGTCTTTTTCGCCACGCCACCGAGGAACCGGAGCGCAAACGGCTCTACGTCCGCGATGCGCCCGTGTCCTCGCCATGCTGAGACGTCGACAAGTCCGGGTTTTACAATCTCAAGTCCCGCAAAAAGCGCGCGGATCTCGTTCGTGGTCCTGAAAACTGCTGGCGCGCTGGCCGAGCCGTAAGCGGACTCGATAATATTCATGACTGCCGGGGCGGTACCGTCACTCGTGATGTGCGATATGGCCAGGTAGCTGTCAGCGGCCATGCGATCGGCTAGGACGGTCACGCTGCTGAGGGGATCGTCTGCGCTCGTCAGGAAGTGCAGCACCGCGACGAAGAGGACCCCGACTGGCGCAGTAAAGTCCTTGAGATCCCGTAGCTCTCGCTTGGCAACCAGATCCTGCGGGGAGCGGATATCCCCCATGATCGAGGCAATTCCGTCACCGACGTTGGTCAGTAGCGTGCTGGCGTGCAGGCATACGACAGGGTCGTTGTCTACGTACAGCACCTTTGCATCGGGATGAATTGACCTTGCCACCTCGTGAACATCGGGACTAGTCAGGATACCCGTTCCTAAGTCGATAAACTGGCGGATGCCCCTGCTTGCCATGAGCCGTACCGCGCCGATGAGGAACTGCCGGTTGGCTTGCGCTACTTCACGGCCATGAGGTACTACAGAGAGAGCTTTCTCGGCCGCCTCACGGTCTGCCGGAAAGTTATCTTTGCCGCCCAGGAAGTAATCGTAAATGCGAGCAGGTGAAGGCACCGTAAGGTCGAGGTTGTCGACAGAGAACGGATTGTTTCTATTGGTCATAGCTTGTTCCCGCCAGGTAGCATGCCTTCCCGTTCAACGGCTTCCCCGCAAGCATGGTCTGGGGAGATTGCGCAGCGGATTCGCCACGGGACGGCTAGGTACCGCTGACAGAAACTCCGGGCCAGGTGCAGAATTTCTGCCGCTGCGCCGAGTTACGGTCGCAGACGGGCACACTATGAGCGGACTATCTCAGTGGTAAGGTCGGCCAGGCGTAACATGGCTGTGTGTGAGGGATGGCCTGGTCAGTGGCAAGGGGTAGATGTTATGCCGAGAACCCACCGCAGTCGCCGGGCGCGGCTAGGCGCGCTCAGCGCTCAACTTCGCGGTGAGGGCTGGACTTGGGCGCAGATCGCCCGGCGTATCCAGGCCGAGGAGCATTACAACGCGCGGGTCGCGATGCGGATGGCACATGGGTGGACGCAGGAAGAGGTCGCTAGGCGCTGGAACGACCTCTTCCCCAGCAGGAACGGCTCTGCTGGGGTCACCAACCAGAACATCTCAAACTGGGAGAACTGGCCGGAAGCTGGGCATGAGCCCTCGCTCAAGACCTTAAAGCGCCTGGCGCAGCTCTACCGGTGCGATGTGGGTGATCTCATCGATGATGGTGACTTCAGCCATCTGGATGAGATACGAGCGCAAGTGAATGAGATTCCTTCATCCGATATTAACCATGCCGATGCGGCTGCCTATACACTACCCGCAATCCGGGAGTCCGATGCGGCGGCCATATTTGCCCCCACCTTACTTCGCGCGGAGGACGCGTCTCTTATCGCAAGCCATCTTGCTGGAGAGGACATTTCCCTGCTCCTCCCATACCTAAATGAACTGAGCGCGCTTAGCCGACACCCGCTCGCGTCGGCGCGCGACCGTGAACATGCCTATGACAACCTCGTCCAATTGTTCTCACGCTGGGCAGACACTATGAAGCGTCGTGAGCTGTTGCGCATTCTCGGCTGGGCTGCGTCATATGTTGCAGCCGTGCCGTTGCTCCGGGATCTCAATGCCGACGACCAGCGGCGTCTTGCCGGCGGGCTGGCGGTACCCAGCCGGATTGACGCAGCCACCATTGATCACATTGAGGCAGTGCTCTGGCATTGCAAGCGCCAGGACGACCTGCTTGGCCCTCAAACAGCTCTGCATACCGTGGGTGCCGAGCGCGACGTAATACGGTGGGTGCTTGTCGATTGCCCGCAGCAACTTCGCCCGAGATTGCTCTCCGTGCTGAGCAGCGCCTCTCGCATGGCGGGCTGGCTTTCGTTTGATATCGGCGATCACGAGAGCGCCTGGTTCTATTATGAGCAGGCCCGGAACGCTGCCCACGAAGCCAAGAACAGCGCCCTCGGCGCCTATGTGCTCTGCAACATGAGTCATCTGGCAACCTGGCAAGGAACTCCACGCCTCGGAATCGACTACGCAGTTGCCGCACAAGGATGGGCCGGGCACACTGACGATTTCCCCTTGAAGGCATACGCTCACCAGGTAGCTGCACGAGCCTATGCTGCCGACAGCGAGCAGCAGACGAATGTGCATACGCTGAGGGAGCTGGAACGGGCCGAGGAATACCTTGCAAATGTCGAGCCGGG
>JAWWPY010000609.1:0-3173 GCA_033854735.1 Streptosporangiaceae bacterium | reverse complement strand
TGACGCAGTTGGCTAGTCGGCCAACGATCTTCAGGCCATCCGGCGTTCGGCGGACTATATCGCCGACGACGAAACCGTTCGCGACCGGATCGACATCGACCCGGTCCGGGTACAGGTACCCGGTCATCGCACTCGGCGAGTGGACGACGACAAGCCCTGACTGCACGTCAGCCGCGTCGTCCGCCGACGGCCGCGGCTCTGGGACGTCGATGAGGGGGCGGATGTCGACCCGAACTCCCGGGAGCGGCTGACCGAGCGAGCGCGCATTCTGCCAGGGGACCGGCGGCCGCACGCAGATGGGGCCGGTCTCGGTCGAGCCGTACACCTCGCCGAGCCGGCCGCCGAGCACCGTGCCGACGAGTTCGGCCGTCCGTGGGTCCAGCGGCATGCCCGCGGTCAAGTACCCGATGCGTCGCGTCGGCCGACGGGTGGCCGCCTCGGCCAGCAGCCGCAGCATCGGCGGCACGCCGGCGACAAGGGTGACGTCATGCTGATCCAAGGCGCGCAACAGCATCCGCGGCCGGTCCGCGCTGGTGACGAGCGTAGTAGCGCCGGCCAGGGGAGCAGCCAAGGCCGCCAATCCAAAGCCGTAGGCGTGGTGCATCGGCACCGGGCAGGCCAGCACGGTGCCCGGGGCCAGGTCCAACGCGGCGCGGTAGTTCTCCGCCTCGGCCATCAGGGCACTGACCAGACGCAGCGCCACCCGGGTGTGTCCGCTCGTGCCGGAGGTCAGCTGAGCGCTGGCGGCGCTATCGGGCGACGCCGCGCCGGGCGCCTTGCGGACGATCAGCCGTCGGCCCGCCACCACGTCGCCGATTCCGGGCAGCAGCGGCCAGTCGAGCGGCGCGGCCAGGTGCGTCGGCGCTGCCAGAGCCTCGATCCGCTCGCGCTCCCATTCGCGCATCAGCCGCGGCAGCGGAACTACCACCGCGTCCAGAGCGAGCACCGCGAGCACGTCCGCGGTGAACGAGGCGGCCGGCCAGGCTACGGCCCCGACCCGACAGTCCGGCCCGATCCCGGCCCGCCGGTAGGCGTCGAGGCGGGCTTCGACGAGCTCGACAAGGGTCTGTGCCGTGGTGTTCCCCACGTCCTCAGCGAAGACTACGGCCCGCGGGAATCGCGCGGCCGTCTCCCGCAGTAGCTGGAGGGGCACGAGGCCGCTGCCGCCACTCACTGTGACTCGGGCAGGTCGGCCAGCGCATCGCGCACGGTCGCGACCACCTGATCGAGGTCTTCGAAGCTGTGTTCGGTACTGAGAAACCAGGGTTCAATCGGGCTGGGATGGAAGTACACGCCCCTTCTCTGAGCGCTGATCTGCAGCGCGCGATGGGCGGCGAAGTCCATCGCCTGGACAGCCCCGCGCAGGCCGCGCGACAGGTCAACGGGCTGTCGCAGCAACGACACGGACAGCAGCGAACCGGCCCGGCTGACCAGGGCTGGGCGCTTTATCTCAGCGAACATGGAGCGCAACTGGTGCTCTAGGTAGTCGCCTTGCTTCTCGAGCTGCTCGTAAATTTCGGGGAAGCGCTCAATCTTCTCGAGCATGGTGACGACCGCTCGCACTGACATGTGGTTGCCGGCGTACACCCCGAGGTGCATCGCGCGCTGGTCCGCGAGCATGGCCATCGTGGTGCGGGATCCGCCGAACGCCGCGACAGGGACGCCGCCGCCCATCACCTTCGAGAGCACGGTCAGATCTGGGGTGACCCCGTAGCACTCCTGCGCCCCGCCGCGCCCGAGCCGGAACCCGGTGATCACCTCGTCGAAGACCAGCCACGCGCCCCAGCGGTCGCAGAGCGCACGGAGTTCCTCGAGCTGACCGGGTGCCGGCGGCACGACACAGGCGTTGGCCATCACCGGTTCGCAGATCACCGCCGCGAGCCGTTCGCCGTGGGCCTCGAACGCGCTGCGCAGGGCGGATAGGTCGTTCCAGGGCACCTCCAGCGTATGGGCGAGCGCCTCTGGGATCATGCCCGGCGCCCCTGGCCGCAGTGCGTTGGAGCGCGGCGCCGACTCGTGGAGGGTCGCCTTCCCGGCACGCAGTACGGTCTCGCTCCAGCCGTGGTAATGCCCTTCGAAGGTGAGCACCTGCGTCCGGCCGGTGGCGGCCCGGGCCAGGCGTAGCGTGGAGGCGACCGCCTCGGTACCCGAGTTGGCGAACCTGACCTGCTCGACCGACGGAACCAGGCGCGCGATCAGCTCCCCGGCCTGCCGGTCGAGACGGTGCGGCAGCCCGGTCATCGCCCCCTCCGTTAGCTGCTGGCCGAGCGCGGCGGCCAGTTCGGGGTCCGCGTAGCCGAACAGGTGGGGACCGTACCCCATGTTGAGGTCGATCAGCTCCCTGTCTTCGACGTCCCAGATCCGATCCCCCTTGGCCCGCTGTACGACGAGCGGCTCGGGGATGGCCTGAGCGCGCATGCTGCTGCTCACCCCGCCGGCGACGACCTCCCGGATGGAGGTGAATTGCTCGGCGTTCGTCGTCTGTAGGTATTCAGCCGTCTGTTGCATCGGTGCCTCCGTACTTAGGTGTGACATGGGCCGACGGGGGCGTTCGCGGACGACTACGGGAACCGGCCGAGGCCGGCCAGAGCCACGGCGGTCTCCTGTGATGGCGCTCGCTGGAAGTCCCCAGTGGCCGCTCAGCGAATTTCCGGCTTGGTTGATCGTCAGATTAGACGACCGGTAACTGAATGTCACTAGCGGTGACGGTGCGTAGTATCAGCGTGTCGGCGTTCGCGGCTGTTGTCCGGTGATAGGTATCCTGGCCTAGTGGCGTGGCCCTGACCTTTACGGGCCTGTTTGAATGGCAAAGAACGGCTGTGGGCTTGCAATCGAAGTCGGCCCGCCTGCTGCGGGGACTCGATGCTGCCGCTCCCGACGGCCCGGTGAGAAGTTTCCCGGGGCCCCAGAGTCAGCAGCCTCTTGGCCGCCGAGAAGGCCAGGAACGGGCCATTTCCGCTGTAAGGCGAGCGAACGGGCCGTATTGGACGGCAGTGGGCCGAGTTTGTGTCACGGGACAGCGGCGGGCGGGAATGGGTCAGGCGACGATGGCGACTGGCTTGGCGAGTGCGGGCAGACGGGCACTGCGGCGATGATGACGGTTCGTGTGCCGTCGGCACAGTGGTGCGCGCGGCGGCATGATGGTCGTCATTGCCGGGCGGCGCGGCGGGACC
>JAWWPY010000608.1:0-5163 GCA_033854735.1 Streptosporangiaceae bacterium | reverse complement strand
GTTCCTTGAGGAAGTTACGGGCCGCCAGGCTCACAGCCATCAGTCTTTCCCCCTAATCGTCGCTGCCCCCGCCGGACGGCGGGGGCAGCGACAGATCACGGACTAGCTCTGGCCGCCGGACAGCTTGTCCCGCAGCGCGGCGAGCGCTTCGTCGGAGGCCAGCGCACCGCTGGGCGAGCCGTCAGCCTCCGGGCTGGAACTCGAACTCGAGCTGGAAGCAGAACCGGAACCGGAACCGGAACCGGAACCGGAACTGGCGCCGGATGGGCGGCGCGGGCCACCGGACTCCCCGGTGCCCTCCTCCGCCTCGTCCTCGGACTTGCGGGCCTCGACCACCTGGCGCCGATGCGCCTCGAACCGGGAGCGCGCCTCCGCGTACTGGCGCTCCCACTCCTCGCGCTGCGTGTCGTAGCCCTCGAGCCATTCGGCCGACTCGGAGTCGAAACCCTCCGGGTAGACGTAGTTGCCCTGCTCGTCGTAGGTGGCGGGCATGCCGTAGAGGGTCGGGTCGAAGTCATCCCCGACCGCCTCGCCGATCGTGCCCTCGTTCGCCTGCTTCAGCGACAGGCTGATCCGGCGCCGGTCCAGGTCGATGTCGATGATCTTGACGAAGATCTCGTCGCCGACCTGCACCACCTGCTCCGGGATCTCGACGTGCCGGTCCGCGAGCTCAGAGATATGCACCAGGCCCTCGATGCCCTCTTCGACCCGAACAAAGGCACCGAACGGAACCAGCTTGGTGACGCGCCCTGGGACGACCTGGCCGATCTGGTGGGTCCGGGCGAACTGCTGCCACGGATCCTCCTGGGTGGACTTGAGGGACAGCGACACGCGCTCGCGGTCCATGTCCACGTCGAGCACTTCGACGGTGACCTCCTGGCCGACCTCCACCACCTCGCCCGGGTGGTCGATGTGCTTCCAGGACAGTTCCGAGACGTGCACGAGGCCGTCCACGCCGCCGAGATCCACGAACGCGCCGAAATTCACGATGGAGGAGACCGTGCCCTTACGGATCTGGCCCTTCTGCAGCGTGTTCAGGAAGTTCTGGCGCACCTCGGACTGTGTCTGCTCCAGCCACGCCCGGCGGGACAGGACCACGTTGTTGCGGTTCTTGTCCAGTTCGATGATCTTCGCTTCGATCTCTTTGCCCACGTACGGCTGCAGGTCGCGGACCCGGCGCATCTCGACCAGCGAGGCGGGGAGGAAGCCGCGCAGCCCGATGTCCAGGATGAGGCCGCCCTTGACAACCTCGATCACCGTGCCGGTGACGACACCGTCCTCTTCCTTGATCTTCTCGATCGTGCCCCAGGCGCGCTCGTACTGCGCACGCTTCTTGGACAGGATGAGGCGGCCCTCTTTGTCCTCCTTCTGGAGGACCAGGGCCTCGATGTGCTCGCCGGTCTTGACCACGTCATGCGGGTCGACATCGTGCTTGATCGACAGCTCGCGGGAGGGGATGACCCCCTCCGTTTTGTAGCCGATATCGAGCAAGACCTCGTCTCGATCGACCTTGACGACGGTTCCTTCAACGATGTCGCCGTCATTGAAATACTTGATGGTCTCGTCGATCGCGGCGAGGAAGGCCTCCTCGGACCCGATGTCGTTGACCGCTACCTTGGGGGTCGGGTGGGCCTGCGTGCTGCTCGTCATGTGTAGGTTGGCTCCGGCGGACAGAAAGTGGTTTGGACGCGCCTGGACCGTCAGCCCTTCAGGCGGGGCTACAGGTGAACTGGATTTGCCTGGCCGACCTGACCAGCAACGGAGGCCTCACGGCCGCCCGTAACTGTGCCTGGCCACGGCGGGACTGCACCAGAACACGGCGCAGCGCTCAGGATATGCAGTGCATAGGCAGTGGGTCAATCTAAGCAGCCAACCTGTGACCTGTTGCCACGGGCCGGCGGCTGGCTACGAGGACACCTTAGTGAGCCGCCTCGGCCCAGCTGCGGCCGGTGCCGAGGGAGACGCTGAGGGGCACCTTAAGCCCGAAAGCACCGCCCATAGTCTGGCTGACGAGCTCGCTCAAGGCGGCCAGCTCACCGGGCGCTACCTCGAAAACGAGTTCGTCGTGGACCTGGAGCAGCATCCGCGAGCGAAGCGCGCGCTCGCGCAGTTCGTGGTGCACCCTCAGCATCGCCACCTTGATGATGTCGGCGGCCGATCCCTGGATCGGCGCGTTGAGCGCCATCCGCTCGGCCATCTCCCGGCGCTGCCGGTTATCCGAGGTCAGGTCGGGCAGGTACCGGCGGCGGCCGAGGATGGTCTGCGTGTAACCGTCCTTGCGGGCCTGGGCGACCACCTCGTTCAGGTAGTCCCGGATGCCGCCGAACTGCTGGAAATATTCATCCATCAGGACCCGCGCTTCATCCGGCGTAATGCGCAGCTGCTGGGACAGGCCGTAGGCGGACAGCCCGTAGGCGAGCCCGTAGTTCATGGCCTTTATCTTGCTGCGCATCTCGCCGGTGACCTGATCCGCCGGCACGCTGAAGACCCGGGACGCGGTCTCGGCGTGGAAGTCACGGCCAGAGCTGAACGCCTCCTCCAGCGCCTCATCCTGGGAGAGATGCGCCATGATGCGCAGCTCGATCTGGCTGTAGTCGGCCGTGAGCAGGCTCTCGTACCCGGCGCCGACGATGAATCCGCGCCGGATGCGCCGCCCCTCCTCGGTCCGGATCGGGATGTTCTGCAGGTTGGGGTCGGTCGAGGAAAGGCGCCCGGTGGCCGCGATCATCTGGTTGTACGTGGTGTGGATCCGGCCGTCCTCATCCGCCATCGGGATCAACGAATCCACGATGCTCTTGAGCCTGGCCACGTCCCGGTGCCGGAGCAGGTGCTCAAGCACCGGGTGGCCGGTCTGCGCGAGCAGCCCGGTGAGCGCCTCGGAGTCCGTCGTGTACCCCGTCTTGATCCGCTTGGTCTTCGGCAGGCCCAGCTCGGTGAAGAGCACCTCCTGAAGCTGCTTGGGCGAGCCGAGGTTGAACTCGTGGCCGATGATCGCGAACGCGGCCTGCTCAGCCGCCTTCACCTCGCCGCCCAGGCTCGCTGACATGTCCGCGAAGTGATCGGTGTCCGCTGCGATCCCGGCCCGCTCCATCTGGGCGAGCACGCCGACCAGCGGCAGTTCCACATCCCTGAGCAGCTCGGTCGCGCCGCGCGTGGCCAGGTCGGCGTCGAGCGCGTCGGCGAGTTCCACGGTGGCCCGGGCCCGCACCACCAGGGCGGTGGCGGCCTGCAGCCCCGAATCCTCCTCGTCACCGGACAGGTCCAGGGTGAGCTGCCCGGTGGTGGCGGCGTCGTCGCGCAGTTCCTTATGCAGGTAATGCTGGACCCGGTCGGCCAGGTCGAAGGAGCGCTGGCCCGGCAGGGCCAGGTAGGCGGCCAGGGCGGTGTCCGTGCTGAGGCCGGCCAGCTCCAGGCCCCGGGCCGCGAGCGCGTGCATCGGGCCCTTGGCGTCGTGCATGGCCTTGGGCCGGGCCGGGTCGGCCAGCCAGGCCGCCAGCGCGCCCTCATCCTCCTCGGTGAGGGTGACCGGGTCGAGGAAGGCCCCCGCGCCGTCCGGGGTGGCCAGCGCCAGCCCGTCCAGCACGCCGGTGCCGCGCAGCCAGTTCCCGCTGGCCGCCAGGCCGGCCCGGCCCTCGCCGCTGGCGTGCTCGTCGAGCCAGCCAGCCAGCTCGCCGGGGCCTGGCAACGACACGTCGACGTCGAACGCCTGGCCAGTCCCCTCGCCGGCCGCCGGCTGGGGGGCGGGAGTGGCCCAATCGATTCCGTTGGGGAGGGTGGTATAGAGGCGGTCTCTCAGGACCCGGAACTGGAGGGTGTCGAAGAGCTGGTGGATCTGGTCCCGGTTCCAGGGCACGGGGCGCAGGTCGTGCGGGCCGGAATCCAGCGGGACGTCCCGGGCCAGTTCGGTCAGCCGCCGGTTGCGCAGCACGTCGCCGAGGCGTTCACGGAGGGCGTCGCCCGCCTTGCCCTTGATCTCGCCGATCCGGTCGACGATCTCGGTCAGCGAGCCGAACTCGGCGACCCACTTGGCCGCTGTCTTCTCGCCGACCCCCGGGATGTTCGGCAGGTTGTCGCTCGGGTCGCCGCGGATCGCCGCGAAGTCTGGGTACTGGACCGGGGTCAGGCCGTACTTGGCGGTGACCTCCTGCGGCGTGAAGCGGGTCATGTCGCTGATCCCGCGCCGGGTCATCAGCACCGTGATGTCCTCGTTGACCAGCTGCAACGCATCGCGGTCGCCGGTCACGATCAGCACCTGCATGCCCGCGGCATTGGCCAGGGTGGCCAGCGTGGCGATGATGTCGTCCGCCTCGTAGCCGGCCAGGGACAGCCGGGGGATGCCGAGCGCGTCGAGCACCTCGAAGATCAGGCTGAGCTGGCCGCGGAAATCGGCAGGCGTCTCCCGCCGGTTCGCCTTGTACTCGACGTACTGCTCGTGCCGGAAGGTCGGCTCGCTCCGGTCGAAGGCCACGGCCACGTGGGTCGGCTGCTCGTCGCGCAGGACGTTGATGAGCATGGCGGTGAAGCCGTACACGGCGTTCGTGGGCTGACCGGTCGTGGTGGAGAAGTTCTCCGCGGGAAGCGCGAAGAAGGCCCGGTAGGCCAGGGAATGACCATCGAGCAGGAGCAGCCGGTCGCGGGTCACCCAGGAAGTCTAGTGGCCCGGTCTGACACCGCACTGCCGTTACAGCCACCGGGCAGGCACCCCTCGTGGGGATGCCTGCCCGGTCGTGTCCCGCAGGTCAGCGGTGATTCAGCCCGTCAGGACGAGAAATGGAAGATGGTCGTCGTGTTGTATGTCTGGTTGGGGTCCAGCTCGGTGGACGGGAAGGCGGGCTCGTTGGGCGAGTCCGGGAAGTGCTGGGTCTCGAAGGTGTACCCAGCGCCCTGCCGGTAGGTGTGGTTACCGATGCCCACCAGCGTGCCGGTCAGGAAGTTGCCCGCGTAGAACTGCACGCCCGGCTGGTCGCTCCAGACGCTGAGCTGGCGGCCACTCGCCGGAACCGTGGCGCGGGCGTCCAGGAGCAGCCGGTCGCGGGTCACCCAGGAAGTCTAGTGGCCCGGTCTGACACCGCACTGCCGTTACTGCCACCGGGCAGGCACCCCTCGTGGGGATGCCTGCCCGGTCGTGTCCCGCAGGTCAGCGGTGATTCAGCCCGTCAGGAC
>JAWWPY010000607.1:0-51420 GCA_033854735.1 Streptosporangiaceae bacterium | reverse complement strand
AGGTGGTTGCCGTGGTGATCTGGCAGGCATCGGTACCCGTCGCGATCGGGACGGTGGTCGGTGTCCCGCTCGGAATCGCGACCGGCCGGTTCCTGTGGGCCAGGTTCGCCAGCGAGCTCTATGTCGTTCCTCAGCCAGCCATCTCGATAGTGACGGTAACGGTCGTCGCCATATCCGCGCTGGCCCTGGCCATCCTGACCGCCATCGTGCCTGGCTGGCGGGCAGCCCGGACATCCGTCGCCACCATACTCCGGCGGAGTGAGGGCTGACGTCCCGGCGCGGCAGCCATCGTACGCAGCCCTCAGCTCGTCCGTCTTGGCATCCACAAAGGGACCTAACTGGCCCTGCCGATAGAGGCAGATCCACGTCCGCTCATAGCCGCGATGGGTGCGTTCCAGCGAAGGCCGTTTCCATAAGTCGTCGGGTCGGGCTGGCTCATCCGTCGGTGCCACGTGGACGTGCGGGCACGCGCGCTCCGTGTCTTCCGGTGGAGATGCCTCCGCCGCTGATGCGCGACGCCGACCGCCCGGATGGCCGCCGGTAGCAACGGCCGCTAGGGGCGGAACCTACCTGCAAATGCACCCACGGCCCCGCGTGCAAGTCATAACCACACACCTAGGGCAAGGGCTTGTCTGACCTCTTCGGAGGCCCCTATCCCGGTTTTGCGGGGGGCTGCCGCAGGCCTGCTGGCCGCCACGTGCCGCCGTGTCCTCATTCGGGCCAGCGTCAGGCCGGCTTGTTGGAGACTGCCTGGTGGGGGCAGCGGCCTCATTCTGGCGGGGTACCGAGGTATCTGAGGACGGCGAGGACGCGCCGGTGGTCGCCGTCGGCGGCGGGCAGGTCGAGTTTGGCGAAGATGTTGTTTATGTGCTTGGCGATGGTGCCGTCGCTAACGACTAGCGCTCCGGCGATCCCGGCGTTGGAGCGGCCTTCGGCCATCAGGGCTAGCACGTCACGCTCGCGCTGGGTGAGCCGGTCCAGCGGGTCGCTGGTGCGCCGCAGTAGCAGCTGCGCGACGACCTGCGGGTCCAGGGCGGTGCCGCCGCCTGCGACCCGGTGCAGTGCGTCGATGAACTCGCCGACGTCCGCGACCCGCTGCTTGAGCAGGTAGCCGATGCCGCTGGTATTGGCCGTCAGCAAGTCGGCGGCGTACCTTTCCTCGACGTACTGGGAGAGCAGGACGACAGCCGTCGCCGGGAACTGGTGCCGGATTACTAGCGCGGCCCGGACTCCTTCGTCGGTGAAGCCGGGCGGCATCCGGACGTCGATCACCGCCAGTTCCGGCCGGTGTTCCTCGACCGCGGCCAGCAGGGATCCGGCGTCGCCGGCCTCGGCGACGACCCGGAAGCCGCCGGTTTCCAGCACCCTCACGAGCCCGACCCGCAGGAGCACCGAGTCCTCGGCGATCACGGCGCGCATGGCAGCTCCGCCATCAGGCTGGTCGGGCCGCCTCCAGGACTGCTGATCCGCAGGACCCCATCGACGGAGCTGACCCTTTGCGCCAGGCCGGCCAGTCCGGTGCCGCCGGACGGGTCCGCTCCGCCCACGCCGTCGTCGGTGACGGTTACCCGCAGGAGATCCCCGGTTCGCCTGACGGTCACCTCGGCGCGGGTGGCGCGGGCATGCTTGATGACGTTGGCCAGCGCTTCGGAGACCACGAAGTAGGCGACCGCCTCGACGGTGGCCGATGGCCTGGAATCCAGGCTGACCTGCAGGCGCACCGGCAGCGGCACGCGGGCGACGAGCCCGGACAGGGCGGCGTCAAGCCCGCGGTCCTCAAGCACGGCCGGATGCAGCCCGCGCACCAGGTCGCTGAGCGCCGCTATGGCCTCCTTGGCTTCACGGTGGGCCTGGTCGATCACCTCTCGTGCGCTATCGGGCAGGTCGGTGAGGGTGGCCCTGGCCAGGCCGAGGTTCACCGCCAGCGACACCAGGTGCTGCTGGGCGCCGTCGTGCAGGTCGCGTTCGATGCGGCGCCGCTCGGCGTCGGCGGCGTCAACCACGCCGGCCCGGCTCTCGGTCAGGGCCTCGACCCGGCGCCGCAGCTCCCGGGCGTGGCTAGGACCCAGCAGAGCGCTGGCCGCCCGGGTTTCCAGCCGGACGGCCGCTCTGGTGAGCCACGCCGCGACGGCCAGGACGGCCAGACCGCCTGCCGTGATGTAGACCGCCTGGAAGGTATAGCCGGCCTGGCTGAACTGCCACCCGGCTGGCAGGGGCCACACCCACAGGTAGATGGTGGCCGCCACGATTCCCGCTGCCCACACGGCGAGCGCGAGCAGCTCCGCGGCGGCGGCGACTGGCGCCGCGACGGCGTGGTACCCGATCTGCCGCCAGGTATCCGGCGAGCGCAGCCAGGCGAGGAGGCGCCGCGGCCCCGGGCGCCGGTGTGCCGCGGCCGAGCGCGGCAGCCTCACCCCGGCCACGGTCCGGTACCGCCGCCGCTGGGCCCCGGTAAGCGCCGGGGATGCGCCCACCATCACCAGGAGGGGCACGAAACTGATCGCTGGCGCCGTCGAGACGAGCACGGCCAGCCAGATCCACAACACCACGGCGACCAGATGCAGCGGCAGCCCGGCGGCGAGGAACAGACCATCTCGCCTCGCAATCGCCTGCGCGCGTC
Organism: Streptosporangiaceae bacterium; assembly: GCA_033854735.1. GTDB lineage: Bacteria > Actinomycetota > Actinomycetes > Streptosporangiales > Streptosporangiaceae > JAWWPY01. The sequence goes on along the minus strand of JAWWPY010000607.1, from coordinate 48,800 downwards.
GCAGCGCCGCCGGGATGGCCATAAGGCCACCGTAGAGGGCCGGCCGGGCTGGCGCATGCCCGCCAGGTTCCAGGCCGGTGGTGAACCCAGGTCCACCAGGAAGTCGGGTCCTGGCGCTCCTGACCTGCGCCGGCCCGGCGGCCAGGCTTGCTTCCGTGACCAGGACCGGGACGCGGAAGGACGCCGAGCAGATGCTCGCCGTCGATCCGGCCGCTGCTGGAATACATGAGCGCCAGTGGGGCCGCGCAGCGGGGTCACCCGGGAATCGCGGCACCGCCCTCGCACCGCCGGCGCGCCGGCCCGGGGAGCCGCGGTGGCTGTGCCAGGCGCTGATGTGGGCCGGCATCGCTCTGGTGCCGTGGCTCATTGTCCTGGTGATCACGCTGCCCGCCAGCACGCGCGTCACCCACTGGCCCGCTGCGTGGGCGGGACTGGACGCGCTGGAATCACTCGGCCTGGCCGTTACCGGGTGGCTACTGCGGCGCGGTGACCCGCGGCACTGCCTCACGGCCGCCGCGACGGCCGCGTTCCTGGTCGCTGACGCCTGGATGGACGTGACGACCGCGACACCCGGCGCCAGCCTGGCCACAGCCATCGCGATGGCCGTGTGCGCGGAGCTGCCAGCGGCCGGGCTCTGCGCGGTCCTGGCGATCCGCTCACTTCGCCGGCCGGCCTGACTCCCGGGCCCCGATCCGCAATCAGGAAGCTAATGGAGGAAGCATGATTTTCACTACCTGGCCCCGCCGGCGGATGGCCGGCCTGGCGCTGGCCGCCGGGGCCGCAGCATGGTGGCTCGCGGACACGGCCCCCTACCCCTACTCCCAGCGGCTGCTCCTGAACCTGCCGCTCCCCTTCCTGACCTCAGCGCGCCTGGACGACATGCTGGCGCCGCGGCCGGGAGAGCGGATCCTGGAGGTAGGGCCCGGAACAGGTCTTCAGTCGCTTCATGTCGCTCCGCAGCTAGGCCCCGGCGGGCAGCTGGACGTCCTCGATATCCAGCCGGAAATGCTCGACCACGTGGCACGCCATGCCGCGCAGCGCCGCATCACCACCATCGTGCCCGCCCTGGCCGACGCCTGCGAGCTGCCCTACCCAGATGGCGTATTCGATGCGGTGTACTTGATAACCACCCTCGGCGAGATCCGAGATCCCGGCCAGGCGCTACGCGAGATGGCCCGCGTGCTGTCCCCGGGCGGGCGGCTAGTGGTCGGCGAGTTCTTCGACAGGCACTGGATCCCGTTCCGCCGCCTGCGCAGCCTCGCCACCGCATGCGGCCTGCACCCAGACATGCACCGCGGAACCACGCTCGCCTACCTGGCGCGGTTCCGGTCCGGGCCGCCCTTAGAGCTGCTAGCAAGGTGAGGTGCTGGCCAGCCGGCACCAGCAGATGATGCCACAGGCCAGGCTGAGGAAGGCCTCGTGGATATGGTCGCGGATCTCCCGCCTGATGCGCAGCCGGCGGAGCCCCAGATAAATGTGCACGTCTGTGCGTCACCATAATCCCGTCTGCCGCCACGACCACAAAACCAAGCAAACCCCCGGCTGGGCCCTCACGCAGAGCCAGCCGGGCCACATGACCTGGACCGCCCCCAGCGGGCGTACCTACACCACCGGACCCACCAGCTACCCCGACTGACGGCCGTAGTAAACGATCGAGACCCCGCCAAACCCATCCCCGGTACCCCCCGAACCTCTCGGCGTACCGGGGATGGGTGACGTGTTGGGGGAAATGGGTAGCGTCAGTCCGGTGAGCGAGCCACTCGAAGTTGTCATCGGCCAGGTCCGCCTGGCTTACCGCGTCTCGGGCGATCCTGATGCGCCACCCATGCTGCTGCTCCACGCGCTGGGCGAAGAGGGAGAGACGTGGGAGCCGGTCGCCGCCGAGCTGGCCGGGACCTTCCGCATGTACATGCCGGATCTGCGGGGGCACGGTCGCAGTGACTGGCCGGGCAGTTACTCGTTCGAGCTCATGCGCGACGACATCCTCGGGTTCCTGGATGCGCTGCGCATCGGCAGGATCAGCGTTGTCGGGCACTCGATGGGCGGAGCGGTGGCCTATCTTCTCGCCGAAGCGCAGCCAGAACGCATCGAAAGGCTGATCCTCGAAGACAGCCCGCCGCCCTCCCCGAGGAACCGCGCCATTCCCGAACGCCCGCCGGGACCACTGCCTTTCGACTGGCAGGTCGTGCCGGCCATCAGCAGGCAGCTCAACGACCCCGACCCGGCCTGGTGGGAACGCCTCAGCGAGATCACCGCCCGCACGCTGATCGTGGGAGGAGGGCCCACCAGTCACATTCCTCAGGACAAGCTGGCCGACGCGGCCAGCCGCATCCCCGACGGCAGGTTCATCACGATCCCCGTCGGGCACCTCGTGCACGAAGCCAGGCCCGCCGAGTTCGCCGCGGCAGTTCTCGACTTCGCCCGCCGATGACGGCCGGGTCTGTGGGTGCCGTCGGCCAAGGCCTGGTCGCGATCAGCGTTCCCGGGCTTGCTGCTTTACGGTCCCGGTGAAGGACGACAGGGCCTCGGTGTCGCTCGCACTGGCGCGCACATTTTTGGCGACGGACTCGATGCCCGGCAAATCTCCGGCACTGGCCAGTAGCGTCGCGGCAGCCAATTCCGTGTCGTAGGCGGTACGGCGCAGCACCACGTCCGGGCCCAGTAGGGCCCAGGCGGCCCCGGCGTGGCCGTATCCCAGGCCCACCGAGCCTGGGTTGATGACGCGCCGGGTGTCGGCCAGCCGGTCGAAAGGCATGTGGGTGTGCCCGACCACCACGGTCTGCTCAGGAATGCCAGCGAACGCGGCCTGGTAGTGCTCGACAGGGCTGTCTACGAGGATGAACTCGTTGTCATCGCGCGCCGTTCCGTGGCAGAACGCGACCGGCCCCAGCCCGTCGATATCGAGCGCGATGCTCAACGGCAGGTCCGCCAGCCGGTCACGGTGGGCTCGCCCGATCTTTGCCGCGCACCAGGTGAAGTAGGCGTCCGGCGGATTGGTCGGCAGGCCGGAGGGTTCGAAGGTGCCATCGAAGGCGGCGGCGAGACAGCGGTCCGTGTTGCCCCGGACCCACATCGCCCGTGAGCCCAGTTCTTCCAGCCGGTCGAGAGTCTGGGCGGGCATCGGACCGTCGGCCAGGTCCCCGTTGAGCACGATCACGTCCACTCCGCAGGCCTCTACGTCGCGGAGCACCGCGTCCAGGGCGGGCAGGTTGCCATGAATGTCGGCCAGCACGGCAACCCGCATGGCGGCCTTGCTCATGCTCACCGCTCCTCATCGGTTGTCCCGGCAAGTACCCGGGCCGCCGCCGCCTGCTGGTCGTCCATGCCCTTGTATCCGATGCGCCCGTGCAACTCGGCCTGCTGGTCGATCCACCGGCTGTGGGCCTCCCACGCGGACTGCTTGCTCGTGCCGAGGGCCGCCCCGATCTGTGACCACGAAGCACCCGCTACCCGGGCGGACCGGATCGTGAGCTGGCGTCCATAGCCGGCCTTCCGGGCGATCACCTCGCTGAGCGCGAGCAACTCCAGTGCCTCAGGTGCGGGCAGCGGCGCGGGGCCGGCCGGTTCTTCTTCGTTGTCCAGGCCGACCGCCGCCGACGCCAGCAGGTCCCGGGCTCGAAGCTCGTTGTAACGCGCGACCGCGGTGGTGAGCGTGTGCTGGGTCTCGAGACCTTCTGGCGTTGTCATGCCTCCACCGTCGCGTCAGGGTGGCCTGACGTCAAGCTATCCTGACGGCTTTCCGCTCACAGCGTGACGGAGGCGATCACCAGGGAACCGATGACCGGGGAACCATGTGCCGGCTACCAGGGAACCGTGCCGCTGGCGTCGAAGTAGCCTCCCGTAGGACCTTCGGCGCCGATCGTGGCCATGCGCACGATGATCTCGGCTCCTTCTTCGACAGTCTGGGTGCCGCGGTGTTCGTTGAGGTCGGTAGCGGTGTAGCCGGGGTCCACAGCGTTGATCTTGATGGCCGGATATGCCTTGGCGTACTGCGAAGTGAGCATGTTCAGGGCCGACTTGGAGGATGGGTAGGCCAGCCCCAGCAAGGTGGACTCGAACCGTCCGGGGTCGTTGGTGACGGCCAGCGAGCCCAGGCCGCTGCTGACGTTGACCACAACCGGGGTTCCGCTGGCCTCGAGCAGCGGCAGGAAGGCATGCATGACGCGGACGACACCGAAGACGTTCGTGTCGTAGACAGCGCGCATATCGGCGGCGGTAACCTCGGCGGGTGGTTTCCGGCCCCCGCTGATGCCGGCGTTGTTGACCAGGACGTCGAGCTGGCCAGCCTGCTCACGGACCAGCGTCGCGGCCGCCTCAACGGAGTCGTCGCTGGTGACGTCGATCAGCACCATGTCGGCGCCGAGGTCGGCGGCCACCTGCTTTCCGCGCTGAGAATCACGCGCTCCGAGATAGACGGCGTGTCCCGCGGCGATCAGGCGGCGGGCGGTCTGCAGCCCCAGGCCCTTGGTGGCTCCGGTGATGAGTGTCGTTGTCATGACACCCAGCATGGTCACTGGTGCGGATACCAGGCAGTGACCTGTTCTTCCTGGGACCAGCGGTACCAGGCTGCACCAGGCCATGTGGCCCATACTGGAACGGTGAGCAACGCGAGTGAGCTGGGCCCAGCGCTGCGCGCCTGGCGTGACCGCGTCACCCCGGCCACGGCCGGGCTGCCCGCAGGCGGGCACCGCCGCGCGGCTGGCCTGAGACGCGAAGAACTGGCGATGCTCTCCGGAGTTTCGGCCGACTACATCACGCGGCTCGAACAGGGCCGGGCGACCACCCCGTCGCCGCAGGTCCTTACCGCTCTGGCCCGGGCGCTGCGGCTATCCAACGAAGAGCACCAGCATCTGTTCCTGCTCGCCGGGCAGTCGGCTCCCGCCGCCGGGCACATGCCGACGCACCTGACGCCAGGGGTCCAGCGCCTGCTCGACCAGCTGGACGGGACCCCGGTCGCCGTCTACGACGCCGCGTGGACTCTCCTGGCGTGGAACCATCTGTGGGCGGCCATGCTCGGTGACCCTTCCACGCTGCGCGGCCGTGACCGCAACGTGCTGTGGCGTCATTTCACCGGCCAGCGCGGCCGCATCAGCCACACCGCGGAAGGCAACGCCGCCTTCGAGGCATCGGCCGTCGGGGACCTCAGGTCGGCGACCGCCCGCTATCCCGACGACGGGAACCTGCGGCAGTTCGTCGCCGACCTGCGGGCCGCCAGCACGACCTTCGCGCACCTGTGGGACACCCGTGCGGTCGGCACCCACGAGGCCGACCGCAAAACCGTCCATCACCCGGAGGTCGGGGCACTGACCCTCGACTGTGACGTGCTCACCGCCGTGGGCAGCGACCTGCGAATCGTTGCCTATACTGCCCCGCCCGGCAGCGATGCCGCCGACAAGCTCAGGCTCCTCGCCGTGATCGGAACCCAGACCATGGCCTGACGACGCACCGCCTCGGGGCAGCCGGAGCAACCCGGGGTCACGGGTTCTGCTCGTAGGCCGTGCGCAGGAGGTGGAGCACCTCGTCGTCGACGTCTTGCAGGCTGCGCAGGGAGACCTTGTGCGTCGCCTGCCCTGGCCCGTTGGCCGGCTGCAGGCGCCCCGAGGACGGCGGGTCGGTGAAGCGCAGCCCGAGATCCACGCGATCCCGGGCCGCGGCGGCGACTGCGGCGAACTGGCGGCCGCGGACGAAGGGCGTGTAGCTGCCACGGCCTTCTATCGTCACGTCGGCGCCCAGATCGGCGACGGCCGCGGCAAGCGCGTCGTAGATCGGCCGCAGCGCCGCCTTCGCGCCGCTGTACTGACTGTCCACGTACTCAGCCACGCTCGGCGGTACCCAGCCCGCGGCGCGCGCGGCAGCGTCGGCGATCGCCCATTGGCTGTTCTGTGCGACGCCATGTTCAGACCGCAGCCAGCGACGTACCGCGTTCTGGTCGATCGGATCGATGTCATGGGCCTGGACAAGCGCGACCCACTCGTCGAGCGACCGTCCAGTGCGGACGGCCAGCGACGTGCTCACCGCGCTCAGCATCTCGTCAGGTGTCCGCCTCATGCCGTCCAGCGTAGAACCAGTTGGGCCGGTCGGCCTTCCGGAACTTGGCGGCTCACGCGGTCGCCCGCGCCACCGCCACCGCGCTGCTGGTCCTTGACAGCGCACGGCCCAGTCAGCAATTCTTAACCTACTTGTTTTAGAATGAGGTGGTTATGGAATCTGCCGACCAGCTCAGCGGGGTGTTTGGTGCTCTCGCCGATCCCACCCGCCGCGCGATCCTCACGCGACTGGCTGGCAGCGACGCGACCGTGGCTGAACTCGCCGCCCCCTTCAGCGTGTCCCAGCCGGCCATCTCCCGGCACCTGAAGGTGCTTGAGCACGCCGGGCTCATCTCACGAAGCCGCCGGGCGACCGCCCGGCTCAGCCATCTCGAGGCCCAGCCGCTGCGGGACGCGACCCGGTGGCTGGCCCGCTACCAGGAGTACTGGCAGGAGAGCCATGACCGGCTCGATGCGCTGCTCGCATCGCTCCAGGACGATCACGCCGATCCCACCGCGTGACCGCCTCCAGCCAATTCATCGGGAAGGACCACGCACCATGGCGAAAACCCAGATCGTCGCGGCACCCGGGCTGCCCCAGATCGTGATCACCAGGGAGTTTCACGCGCCGCCTGAACTCCTCTACCGCGCCCACACCGATCCCGAACTGCTCGTCCAGTGGCTCGGGCCGCGCACGGTGACGATGACCATCGACCGCCTCGACGCCCGCGATGGTGGCACCTGGCGCTACACCCACCACCAGGCTGACGGCGACGCCCACTCCTTCCACGGCGTCTACCACGGGACCCCATCACCCGACGGCATAGTCCAGACCCTCGAATACGAACGGATACCGGGCCACGTCTGCCTGAACACCATCACGTTCGAGGAACACGACGGCCGGACCACGCTGCGCCAGAACACCGTCTTCCAGTCGGTAGAAGACCGCGACGGCTACGTCCAGTCCGGAATGGAGGAGGGCGTGAACAACTCCATGGACCGCCTCGGCGAACTCATCGCCGTGGTGAGCTGACCGTGGTGAGCTGACCGTGGTGAGCTGACCGCCTTCCAGCACCCGCCACAGCAGGAGGAAAGTGTGTTGCTGCAGAATAAGGACGCCGTCATCTACGGAGCAGGCGGCTCGATCGGCGGCGCGGTGGCCCGCGCCTTCGCCGCCGAAGGCGCGAGAGTCCACCTGGCCGGCCGGACCACAGACCGCCTTGACCAGGTGGCCGGCGAGATCCGCGCCGCAGGCGGCCTGGCCGAGACGGCCCGGCTCGACGCGCTCGATGAGACGGCGGTCGACGAACACGCCGCGGCCGTGGCCGCGAGCGCGGGCGGCATCGACATCTCCTTCAACCTCATCTCACACGGAGACGTCCAGGGAACGCCGCTCGCTGAGATGGCCATCGAAGACTTCGAGCGGCCGGTCAGGACCGCACTGCGATCGACGTTCCTGACTTCCAGAGCGGCCGCACGCCACATGATCAGGCAGCACTCCGGGGTGATCTTGATGTTCGGGGGCTACGGGGACCCGATGCCGCGACTGGGCGGGCTGCAGGTCGCGTTCGGCGCACTCGAGTCGCTGCGCCGGAGTCTGGCCTGCGAGCTAGGACCGTCCGGGATCCGCGTCATCACCCTCCAGACCGGCGGGATACCCGAGTCGCTGCCGGAAGGTTTCACTGGCCGGCGAGCCGTCACCGAAGACATCGAAGGCCGGACCATGCTCAACCGGGCGGCGACGCTCACCGATGTCGGCCACGTGGCCGCCTTCGCCGCCTCGGATCACGCGCGCAGCATGACCGCCACCGCCCTCAACATCACCTGCGGCTCGGTCGTCAACTAACACAGGACTGAAAGGCAGCCGATGACAACGCCCTTGCGGCCACTGAGATTCGGCCTGGCCGGCACCGGCCACTGGGCCCGCATCACCCACGCACCAGCCCTGGCATCGACCGACGGCATCGAATTCGCCGCTGTCTGGGGCCGCCACCGTGAAGCGGCCGGAGCGCTCGCGGCCAAGTACGGGGCGACGGCGTTCAGCGACATCGACGCGTTCCTGGCCGGCGTCGACGCGGTTGCCTTCTCCGTGCCGCCCGACGTGCAGAGTGCGCTCGCGGTACGGGCCGCCAGCGCGGGCAAGCACCTGCTCCTGGAAAAGCCCATCGCGACCACCGAAGCCGCGGCCGACGCGCTCGCGCGGGCCGTAGCGGACAGCGGCGTCGCGTCGGTCGTGTTCTTCACCGCCCGATTTCAAGCCGATGTGCGGGCCTGGCTGGCCGACGTCGCGAGCCAGGACGGCTGGGCCGGCGGAGGCGTGACCTGGCTCGGATCGGCGCTGCAGGACGCCAACCCGTTCAACACCCCGTGGCGACGGGACAAAGGCGGACTGTGGGACCTGGGGCCGCACGCGGTGTCGCTGCTCTGGGCCTGCCTCGGCCCGGTGGTCTCGGTCACCGCCGACGCTGGCCGACCCGACGTCACCCACCTGGTCCTGCACCACCAGGGCGGACCCACCAGCACGGTGACGGTCACGCTCAGTGCGCCCGAGGCCGCCGAGGGATTCGACATGTACATCTGGGGCGAGCAGGGGCGGTCGCCCGCGCCCCCGGAAACGGACCAGCCACAGCGGGCGTTGCGGGTCGCCCTCACCGAACTGGCGGACAACGCCAGATCAGGACGGACCAGCCACCCCTGCGACGTGAATTTCGGCCGCGACGTGGGGCGCGTGCTCGCGGAGGCGCAGCGCCAGGTTGACGGCCGCCGGACGGCCTGAGCGTGCCGGACCAGGCTTGGGCGGAGCTGCGCAGTCATCCGGGCCGCAATCCGGGGCTGCCGCTATCCGGGGCTGCCGCTATCCGGGGCTGCCGCAATCCGGGGCTGCCGCCGTCCGAGGCAGCCGCTATCCGAGGCCGGCCACGAGCCGCAGCATGAGTTCGCCGGCGCGCTGCCGTTGCGCGTCCTGCCGGTCGGCGGCGGCCACGGCCAGCCCCGCCTCGCCCAGCGCCGCGAGAATCATCCGTGCCGTCAGGTCGCCAGCCGGAATGCCGATATGGCCAGCCTGAGCGAGCCCGTCGAGGGCCGCGGTCACCAGGCCAAGGAAATACCTCTCCTCGATCTCTCTCCAGCGGGCCCAGCCCAGTGCGGCGGGGGCCTCTTCGAGTGCGATCCGCCGGAAGCCGTCGGTGCAGCATTCGGCGAGGAACAGGTCTATGCCTGCCGCGATCAGGTCCCAGGGGTCATCGATCCCGGCCACGCCGAGCGTGACATTCGCCAGCAACCGCTCCTCCATGAACACGAAGGCCGCCTCGAACAGGTCGGCCTTGTCCTTGAAGTGGTGGTAGACGGCGCCCTTTGTGACCCGCGCCGCCTCGGCGATCGCATCCATGCTCGCCCTGGCGAAGCCATCCACCGTGAACCGCTCGATGGCCGCGGCCACGATCGCTGCCCGCGTCGTCTCGGCGTACTCCTCGCGGCGGCTCTTGACGGTCATGACCCTCGATCTTAGATTTACATACTATGGGTATCTCAGATATCGACAGTATGCCTTGGGCCCCCGAGGCGTTCATCACGCACCTGGCGGCCGGCTGGAAATTAGCTGAGCCGGAGGCCTTCATCCGCCATTTCAGGCCGCTCGTCCACCCCGACGTGGTTTCCCGGCAGCCGCTGCGCCGACCTCAGGCCGGTATCGCCGCCTTCGAGCAGCAATTCCGCGACCTCTTCCGGCTGCTCCCGGGCGCCACCGCCACCATCAAGTCCTGGGCCAGCGCCGAGCCGAACATCTACGTGGAGTTCGAGCTGCACGCTCCTGGCCGTCGCCGCCCCCTGCACATGGGCACCTGCGACCGGTTCACGCTGTCCGGGGGCCTCATCACCGAGCGGGTTGTCTACTCAGACCCGGCGCCGCTGCTCAGCTTCCTGGCCCGTCAGCCGGGGCGATGGCCGCGCCTGCTCAGTGCTAGTTAGAGCGCTGCTCAGTGCTAGTTAGAGCGCTGCTCAGTGCTAGTTAGAGCGCTGCTCAGTGATCGTTAGAGCGCTGCTCAGTGATCGTTAGAGCTGTGGCCAGCGCCCGCCAGGTCCTGCCAGGTCCGGCCGCTGCGCACGCTCGCCGGGCGCTCCGCCACGATGTCCGAGCCGGGCCGGGCGTGTTCGTCGCGGACCTTGACCAGGATCCAGCGATGCTCGCCGGTCCGGGTCAGGGCGAAGCCGCCCGAGAGCTTGCGGCCGGACAGGACGAAGGACACATGGCCTGGCTCCGTCCGTACGATCTCCGCTGGGCCCTCATCCCAGATGATCACCGCGCCGCTGCCGCGCGACTGACCCTCGTGCACGCCCTCGAAGTCACCCGCTGAGATGGAGTGGTCCTCGACCGGCACCGCAAGCCGCCGGACCGCGGGATCGAGGGACGGCCCCTTGGGCACCGCCCATGAGCGGAGCACACCGCCAATCTTGAGCCGCAGGTCGAAATGCAATGTGGTCGCGTCATGCAGTTGCACGACGAACCGCGACACCGTCAGCACGCCATGTCACCGCCGCCGAAGCGGCCGCCACCGACTGGGCTCAGATCGCCCTGCTCTACCAGCGGCTGGTCGATCTGGTCCCGTCCCCGGTGGGGGAGCTGAACCGGGCCGTCGCGGTAGCGATGGCGGACGGCCCGGCGGCCGGACTCGAACTGGTTGAAGCACTAGAAGCCTCGGGCGCCTGGCCGGGCTATCATCTGGTCCCCGCCACCCGCGCGGACCTGCTCCGCCGACTCGGGCGCCCCGCTGAAGCGGCCGCCAGCTACCGGCAGGCCCTGGAGCTGGCGGGCAGCGACGCCGAGCGCCGCTACCTCAGCCAGCGGCTTGCTGCTAGCGTCCGCGACGCTCAGCCCTCTTGAGCATGATCAGCGTGGATGCGATGATGATCAGCAGTATGCCCGCTATCACGTAGTCGATCATGCCGCCTGCCTCTCCATTTCCCTGAGGGTAGCAACTCATCTGGCCGCGGCAGCCGCCGGTGCCGGGAGGGCCAGTGACCGAAATCACGCCTGCTGGGCGGACTTGGCCGTGTCTTTCGCCCTCATCAGCGTAGAATCCCCGCCGTGCGACCCTACCGCGACCTCTGGCGCTGGCTCTGGCTTGGCGGCCTGTTCCTGGCGCTCTTCCCATTCCTGGCCGCTATTGCCATTGCATCCTTTGCGAAGGGAGCGCATTACTCTCTCTTCCTGAACTGGTGGATGCTCGCCGCGTGCCTGGCGTTCATAGCAGCCTTCGCCTGTTTCTTCGGCGCCATCCAGGGCTGGCCTCTCTCGCCGTTCGTTAAACCGGGATTCCCTGATATCAAGGTCGAAATCTATGGCACCGCCGCCATGGATACGGAGCGTGAGGCTGACACGGGCCTCACCGTGCCCGTGCGCCTAAGGTCGTTTAATGCGCGCTTTACCAGCCTGGAGACCGCGCTGAACGCGAGGCTGACGGTCCTGCTCTACGTCAAGCTGATCCCTGGCTCGTGGGGGCGGGTAGGCGAGGCTACCTGCCCTCCACCGGACTGGACGCTGCCTGCTTCGCTGAACCTGAGCCCGATTAGCATGCCTTTTGCGCTATCGCCCGGAAACGCGGTCAGCGGGCAGCTGGTGTACGAGCTACCCTCGTACTACCTGGATAAGATCGCCGAACCAATCGATGCGCGCCTGGAACTCTGGGACCACGTCACCGACAGGCGGATGAGTATTAAGGCAGCGATAGGGAACCACGACAAGGGCGACATGGTCCCATCACCCGGTGGCGCCGAGGTCCTGGGCCCAGAATACGAAGAAACGGCAGGCACGGGCCAGGCAGGCACGGGCCAGGCAGGCGCGGGGCAGGCAAGCACGGGGCAGGCGTGACCCCGGTATTGGAGGACCAGCAGATGGCACGCAGCAGCGGAGGGTCGTGGCGGTGGAAGGCCGCGATCCGGACGACATCGTCCTGATGATCACCTATCCCGGCCCGGATCAGGTGCCGATGCATGAACTTCCGGTGCGTATCTATGGCTGGTGACGCCCGCCAGGGGAACTGGCCGGACGGTCTCTCGTACGCTTGACGCGTGATCGGTCTCCCGGATGGAATCCGCGGCTGCCTCTTCGACCTCGACGGTGTCCTGACCAAGACCGCCAAGGTGCATGACGCCGCGTGGAAAGAGATGTTCGACAGCTTCCTGCGCGAGCGCGCAGCAAGCGCTGGCCAGCCGAACGCGGCGTTTGTGCCGTTCGACCCGGTCAAGGACTACGACGAGTATGTCGACGGGAAACCCCGGGCCGACGGGACCCGCTCGTTCCTGGAATCCCGTGGCATCGAACTGCCCGAAGGCAGCCCCGACGATCCGCCCGACGCCCAGACCGTCAACGGCCTGGGCAACCGCAAGAACGTGATCTTGCTGAAACGGATCAAGGAAGACGGGGTGGAAGCGTACGAGGGCTCGGTCCGCTATGCCCGGGCGGCCCGGGACGCGGGGCTGCGCCGCGCCGTGGTGTCGTCGAGCGCCAACTGCCGCGACGTTCTCGTCGCGGCGGGCATCGAGGACCTGTTCGAGGCGCGGATCGATGGCGTGGTCGCCGCGCGGGACCATCTGCGCGGAAAACCAGCCCCGGACACCTTCCTGGCCGGGGCGCGGGCCCTCGGGCTCGAACCGCAGGCCGCCGCGGTTTTCGAGGACGCGCTGGCGGGCGTGGCGGCAGGCCGGGCAGGCGGGTTCGGCTACGTCGTGGGGGTAGACCGCACCGGGCAGGCTGCAGCGCTGAAAACCCACGGCGCCGACATCGTCGTCGAAGATCTCGCCGAACTGCTGGACCAGCCGTGATCCGGCAGGCGGCGTTCCCCGTAGAGCCGTGGTGCCTCCGCGAGACCAAGCTGAACCTGGACATGCTCGCTCAGACAGAGTCGGTGTTCGCGCTGTCGAACGGGCACCTGGGATGGCGCGCCAACCTGGAGGAGGGAGAGCCGCACGGCCTGCCCGGGAGCTACCTCAACGGGGTCTACGCATTGCGGCCGCTGCCCTACGCGGAGGCGGGGTACGGCTTCCCCGAGTCCGGGCAGACGGTCATCAACGTCACCAACGGCAAGCTCATGCGGCTGTTCGTCGACGACGAGCCCTTCGACGTCCGCTACGGCGAACTGCGCAGCCACGAGCGCCTGCTGGATTTCCGCGCGGGCGTGCTGACCCGCCACGCCGAGTGGATGTCGCCGGCTGGGCAAGCCGTCCGCGTCTCCTCGACCCGGGTGGTCTCCTTCACCCAGCGGGCGATCGGGGCGATCTGCTACGAGGTGGAGCCGCTGGGTGGCCCGGCGCGGATCGCGGTGCAGTCCGAACTCCTGGCCAACGAGGAGCTGCCCACGCTGAGCGGGGACCCCCGCCTCGCCGCCGTCCTGGACAAGCCGCTGAACTGCGAGTTCCACAGCGGCGACGAAGCCAGGGTCGTGCTGGTGCACAAGACCCAGGGCAGCGGCATGCTCGTGGGCGCGGCGATGGATCATCTGATTGACGGGCCGCCCGGGGTGCAGGTGGAAGCGCGGTCCTACGCCGACGGCGGCATCGTCACGGCGACCATCCGCCTGGAGCCGGGGCAGCGGCTGCGCGTGATCAAGTTCGTGGCGTACGGCTGGTCGCAGGCGCGTTCGCTGACCGGAGTACGTGATCAGGTGTGGGCGGCGCTCAGCGCGGCCCGGCAGGTCGGCTGGGACGGGCTGCTCGCCGATCAGCGTGCGTACCTTGACGACTTCTGGCACAACGCCGACGTGGAGGTGGACGGGGATACCGAGGTCCAGCAGGCGGTTCGCTTCGCACTGTTCCACGTCCTGCAGGCGGGCGCGCGCGGCGAGAACCGCCCGATCCCGGCCAAGGGGCTGACCGGGCCCGGCTACGACGGGCACGCCTTCTGGGATACCGAGACCTTCGTGTTGCCGGTGCTCACCCTGACCGCCCCCGACGCGGCCGCGAGCGCATTGCGGTGGCGGCACGGCACGCTTCCGGCCGCTATCGAGCGGGCCGCACAGCTCGGGCTCAAAGGCGCGGCCTTCCCGTGGCGGACGATCTCCGGCCAGGAGTGCTCAGGCTACTGGCCCGCAGGCACCGCCGCCTTCCACATCAACGCGGACATCGCCAACGCGGTGATCCACTACGTCGACGCCACCGGCGACGAGGATTTCGCCCGGGGACCAGGGATGGATCTGCTCACACAGACCGCGCGGCTGTGGCGCTCCCTCGGCCATCACGATGCCCTGGGGCGGTTCCACATCGACGGGGTCACCGGCCCGGACGAATACAGTGCCATCGCCGACGACAACGTCTACACCAACCTGATGGCCCAGCAGAACCTGACAGCGGCCGCTGACCTGGCCAAGCGCCACCCGAAACGGGCCCGGGAACTCGGCGTCGACGCGGAGGAGTCCGCGGCCTGGCGCGACGCGGCGACGGCCATGTTCATCCCCTACGACGAGGTAGTCGGCGTGCACCCGCAGGCCAACCACTTCACCCGCCACCAGGTCTGGGATTTCGACCACACCACCCCTGAGCAGTACCCGCTGCTGCTCCATTTCCCCTACTTTGACCTGTACCGCAAGCAGGTCGTCAAGCAGGCCGACCTGGTGCTGGCCATGCAGCTGTGCGGGGACGCCTTCACCGCCGAGCAGAAGGCGCGGAATTTCGACTACTACGAGCCGCTCACGGTGCGGGATTCGTCCCTGTCGGCCTGCACCCAGGCCGTGATGGCCGCCGAGGTCGGTCATCTGGATCTCGCCTTCGACTACCTCGGCGAGGCTGCGCTGATGGACCTGCGGGACCTTGAGCACAACACCCGCGACGGCGTGCACATCGCCTCACTGGCCGGCGCGTGGGCCGCCCTGGTCGCCGGCTTCGGCGGCTTGCGCCACACGGACGGCACGGTGAGCTTCGCGCCGCGGCTGCCCGACGGCCTCACCCGGCTGGCGTTCACCATCCGCATCCGGGGCAGGCGGCTGCACGTCGAAGTAACCCACCCGGCCGCCCGGTACGTGCTGGCCGACGGCGAGCCACTTGAGATCCAGCACCACGGCAGCACGGTGAAGCTCCTGGCCGACAAGCCGCAGTCGCACGCCATCCCCGCCCTGAAGTCCCGGCCGCGGCCCAGCCAGCCGCCCGGTCGGGAACCGGTTCACCGCCGAGCCGATGAGGACCCGAACTGAGCGGCGCCCAGCCCCGGGAAGTCGCGCCACTCCTAACCGGATGATCACCTGGAGGAACGAGCAGATGCCGACCATCCCGCTTCGCGAGCGCCCGGCGTGGAAGGCGCTTGAGCAGCACTACTCCGAGATCGGCGGCCAGCATCTGCGCGACCTGTTCGCCGGCGAGCCGGGCCGCGGCGAGCGGCTGACCGCCGAGGCCGCCGGCCTGTATCTCGACTACTCGAAGAACCGGATCACCGACGAGACGCTGCGGCTGCTGATCCAGCTGGCCCAGGAGTCGGGCCTGCAGCAGCGCCGGGACATGATGCTGCGGGGCGAGCGGATCAACGTGAGCGAAAACCGGCCGGTGCTGCATATCGCGCTGCGGATGCCGAAAGGCAGTTCGCTGGTGGTGGACGGCGTCGATGTCGTCGCGCAGGTGCACGAGGTGCTCGACCGGATGTCGGATTTCACTGACCGGGTGCGTTCCGGCGAATGGAAAGGCTTTACCGGAAAAACGATCAAAAACGTGGTCAATGTCGGCATCGGTGGCTCGGATCTCGGCCCGGTGATGGCTTACGAGGCGCTGCGGTTCTACTCCCGGCGTGACCTGACGTTCCGCTTCGTGTCCAACGTGGACTCGACTGACTTCGTCGAGGCGACCCGCGACCTGGCCGCCGACGAGACGCTGTTCATCATCTCGTCCAAGACATTCGGCACCCTGGAAACCCTCACCAACGCGCACTCGGCACGCGACTGGGTCATCGGCCAGCTCGGCACCGAGGATGCCATCGCGCGGCACTTCGTCGCCGTGTCGACCAACACGGAGCGCGTCGCCGAGTTCGGCATCGACACCGCGAACATGTTCGGCTTCTGGGACTGGGTCGGCGGGCGGTACTCGATGGATTCGGCCATCGGCCTGTCGACCATGCTCGCGATCGGGCCGGAGCGCTTTCACGAGCTGCTGGCCGGCTTCCACGAGATGGACGAGCACTTCGCCACCGCCCCGCTGGCCGGGAATCTGCCGGTGCTCATGGGCCTGCTGGCCGTGTGGTACGGCGACTTCTTCGGCGCGCAGACCGCGGGCATCATGCCCTACGAGCAGTACCTGAAGCGGTTCCCGGCCTACCTGCAGCAGCTCACGATGGAGTCGAACGGCAAGCACGTCACCATCGACGGGAGCGCCGTCGACTACGAGACCGGCGCCGTGTACTGGGGCGAGCCAGGCACCAACGGCCAGCACAGCTTCTACCAGCTCATTCACCAGGGCACGAAGCTGATCCCGGTCGACCTGATCGGTTTCGGCCAGACTCTCAACCCGCTGGGCGAGCATCACGACATCCTGTCGTCCAACGTCTTCGCGCAGGCCCAGGCGCTCGCGTTCGGCAAGACTGAGCAGGAGGTCCTGGCCGAGGGAACCGCACCCGAGGTGGCGCCGCACCGGGTGATGCCGGGCAACCGCCCGACCAATGTCCTGCTGGCCGAGAAGCTCACCCCGCGGCTGCTGGGGGCGCTCGTGGCCCTGTATGAGCACAGCGTGTTCACCCAGGGCACTGTCTGGGGGATCGACTCCTTCGATCAGTGGGGCGTCGAGCTGGGCAAGGTGCTGGCGGCCGCGATCATCCCCGAGCTGACGAGCCGCACCGATCCCCCGCTCGCCCACGACTCATCCACCAATGCGCTCATCCGGCGCTACCGCAGCCTGAAGAGCTAGCCGTTGCGGTCTCAGGAAGCAGAACCTAGGAGAGCGGACATGACAACCGACAAGCCGATGCAGCTTGGCATGATCGGGCTGGGCCGGATGGGCGCCAACCTCGTCCGCCGGCTGATCCGGGACGGCCATCGCTGCGTCGTCTACGACCACACTGCGGCCCACGTCAAGCAGCTCGAGGATGAGGGCGCGATCGGCGCGACGTCAATGGCCGACTTCGTCGCGAAGCTGGAGAAGCCCAGGACGGCGTGGCTCATGCTGCCCGCCGCGGTCACCGGCTCAGTCCTGGGCGAGCTGGCGGAGCTCCTCGATCCCGGTGACGCGGTGATCGACGGCGGCAACTCCTATTACCGGGACGACATCGATCGCGCGAAGCAGCTCAAGCCGAAGCAGATCCATTACCTGGACGTCGGGACCTCGGGCGGGGTATACGGCCTCGAGCGCGGCTACTGCCTCATGATCGGGGGCGAGGATGAGCCGGTGCAGCGGCTGGATCCGATCTTCCGCACCATCGCTCCCGGCATCGGCAGTGCTGAGCCCACACCCGGCCGGACGCGGACCACGGGGACAGCTCCGGACGGATACCTGCACTGCGGGCCGAGCGGCGCCGGGCACTTCGTCAAGATGGTCCACAACGGCATCGAGTACGGGATGATGGCCGCGATCGCCGAGGGCCTGTCCATCATCAAGCACGCCAACATCGGCGAGGCGGGCGTCGAGTCCTCCGACGCGGAGACCACTCCCCTGCGCGACCCCGAGTACTACCAGTACGACATCGACGTGGCCGAGGTCGCCGAGGTCTGGCGGCGCGGCTCGGTCGTCGGGTCGTGGCTGGTCGACCTGACCGCCAACGCGCTCGCCCAGTCGCCGCAGCTGGCCGGCTTCGCGGGACATGTCTCCGACTCCGGCGAAGGCCGCTGGACGGTCATCGCGGCGATCGACGAGGGCGTGCCGGCACCGGTCATCACCGCCGCGCTGATTGAGCGGTTCGAGTCCCGTGGGCTGGGCGAGTTCAGCCACAAGCTCCTGTCCGCGCTGCGCAGCGAATTCGGCGGGCACGCGGAGAAGAAGAGCTGAGCCATGGCGGCCAGCAGTGCGGCGAAACCGACCGCGGCCGTCAGGCGCCGGAAGATGGCCATGGCCGTCCCCGACGATCATGTTATCGTCCTGTTCGGGGCCACTGGGGACCTGGCCAGGCGCAAGTTGCTCCCTGGTCTCTTCCATCTCGCCCAAGCCGGCCTGATGCCAGCGAGGTACCAGATCATCGGCTCGGCCCCGGCCAGCTCGGCGCTGAGCGACGACGATTTCCGCACGCACGCAAAGGACGCGGTCCGGGAATTCGGCTCCTCGAAGCCGACCGGCGTGGCCTGGCCAGCATTCGCCGGCTCGCTGCATTTCGGCGCCGCCGACCCGAAAGATGCGGCGCCGCTCGTCGCGGCGGTGCGGGCGGCCGAGAAGGAGATCGGCGGTCATCCTCGGCGCATCTTTCACCTGGCCGTACCTCCGGGCGCCTTCGGGTCAGTCGTCGGGATGCTGGGCGGCACGGGCCTCGCCGAGGATTCCCGCGTGATCATCGAGAAGCCGTTCGGCACCGACCTGGCCTCCGCCCAGGCTCTCAACCAGGCAGTTCACGCCGTATTCGACGAGTCCCAGGTGTTCCGCATCGACCACTTCCTCGGCAAAGAGTCCGTGGACAACATCCTCGCCCTCCGTTTCGCCAACGGATTCCTTGAGCCCATCTGGAATCGCGACCACATCAGCCACGTGCAGATCGACGTGCCCGAGACCATCGGCATCGAGGGCCGCGCCCAGTTCTTCGAAGGCACCGGGACGTTCCGGGACATGATCGTGACGCATCTGTTCCAGGTGCTGGGTTTCGTGGCCATGGAACCGCCGACATCGCTGAACGCCAAGCCGTTGCGCGATGAAAAGCAGAAGGTCTTCGACGCGATGCAGCCGCTCGACCTGGCCCATGTGGTGCGCGGGCAGTACCGGGGCTACCGGGCCGAGTCAGGCGTCTCCGGCACCTCGCAGACCGACACGTTCGCCGCCCTGCGCGTCGAGGTGGACAACTGGCGCTGGGCTGGCGTGCCGTTCTACCTGCGCTCCGGCAAGTCGCTCGGGCAGCGCCGCCAGACGATCACGGTCACTTTCAAGGAACCGACGTTGCGGATGTTCCCGGTCGACGCCCGCGTCAGCCGGGATGGCCGGGGGAACCAGCTGGTGATCGACTTCGATGATCCGGGCTGGATCGCCGCCCGTTTCCTGGCCAAGGAACCCGGCCCCACGATGCGCCTCGGCGAGGCAGAAATGATCTTCCGTTATGCGGATTCCTTCATCCGGGCCCATGGACTCGAGGGTTACGAGCGGCTGATCCTGGACGCGATGCTCGGCGATCAGTCGCTGTTCACCCGCTCGGATGGAATCGAACGGCTGTGGGAGATCTCGGCTCCGCTGATCGAGAGCCCGCCCCCGGTGGAGCTCTACTCCCCCGGCTCCTGGGGCCCGGAGGGGGCGCACCGGCTGATCGCGCCGGACCGCTGGTACCTGCCGGACGGCCATTAGCGAGGGCTGAGCGGCCGCGGCGGCGGCCCCGGCTGGCGGCGAGCGCCCGGTGCCTGGCAGGGTATCGGTATGGCGACTAGCCCCGTGCACCTCACCGTGGCCGTCGAGCGCATCGCGAACAGCATGTTCACCGCGACCAACGGCCGCGGTGGCCAGATCGCCGTGGGCACCGGCGGCGGCGACTTCACCCCGACCGAACTGCTGCTGGCCGCGGTCGGCGGATGCACGGCGATCGACGTCGACATCCTGACGTCCCGCCGCGCTGAACCCGACACGTTCGAGGTGCGGGTCGAGGCGGACAAGGTGCGCGACACCAGCGGCAACCGCCTGGCTGACATCGAGGTGACGTTCCGGATCAGGTTTCCGGCCGGCGAGCTCGGCGATGATGCCCGGGCGGTGCTGCCTGACGTGGTGAAGAAGTCGCATGACCGGCTCTGCACGGTCAGCCGCACCATCGAGATCGGCACCCCCATCACCACGCGGATCGAGTAACCAGCTGCTGACCGAGGAGAACCCGCGGCGGGTCCCTGTTCTGCAGATCAGTGACCTCTCGACGCATATCCAGCTGGCCAGGTCGGTCGTCCAGGCGGTCGGCGACGTCAGCCTGACCATCGAACCCGGGGAGACGCTCGGGCTGGTGGGCGAGTCCGGCTGCGGAAAATCGATGACCGGCCTGTCGATCATGGGCCTGCTGCCGCCCGGGGGAGCCATCGTCGGCGGCTCGATCAAGCTGGACGGCAGGGAACTGGTGGGCCTGCCCGCGAGTGACCTGCGCGCGATACGCGGCCATGACATCGCGATGATCTTCCAGGACCCACTCACCTCGCTCGACCCCACGAAGACCATCGGCTACCAGGTCGCGGAGCCGCTCCGGCGGCACCGAGGTGCGGGCCAGGCAGCGGCCATGGACCGGGCGGCGGAGGTCCTCGGCCTGGTCGGCATGCCGAGGCCGGCCGAGCGGCTCGGCGACTACCCGCATCAGCTCTCCGGCGGGCTGCGCCAGCGTGTCATGATCGCGATGGCCCTGGCCTGCGAGCCCAGGCTGCTGATCGCCGACGAGCCGACGACCGCCCTGGATGTCACCATCCAGGCGCAGATCCTCGCGCTGCTCCGCGACCTCTCCGAACGCCTCGGCATGGCGATGCTGCTGATCACGCATGACATGGGCGTCATCGCGGGAAACGCGGACCGGGTACAGGTCATGTACGCGGGCCGGATGGTCGAGACGGCGGCGGCCGGAACTCTCTTCCGGCGCATGCGGCACCCTTACACCCGGGCCCTGCTCGCCTCGATCCCACGGCTGAGCCAGGACAGCAAGCAGCCGCTGCTCGCCATCGGCGGCCTTCCGCCGGACCTGTCGGATCCCCCGGCAGGCTGCCGGTTCGCGCCGAGGTGCGACCGAGCTACCGACCAGTGCCGCACCAGCGAACCAGCGCTCGGCGGGGAGAGCCAGCAGCACCTGTTCGCCTGCTGGCATCCGGTGGCTGGGCCTGCCCAAGCCGGGATCACCGACGGGGCCGCCGGGGGGCCGGGCCGCGCGGAGGCGGCGGTACCGCCCGGCAGAACGCTGCTCGAGGTGCGCGATCTGGTCAAGGAGTTCCCGGTCACCTCGGGGCCGTTCGCGGCGCGCACGGCGGGCCGCGTGCACGCCGTGTCGGATGTCTCGTTCACCGTGACCGCGGGAGAGACATTCGGCCTGGTCGGCGAGTCAGGCTGCGGCAAGACCACCATCGGGCGGCTCGTGGTGGCGCTGGAGCGCCCGAACTCGGGATCTGTGCTGCTCGGCGAGCGGGACATCTCCGGCCTCGGCGGAGGTGAGCTGCGAAAGCAGCGCCGCGACCTGCAGCTGATGTTCCAGGATCCGTACTCGTCACTCGACCCGAGGATGCGGGTCGGCTCGATCATCCGCGAGCCCCTGTCCATTCATCGGGTCGGGACCCGCCGGCAGCAGCAGCAGCGCGTCTACGAACTGCTCGACGAGGTCGGCCTGCCGCGCAGCGCGGCCGAGCGCTATCCGCACGAGTTCTCCGGCGGCCAGCGGCAGCGGATCGGGCTGGCCCGGGCGCTCACCCTGAACCCGAAGGTCATCGTGGCCGACGAGCCGGTCAGCGCGCTTGACGTGTCCGTCAGGGCGCAGGTGCTCAACCTGATGAAGCGGCTGCAGGCGGCCCACGGCCTGACCTACATCGTCATCTCCCACGACCTGGCGGTCGTCAAGTACATGGCCGACCGGATCGGCGTCATGTACCTGGGCAAGCTGGTTGAGATGGGCTCGGGGGACGACATCTACCAGCGGGCGGCGCATCCGTACACGGCCGGGCTCATCGCCGCCATCCCGGCGCCGGAACCCGGGGCGGCCCGGGCGGCGCGAGGGGCCGGGGCGGCCGCTGGAATCACCGGCGAACTGCCCAGCCCGGTCAGCCCGCCGTCGGGCTGCCGGTTCCGCACCCGGTGTCCTTTCGCGCAGGATCTGTGTGCCGAGGAAGAGCCCCGGCTCCGCTCGTTCGGGCCCGGTCACGTCGCCGCCTGCCACTTCCCGCTGCACAGCTAGGCCGGCCCTGTGACCGTTCGGCCCGCTGAAACGCGATCCATAGGACGGTGAGCGCGGCGGCGAAGGCTGGGAGCCAGGCGAGCCGCTCCGCGACCCACGCGGCGCTGGAGGGGGCTGTAAGGAGGCCGGGCAGTGGGCCGATGATCAGACATGCCATGGTGACCGCGAGGAACGCGGTCTGGTGCCAAAGGAACAGCGTCATCGCCGAGAGGTTGGCTGTTGCGGCCGCCGCCCACGCGAGAGGGCGGCGCATCCACCGGGCCAGCCGTTGCCGCATCAGCAACGCGAGGCCGACCTGCGCGATGCCGAAGGTCACGACGGCGAGGGTGGGCGGGTTCAGGTTCGAGATGGCGGCACCGTTCACGCCGACCATGCTGGCGGGGTACCTGGCCCACAAGACGAGCGCCACGGTGGCCGTGACCCCACCGGCGAGCATCAGGGCCGCACCCTTGCGGCCCTGGAACGCGCCCCGCGCCCACGCGATCCCGAGCAGGTAAGGGACCATCCAGCCGGCCGCGACGTTGATCC
The DNA here is from genome assembly GCA_033854735.1 of Streptosporangiaceae bacterium. Lineage (GTDB taxonomy): Bacteria > Actinomycetota > Actinomycetes > Streptosporangiales > Streptosporangiaceae > JAWWPY01. The sequence continues at coordinate 26,261 of JAWWPY010000607.1, read as the reverse complement.
AGCCGACCGGCGAGGGCCCGCCGAGGGTGAAACGCACCGCGTCGGCGCCCGCGACGACGATGAGGGGGATCCATGCCGCGCGAGCGCCGAAGCGGCGCGCCAGCGCCACGGCCAGCGGGGTCAGGGCGGTCAGCCCGGCGAACACCCCCAGGAACCACAGCGGGTCGAGCACCAGCATGAGCACGGTGTGCAGCGTCGGCCCCGAGATGCCGCCCAAGTACAGTCCCGCTGCGAGCAGCGCCCAGACGGCAGCGAAAACCGCCACGGGGCGGGACAACCGTGCGAGCCGTTTGCGCAGCCACGGGCGATAGTCACCGGTGAAGCTGCGGGCCGCCGCGTAACCTCCGACGAAGAAGAAGATCGCGAGTGTCTGGAAGATCCACGACACGGGGGTCAGGGCGGGCATGGAGGCCAACGGGCTCGCCTCGTGCAGCACGTCACCGGTCCGGCCGTGGGTCAGCACCAACGCGGTGACCATCCAGTGGCCGAGTATGACTCCGGCGATGGCCAGCGCGCGGAGCGCGTCAACGGTGCGATCCCGGTGCGGCGGAGTGGCAGCGTCGGCCCGTGCGGCGAAATCCTGGAGCTTGGCGGCGGCGTGGCTGGTCATCGGGTGACTCGGGCGGGATCGCCGAGCGCGATGTAGGCGAGGTTGCGCAGGGCGATGCTGCCTGGCGGCAAGTAGCTGCTGTGGCCCCCGCTGCCGCAGTCAAAGAGCCTGGCGCCGAAGGCGGGGGCGGTTGGGTCCTGGCCGAAGCCGAGCCCGAGTAGCTGGACGTGGGGCACGTAACGAATCCAGTCGCTGGCTCCCCGGCCCGCCCACACACGGGCGGTGGTGTGCAGCGCCCGCACGGAGGCGGCGTCCATCCCTGGGCTCCCGAAGACCGCGATGTCGGTGATCGGCAGGTGTGGCGCGGCCTGGCCACACACCACCGATCCGTAGCTGTGACAGAGCAGGGCCACCTGGTGTCCGTGCTGGGCGAGATCGTCCACCAGCGGCCGCAACGCGTCCGCGCCCTGCCCGGCGTCACCCGACGTCATGATGCCCGCGCTGACGGTGTTCGGGGTGGTGTAGCCAAGCCAGGCGATGACCGCGAGGTGAGCACCGGGGTCCAGCCGGCGCGCTTGGGCCGCGAGGGCGAGGGCCCCGCCACCGGGTGAGGCCGTGCCCCGGGAGTCGAACGTCGCCAGGGATGTGTCGGAGCCGGGCACGAGAATGGCCACCCGCTTGGCCTGGGCCAGGTTGCCGACGACCTCCACCGCCAGGCCCTGCCCACGGGGGTTGAAGTCGAGGAAATGCTGGCCGCGCATGGCCTCGAGCGAGCGGGCGAGATCCCCGTTACCCGCCCGGCCCGCAGCGCTGGCGGCCCGCGCGATCATGCGTGAGTCGGCCGAGTAGCGCGCCGCCAGCGCCGGGCCGGTGAGAGCGGGAAGTGGCTGCGGCCGGTCAACCGGAGCGCCCGGGAGCACGGCGGCCGTCGTGGCGAGCACGGCGGTGACGGCCCCCGCGATGGTGATCACGCGGCGGAGTCTCATAGAAGCGTCCTTTCTGTCCAGCTGGGTGCTGGCCAGAAAGTTACGGACGCCCGCCTGTCGCCTGCGTCACCCTGGGGAGCCCATTGCGGGCCTGCCCCGCGGGTACCGGGAGGGTGACCCGGGACGGGCGGCCCAGGCGCCGCGGATGAGCTTCCCTAAGCCTCCCCCTACTCAGGTACGCCCTCAAAGATCCACCTTCAGAGGCACGAAACGCCCACGCCACCCGCCATACGCTGAGGACATGCACTCTGGCCTCATCAGCCGGATCGCGGCAGTGCTCGCGGCCGGTGTCACGGAGCCACCCGCGCCGCGGCCACGCTGGCTGCGGCGCGGCCGATTCGACGTTGTCTTCGTCGCCGACGTGCTGACTGCCCTCATCTGCTTCGGCACCACGGACGGCGCGCTCGGAACCCAGAACGCCCGTCATGGCGGCCCGCACAGCACAGGAGAGCTCCTCCTGCTGTCGTTCGTGCTCTGCGTGCCGCTGGTCCTGCGCACCCGCCTCCCGCTCACCGCCTGGACTGCTTCCGCGCTGGCCATGTTCTGGGCCAGCCTGCGGATCCCGCCGCATTCGCTCTCGTCGGCCACCTACCTCCCGGCCGGGGTCATCGTCTACGTCCTGTGCTTGTATGCGGTCGCTGTCCGCTGCAGGGCGTGGGTGGTGACCGGCGCGGGCATCGTCACGGTGCTCGCCGCCACCTACATCGACTGGCAGAGCACCACGTCCGCCCTCTTCGTCGCCGCGATCCCGGTGTTCGCCGGGGTCATCGTCCGCTCGCGGCGCGGCAGCCGCGAGCAGCTGGAAGTCGCCGAACGCCGCCACGTGGGAGAACGCGCCCTGTTCGAAGAGCGCCAGCGGATCGCCCGTGAGCTGCATGACGTCGTCGCCCACCACATGTCGGTGATCGCGATCCAGGCTGAGGCCGCTCCCTACAAGATCGCTGACCCGCCGAAGGAACTGGTGGAGAGCTTCACCGAGATCCGTGCCAGCGCGCTGAGCGGTCTCAACGAATTGCGCCGTGTGCTGGGCGTGCTGCGCAGCGACGGGCCGGATACCGCGCCCCAGCCCAGCCTCGACGATCTGGCCGGCCTGCTCGAATCGGCGCGCAACGGCGGGGTGACGGTTACCGCCGACGTGAGCGGCACCCCTCGGCCCATCCCGGCGGGCGTGAACCTGTCCGCCTACCGGATCGTGCAAGAGGCGCTGAGCAACGCTCTGCGGCACGCGCCAGGCGCACAGGTTCAGGTGAAGCTTTACTACGGCGAGGCCGCCCTGGTCATAGAGGTCCGGAACGACGGCTGCCTGCCCGGCGGCCAAAGTAGGTGGGGGGAGCACAACGGTACCGGGGTCAGCCCAGGCGGCGGGCATGGCATCATCGGCATGCGCGAACGCGCCGCCATGCTGGGCGGCCACCTCACAGCCGGCCCGACCGAGCAGGGCGAGTTCCTGGTGACCGCTGCGCTTCCGCTGGACAATGACCATCCGGAGAGCCCGCCGTGACCATCCGCGTAGTGATCGCCGACGACCAGGGGATGGTACGGTCGGGCTTCAGCGTCCTGCTGAACGCCCAGCCCGATATCCAGGTCATCGCCGAAGCCGTGAACGGCCAGGAGGCAATCGCCCACGCTGCTGGCCTGCATCCAGATGTGATCCTCATGGACGTCCGCATGCCGGTGCTCGACGGCCTGCAGGCGACCCGGGAGATCACGGCCCTGCCCGATCCGCCCAGGGTCCTCGTGCTGACCACTTTCGACCTCGACGATTACGTCTATGAGGCCTTGCGCTCAGGCGCCAGCGGTTTCCTGCTCAAGGACGCCTCCGCCCGCGAGCTTGCCGACGCGGTGCGGCTGGTAGCGGCCGGTGACGCACTGCTCGCCCCCGGTGTCACCCGGCGCCTCATCGCCGAGTTCGCCCGGATGGGCGCACCCCGGAGCCCCAGCCGTAAGGACCTCGAAGGCCTGACCGAACGGGAGTCCGAAGTGCTCGCCCTCGTTGCCCGTGGCATGTCGAACGCCGAAATAGCCGGCCACCTTATCGTCGCGGAACAGACCGTGAAGACCCACGTAAGCCGCATCTTGATGAAGCTTGGGCTCCGCGACCGCACGCAGGCCGTCGTCCTCGCCTACGAGACCGGCCTCATTCATCCCGGGGGCTGATCAACGCCGTGCGCAAGATGAAGGGCCGTGGAGCATCAAAACCCGTGGCGCAAATGACTCCAGGGCGAAATTCCCGGCGAGACGATGGGTTCGCGATTGCGTCATGTGCCTTCCTCGCCGCATATAACAACGTGTTCGGGGCGCATCCGTCGCACAGCCGGTGGTACGTACCGGTCAATGCCGGTGCCACTGGTGTTGCGCTGTCGGCGGCCGCAGCAAGTGGCCTGACGGCCACCGACATCGGCGTCGGGCGCGCCACGTGGTTGCCGGGCCGGCTCGGATCCCAGCTGGCGGCAACTGTGGCCGCGGCATGGCTGCTTATCGTTGTGGTGCCGGCGACACACCCTCTGCTCAAGGACAAGCGGATCGGAGCACTCGATGGGCGCGCGATCGCCTATCAGGCCGTGGTACGCATCCCAATCGGCACCGTGCTGTGGGAAGAAACCGCCTTCCGCGGGGTGCTGCAGGCGGGACTGCGCCGGGTCATGCCCGAGGGCGCCGCCATCACAGTGGCCGGTGGCGTGTTTGGCATCTGGCACATCCGCCCCACCATCCAGGCCCTGCGCGTCAACGGCCTCGCGGACGGCCGCAGGCAGGCCATCGCGGGCGCACTCGCGGGCGTCGCGGTGACAACCGCAAGCGGCGTGTTCCTGTCATGGCTGCGGGAACGTTCGGGCCGCTTGGCCGCGCCCGCACTGCTGCATCTCGCGACAAACTGCGGCGGCCTCGTGGCTGCCTGGGCGGTCACGGGCCTGAACCGCCGAACGCGCAATTTGGCCACTCACCGAGCTCAGGAACGGGCGGCCGGCTCAGCCTCGTTTGCGGCCGATACCGGCCAGCATGCTGGCCTTCACCGGTGCGGGTGATCCCGGCCAAATCCGCGGTTGCTGTCCTGCGTCCAGCTCATCAAGCCGCCATTCAGTGACCGGCACAACGCCGGGTGGCACCAGGTCGAAACCGTCGAAGTACGCGGCGATCTCGGCCGCCGGGCGGCCGGTCAGGACAGTCGTGTCACCATAGGCGGCCTGAACCTCTTCCCGCACCCGGTAATTCTCCTTGTGCCCCGCCGAGATCACCAGGTAGCTTCCTGGAGCCATCCGTTCCCGGAAAGCCGCAACGATGGTGTCCGCCTCGTCAGCGGTCAAAAAATGCAGCATGCTGACAAACATGACGCACACCGGCTCGGAGAGATCAATCAGCGCGCCCAGCTGCGGGTCGGTAAGAATACCTTCATATTTGCGTGCGTTCCCGTCGATCACGATCACGAAGTCATCGGTGGCGAGCAGCGCGCGCGCATGTGCCACCGCGACCGGATCATTGTCGACGTACGCAACCCGCGCAGCCGGTACGACTGCCCGCGCGGACTCATGCACGTTCGGCGACGTCGGCAGGCCGGCTCCGATGTCGACATACTGACTGATGCCGCAGCGTGCCACGTACTGTACCGCAGCGGTCAGGAAGGCGCGGTTCGCTCTTGCGGCCATCGCCGCGTCCGGTAGCGCGGAGACGAGCTGCTCCGCGGCGTGCCGGTCGGCGGCGAAGTGGTCCTTCCCGCCGAGCAGATAGTCATATATCCGCGCCGCATTTGGCCTGCTGGGATCGAAGCCGCACGACCCGCCGATCTCGCCAGGTCCTGTTGGTTCGCCAGTCACCGCGGTCGCTCCGGATCTGGGTTGATGTATGCGGTCGCGCCTATGCCGTGGGCTTCGAGTGCGAACATACCCCAGGCGGCTGAGCTACGCCGTGTGGTCAGGTCAGCCCTGTGGTCAGGTCAGGCGTCGCTCGGTGGCCCACCGGGTCAGCTGGTGGCGGGTCGAGAGCTGGAGCTTTCTGAGCACCGAGGAAACGTGGCTCTCCACCGTCTTGATGGAGATGTAGAGCTCGCGCGCGATCTCCTTGTAGGTGTAGCCACGGGCGATCAGCCGCAGGACCTCCCGCTCGCGGGGCGTCAGCTGGTCAAGCTCAGGATCGAGCGACCGCCGGCCCGTGCCGTCCGGAGGAAGGGAGGCGAAGGCATCCAGGACGAACCCGGCCAGCAGCGGTGAGAACACCGTGTCACCGGCTGCGACCCGGCGCACCGCCGCTACCAGCTCGGTGCCGGAGATGGTCTTCGTGACGTAACCCCGTGCGCCGGCCCGGATGACGGAAATGACGTCCTCGGGAGCATCTGAAGCGGACAGGGCGAGAAAACGCACCTGCGGGTGCGCGGCCTTGATCGCCGTGACCACGGCCTGGCCTCCCCCGCCGGGCAGGTGCACGTCGAGGAGAACAACATCGGGGAGGCACTCGGCGATCCGGGTGATCGCAGGCTGCACGTCGTCAGCCTCGCCGACGACCTCGACCTGGTCGCCGAACTCGGACCGGACCCCGGAACGGAACAGGCCATGATCGTCCACAATGAAGACCCTCGGCCTGCCACCGCCCGTGGCCTGGGTGCCGGGCGTGTTCACGTCCGGCTCGGCTGGCGTTCCCCGGCGGCACGGGGCATGGTCAGGGACACCTCAGTGCCCTCGCCCGCGGCACTGCGGATGGTCGCGGAACCGCCGCGGCGGGCCATCCGGGCGCGGACGGACTCGGCCAGCCCCTTCCGGTCGCTGGGGACCGCGTCGGGGTCGAATCCCCGCCCGCGATCCCTGACAAACAGCGACACCTCGGCCGGCTCCACCTCAGCGAAGATCGAGACAACGCTGGCGCCCGACCATTTCACGGCGTTGACCGTTGCTTCGCGCGCGGCCGCGAGCAGGGCGCTGAGGTCATCGTCGAGTTCGCAGTCGCCGACGGTGACGGCCTCGACAATGACGCCGTGCTGCGCCTCCACCTCCTGCTGGATGAGCCGCACCCCCGCCGCGAGGGTAACGCCCTGGCCGTCGATCGAACCCGGCGCCCGGCCGTCGAACAGCCAGGAGCGCAGCTCCCGCTCCTGAGCCCGGGCGAGCTGGACGACCTTCTGCGGGTCGTCGGCGCGGCGCTGGATCAGGGCGAGCGTCTGCAGCACCGAGTCGTGGACCCGCGCCGCCATGTCGGCTCGCTCTTCCGCCCGGGCCCTAGCCTGACGCTCGACCACGAGATCGCGGGCGATACGCAGCCACCAGGGGCCCAGCACCAGCACGACCCCGGCCAGCACGAGCGCCACCCCGCCCAGGGCCCGCAGCATGGCGTGGCTCGTGTGCCCGGACAGCAGGGTGGACAGGCCGCCGCCCAGCAGCACGCTGGCGATCGCCACGCGTGTCACGGTCCGGGACCGCCTGCTGCCCTCGGCCAGGCCCAGCAGCGGCTCGGCCAGGCGCCGCATCGTGGCTCGCTCCTCATCAGAGGTGTTTCTCCAGATCAGCACGATGCCGACCGCGCCGATGACCAGCGGCCCGGCCAGCGTCACGAACCCGCCGGCGCCCAGGACGGAGGCGATCAGGAGCAGCACGAGGAGCAATGACCCGAGACCGGCGGCCAGCGCGATGCCCCGCCGGTCGGTCTTGGCCTGGGTCGCAATGTTGCTGTCCGCGCCAACGGCCGGCACCACCAGCCAGGCCAGCACATAGCCCACCGCGCCGACGCCGCTGCTGGCCACGGTGAGCAGCACGAACACGAGCCGCACGACAGTAACGTCGAAGCCCGTCCGGGCCGCCAGGCCGGACGCCACCCCGCCGACCATGCGGTCCTCCTGGCCGCGCCGCAGCGGCGCGCCGCTCCCTGGCCCGCGCGACCACCGGCCGGGGCCGAGACGCCAGAAGTGCGGGCGGCCCGGCCTGCTTCCCAGCGGCCGCAGGCCGCCGCCCTCTGGGCCGCGCATCCAGGAACCGCCCTGGGGGCGGTCAGCGTGCCAGTGCGACGCCCAGTCGGTTCGCTCCCGCATGTGTCCATCATCGCTCCCCATACGGCCGCCCGGCTATCCGGGCAAACCCTGAGCCTGCGCGGTGGCCTCATCAGGGTGGAATGCGGGGGTCTTCCGGATGGCCCGGCTGGCCTGGTGGCCGCACGCTGGAGCCATGAACGAGACAACGGTCAACCCAGAAGCAAGCAGCCCCCCCACGACGAGTCCGGAAGCAAGCAGCCTCACCCGGCCGCAGCCGCTATGCCGCCCCATCCAGGACAGGATGCTGGCCGGAGTCGCCGCCGGCATCGCCCGCTACCTCGGCGTGGACGCGACGATCGTCCGGATCGCCTTCGCCGTGCTCGTCGTCACCGGCGGCATCGGCCTCCCCATCTACCTCGCTGGCTGGCTGCTGATCCCCGAAGAGGGCAGCGAGCAGTCCATCGCGAGTGAGCTCATCCAGTCCCTGCAGACCCGGTCGCACTGACCATGTCTACTGAACTGCGCGTCTCCGACGCCGAGCGCGCCGATGTCGCTGACCGGCTGTCCAAGCACTATGGCGACGGGCGACTTGATCAGGCCGAGTTCAACGAGCGCCTCGACCGGGCGATGAGCGCCACCACCCGGTCGGACCTGAGCGGGCTGCTCGCCGACCTGCCAGGCACCGAGCCGCCGCCCGAAACGGGCCGGCCTGGGCGGCCCCGGCAGCCCAGAGGGCCGCACCGGGACCACGCGGGGTACTGGCCGCGCCGCGTCCTGGCCGCCGCCCTCGTTCTCGTGATCGCCGTGGTGGCCGGGCACGTCCTGGTCCGGCTATACGTCCCCTGGCTGCTGATCGGCGTCCTCGCGATCCTCTGGTTCCGCTACGGCCCCTGGCACCGTCGCCGCCGTTAGGGTGCGGCCCGGGCCGTCTGTCCCGGAAGAACCAGCCCGCCGCGATACCCCCCGGCCCGGCGCGGGCTAGGGCGTGGCCGAGGCGGCCCGGATGGCCGACGGCGTCAGCGCGGTCATGGCCGCAACGACGGGCTCAGGACCGGGGCGGGCCGTGATGATCCGGACGATGGTCTCGTCCAGCCCGGCGCTCAGCCGGGCGAAGGCCGCCGGCGCCGCTGCGGCCGGACCAAAATAGCCCACCGCGTGGAGGAGCTCGTCCGGGGCGGCGTCCACCAGTTCAGCCAGCCCGGCTCCCCGGTCGCGGCGATCTTCGAGCTCGCGCAATGCCCCGTCGAAACCCATCTGAGCGAAGAGACCCCGGTAGCCAGCCTCGGGCGGGACGCCGGGCTGGGCCATCGCGTAGCCGAGGACCTGCTGGCCGAAGGCCCGCCGGGCAGCGGCCACATCGTCGTCGATACAAACCCGGACGTACATAGTCACAGGGATCTCGCCCGGCCCGCGCCCGGCGCGCGCGGCGCCCGCGGCAATCTGTGACCGGCTGGCGGCGATGCGCTCCGGCGTGGCCCAGTTGAGCAGCGCCCCCTCGGCCACCTCACCCGCCAGCTGGAGCATCTGCGGGCCGAGCGCGGCCAGGTACACCGGTGCACGAGGCAGATCACGCAGGCCAAGCGAGACTGACCGGAGCCGGGCCGCCGGGCCGTCCGAGGTGACGGTCTCGCCCGCCAGGAGACGGCGGACCACCGTTGCGTAGTCGCGCATGATGGCGATCGGCCGGTTCGGGAGGCGGACAGATTCCCAGAACAGCGGCCCGTAGCCGCCAGTTCCAAGGCCCAGCACGAAACGGCCCGACGACAGCTGAGCCAGCGTCGCCGCCTGCACCGCCAGGGCCAGCGGCGTCCACATCCGCGCGGCGGGAACCACGGAGATGCCAGTCCGTAGCGACGTGTCCGCCGACCAGGCGGCACAGACGTGGAAAGAGTCGGGCACTCCCCCGGCCGGAGTCCACACGCTCTCGAAGCCGAGCCGCGCTGCTTCCTGTGCGACTTCACGCAACTGGCGCAGCGGCAGGCCGAGCCGGGCATCCAATCCGACACCGATAATCATGGCTTGTAGTATGCCGAAGGTCACTCTGGCCAACTGTCACGGCGCCGGCGGTTTCCGCGCCGCGATCGCGGGGATTGTCACGGAATGCCGTTCGGGCACCGTCTCTGCCCGCCGGGCACTTACCATCTGTTACCGTCAGATAGCCGGAACCTCAAAGCCGACGTCACGTAGTCTTCATGTTTCCCGAGTAAACCTGTCTTCTTGGGTGCCCGGCTCGACACGCGGACCACTGCGCGTGGTCGGCGCTGCCGCATTTGCCGGGGCTCCCGCACCCCCGTGCCACAGGTGCCAAACCGGCTGCCTCCTGGCTGCGGGATCTCTCGGCTGACTTGCCCCCCGGAGGGAGTACGCGAGTGCCAAGACCGGAGACATCCAGGCGTGGCCCTGGAACCGGCGAGCCCAGCTATGTCCCGGGCCGGGGCAGGCTCATCGTCCCGGACCTGGACCCGGATATGGACCCGGATTACCGCTTCGGTTACGACCGGCCCTCCCGGCCCCCCCGGCCTACTCGGCGCAGAAGGCGCAGACGGCTCTGGGATCGCCGGTGGGTACGGGTAACACTGGCGCTGGTGGTCGCGTTCGGCCTATGGCTTTCCTGGTCGGTGGGCCATGCCCTCACCGTGCCGGGCGGCGGGACCGTGCCGGAACGGCTTGCGGAGTGGGCCCGCGGCCACTACCTCGGACCCGTGGTGACGTTGGGGGAATGGGTCTCCTACCAGCCGCCGAAGGTGGGGGGCAAGCCGTCGTTCGCGCTGACCGGCCCCAGTGCGGGCGCGATCAAGGCATCGAAGCAGGCAGCATCGAAGAAAGCGGCGCCCACGTACGGGCCGCCCCCGGCCCTGACGCCGATCGTGGCCCACCCGCTGCCTGGGGAGGGTACCTGGCGCGTGCTCGGCACGGTGGCCGGCAATCCGGCCATCTTTGGCACCTACCTACGCGCGAGCAGCATTTACAGCTCTTACGTCGCGGGTGTCGTCTCGATGAACCAGAAGCTGGTGCGGTTCGAACTGCACCCGGGCGCAGTTGACCCCGGCCCGGGCCCCTGGCAATCCGCCACGTACATTCCGCCGACCGCCCGCCTTGGCCTGCTGGCGACGTTCAACGGCGGATTCAAGATCTCCTCTTCCGGAGGCGGCTTCTACCTCAATGGCAGGACCTTCGGCACGCTGACTAACGGAGCCGCATCGGCCGTTTACTACCGGGACGGGCACATGGCGATCGGCGTATGGGGAAGCACCGTGCAGATGACCCCCGACGTAGTGGGCGTGCGCCAGAACCTGCACCCGATCGTGGAGAACGGCGCCATTCCCGCATCGGTCGACTCCAACGTCGAGAGCAACTGGGGCGCCACCCTGGGTGGCGGCTACTACGTCTGGCGATCCGGGATCGGGATCACCCCGGACGGGCGGATCATCTTTGTCTACGGCCCGTCGCTGAACGTGCGGGAAGTCGCCACGCTGCTCCAGCGGGCAGGCAGTGTGACGGCAATGGAGCTGGACATCAACCCCGACTGGATGTCGTACATGTACTACCTGCCGAAGACCAACCCGGCGGACCCGACTCCGGTCAACCTGCTCCCTAACCAGCTGCAGGCGCCGGCCCGCTACTACTCCCCCGCCAGCCGCGATTTCACGGCTGTGTACGCACGGTGACGACGCGCCTGGGTAAAACCGAGATCCCGCCTGCCCGGACCGAAGCGCTCACCCGCTCCGCGGCATCGCGGCGGTGGCTGCGCGCTGCCCTGGAGACGTCCCGGCCGCGCCAGTGGCCGAAGAACCTGCTCGTCTTCGCGGCGCCCCTGGCGGGCGCGTCGCTGGGACGAGACGACGGACTCGGCTACGCGCTGGCCGCCGCGGCCGCCTTCACCGCCGCGTCGGCCGCCGTGTACTTCATCAACGATGTCGCCGACGCGGACCGCGACCGGCGTCACCCGACCAAGCGGCTGCGCGCCGTGGCGTCAGGGCGGCTTCCCGCGGCCCACGCACTCGCGCTGGCGGCCGCCGCCGTCACCGCCGCCGAGGTCACGAGCCTGAACATCGGCGAGCCGGCGCTGGCCGCGCTGATCGCCGTCTACGTTGTCTTCTCGTCGCTCTACACGCTTGTCCTCAAGCACGTCCCCGTGGTCGAGCTGATATTCGTCGCCTCGGGCTTCGTGCTGCGGGCCCTCGGCGGTGCCGTAGCGACTCACGTGCCGACTTCCGCCTGGTTCCTGGTCGTCTGCAGCCTGGGCGCGCTCATGGTCGCGACCGCCAAGCGCTTCACCGAACTCGCCGTGCTCGGTGCCGACGCGGCCCGGCACCGCCCGGTCATGCGCTGGTACACACCGGCCTTTCTGCGGCTGGCCCAGCGAGTGACGACCATCCTCATGATCTTGGCCTACCTGTTCTGGGCGCTCGGCGAGCACGGCAGCTGGATGCGCGGCCTGCATCTGGTCAGTGCCCTGCCGCTGACCGCGGCCCTGATGCGGTTCGACTGGCTCACCACGCACGAGCCCGGCAAGCCGGTCGAGGACCTTATCGCCAGGGACGGGCCGATGATCTGCTGTGAGCTGGCGTGGCTGGTGCTGTTCGTAGGCGGGCTGTAGCGATGGAGGTGGGGCAGTGCTGAAGCGCCAGGGTGCACCGAGCGCACCGGCCCGTGTGTTGCTGCTCGGCGGGACCAGCGAGATCGGCCTGGAGATCCTGGCCGCGCTCGGAGCGCCATCGGAAACCGAGGTGATCCTGGCCGGCCGGGATGAGCAGCGGCTGGCGGCCGCCGGGAAGGCGCTGAGCTACCAGGTGCGGACCCTGCCCTACGATGCCACCGCGCTGGACACCCACCAGGCGCTGATAGACCGCGCCTTCGCGGCCGGGGACGTGGGCCTGGTCATCTCCGCGGCGGGCATCCTGACCCCGCAGGAGACGCTGGAACGTGATCCGCTCCAGGCCGGGATGCTCATCGAGACCAACTTCACCGGGCACGTCACCACGCTGCTCGCGGCCGCCGCGCGGATGCGGGCCCAGGGGCACGGCACCATCGTCGTGCTGTCTTCGGTGGCTGCGATCCGGCCCCGCAAGGCCAACTTCGTGTACGGGGCGGCCAAGGCCGGCCTGGATGCCTTCGCCCGCGGGCTGACCGACTCGCTGCACGGCAGCGGGGTGCGGGTGCTACTGGTCAGGCCCGGCTTTGTCACCGGCCGGATGACCGCGGGGATGAGCCCGGCGCCGCTGGCCCGGACGCCGTCCGAGGTGGGCACCGCAGTCGCGGCGGCGCTCTCCGGGAACGCCACCGTGACCTGGGTGCCGCCGGGGATGGCCGCGCTGGCCGCCGTGCTCCGGGTGCTGCCCCGGCCCATCTGGCGCCGACTACCCCGCTGAGCCGGGAGGAGCCGCTGATGCGGGTGCTGGTGGCCGAGGATGACCGGGGCCTGCGGGAGGCACTCGGCCGGGGGCTGCGGGAGAACGGCTATACGGTCGATGCCGTGCCCGACGGCCGGGCGGCCGTGGACTACCTGCGCAGCTACGACTACGCGGTGGTCGTGCTCGACTGGCGGATGCCCAGGGTGTCCGGCCTGGAGGTCCTGCAGTGGATGCGCCGGAGCAAGCTGCCGGCCGCGGTCCTGATGCTGACGGCCCGTGACGCACCCGCGGACCGGGTGACCGGACTGGACCAGGGCGCCGACGACTACCTGGTCAAGCCGTTCGATTTCACCGAGCTGCTGGCCCGGATCCGGGCCCTGCAGCGCAGGCCACGGGCGTCGCAGTCACCGCAGCTGGTAGTCGGCGACGTGCTCTTCGATCCGGCGACCCGGGAGGTGCGGATCGGAACACAGCGGCCCGCTCTCACCGGCACCGAGCGCGGCATCCTGGAAATGCTCATGCGCCGGTCGCCGACGGTGGTGGACCGGAGGTCGATCGCCGTGCACGTGTGGGACAACGAGGCTGACGCCATGGGGTCCAACACCATCGACGTCCACATGGCCAGGCTGCGATCCAAGCTCGCGGGGGCCCAGGTGCGCGTCGAGTCCGTTCGGGCTGTCGGATACCGGATCGTGGCCCGGTGAGGATGCGGCGCGGGTCCGGCGGGTCCGGGTCCGGGCGGCGCGGCCCCAGGTGGCGCCTGTCGCTGCCGCCGCAGATTGCCCACGCCACGAGGGTCGCCCTCGCCGCGACACTGCTCGTGGGCATCGTGTTCCTGGGCTGCGTCATCGTCCTGGACCGGGTCGTAGCGGGCAGGCTCGTCGCCGCGGTGGACGCCCGCCTGCACCAGCGCCTGTCCGAGCTCAGCCAGGGCGGCCACGCGGCCATGGACGGCAAGCACGACGTGGACAGCGATACTGATGAGGCGCCGGTGTTCCTCTGGCACACGGCCTCCGGGCGCAGTGCGGTGGCGCTGACCGCAGGTGCCCCGTCGCTGCCCAGCGACCGGGTCCCGGCGGTCGCCCGGCCGGTCACCGTGCACCTGGGATCCAGCACGTTCCGGCTGGATGAGGTCCGTCAGGGTGGTGGCTGGCTGGTCGCCGGCCAGAGCCTGGCGGAGCAGGTTCACACCGAGGGCGTGCTCCGCGACGGTGAGGTTCTGGCCGCTCCGGTGCTGCTGCTGGCCATGTTCGCCGGGTCGCTGGTCATCGGGCTCAGGGCGCTCTCCCCGGTGGAGCAGTCCCGGCGCCGTCAGCTTGAGTTCACCGCCGACGCCTCGCACGAGCTCCGGACCCCGCTCAGTGTCATCAGCGCGGAGACCGGCATCGCGCTGAGCGCCCCGAGAAAGGCCAGTGACTACCGGGCCGCCCTGACCCGCATCCAGGGAGAGAGCCAGCGCCTGCGCCGCATCGTCGAGGATCTGCTCTGGCTGGCCCGGTTCGACTCGGAACCACCGCCACCAGGTGCAGAGCCGCTCGATCTGTCGACCATCGCCGAAGAGTGCGCCGGACGTTTCCAGGCCGTCGCCCGCGCCCAGTCGCTGGGGATATCGGTGGCGGTCGCCGGAACGGAGCAGGCCTGGATCAGCGCGCCACCGGAATGGATCGACCGGCTGGCCGGGGTGCTGGTGGACAACGCCTGCCGGTACGCGGGACCGGGCGGAAAGGTCAGGATCAGCGTGGCGGTGCGCGGAAACCGGGTCAGCATGACGGTGGAAGACAGCGGGCCGGGAATCCAGGCCGAGGACCGGATACGGCTGTTCGACCGCTTTCACCGGGCGACGGAGCAGGGTGGCGGGGCTGGACTGGGACTTGCCATCGCCGACTCGATCGTGCGGTCGACCGGCGGCCGGTGGCGGATCGATGAGTCCCGGCTGGGCGGAGCGCTCTTCGAGGTCTCGTGGCGCCGCCCCGGGGCGCGGCCGCACGGCACCGCATCGCGGCCAGCCCTTTCGGAGGGGGCCAGCGAACTGCCGGAAATTCAGAGGAGCTGATCGGTCGCTGAGTCGGGAACGCCGCCGAAGTACTGGCTGATCACCTGACCGAACAACGGCTCACCGGGACCAGCCCGCCAGAACAACGTCATGGACGAGCGCAGCTTCTGCGCGTCCAGGCCGCCGAATATCTGCTCCGCGGTGCGGCCACGCATCTCTGTGAGGAGGCGCGCGCATTCGGTCAGCCGCGGGCCGAGCACGGGATGCCGCAGATAGGCGCGCGCTTCCTCCAGCGAGGAGATCGCATACTTTCTCGATGTCGGGCTTTGTCCAAGGCCGGCGATCTGCGGGAAGACGAACCACATCCAGTGGCTGATCTTCTGCCCGCGCCGCAGCTCGGCAGTCGCACGGTCATACGTGCCGCCGACGTCCTGGGCGGCCATGAAACGCTCGAGATCGAAGGGGTCGTCCAATCGTTATCTCCCTACCGCGCCGCCGCTCCCGGCCCGTCATGGTAGCCCGGATCCGGTTGTGGTCACCGGGAGCCGCTGTGGTCACCGGGAGCCGCTGACAGCCTGGGGACGTGGCTGAGTCGTTCGTTCTGGTCCATGCACCGGGCTTGGGGCCGGCCAGCTGGGCGCCGGTAGCAGGCGAACTAGCCGGGGCAGGTCACGAGGTCACGGTTCCCTCGCTGACCGGCTTCACCGACGCTGGCCCGCCGTACACGCGGCGGCTGGTGCAGCTCGCCTGCGCGCAGATACCGGACAGTGCGGGAGACCGTGTCGTCCTGGTCCTCCACTCGGGCGCCGGCGTGTTCGCCCCCCATCTGGCCGAGGCGATCACGGCCCGGGGCGTCGCAGTGGTGTTCGCCGACGCCGCCCTCCCGCTGCCCGAAGGGCCCGCCACGGTGGTGGACAGCGCGTTCCTGCCGTTCGTGCGGGACCTGGCGAGCGACGGCATGGTCCCGCCGTGGCCGCAATGGTGGCCGGATGACGTCATGTCCGGACTGTTCCCGGACGAGGTGACCCGCCGGTCTGTGACCCGCGAGGCGGCCGGCCGCGGCTGGCCGGTCCGGGAACTGCCCGGAGAGCACCTGCACATGCTCGTCAGGCCCGCCGACGTGGCCACCGCGCTCATCGGCCTCGCCGCGGAAACAGCCACGGCCACCTAGGTCAGTTCAAGGACCACGGGGGGGCAGGCACCCTCGGCCAGGTGCATGCCTGCCTCCGCGCCAAGGACACCCGTCTGCCTCCTCGCGCCGACGCGGCCAGCGCGGCGAGAGTGTGCATGTCAGTAGCCCGCGACCGGACCTGGTCCACCTGCGGACGGCGAACGCACTCGAAGGAGTCGTCATGATCGACACGATGCACCAAGCATCCGTCACCGGCACCGCGCGAAGCCACCTAGAGCCGCTCGCTGAAGCGCTCAGCAAAAGAGGACTCCTCGCCAGCATCACCCGCATCGGCGACGGCCCCAGCTTCATCGAGGTAATCAATCGGGACGCCCCTGATCTCGCGGAGAGCATCTTCGCGGCGCAGGCCGGTGGCGACGGCGACTGGTGGTTCTGGTGGTCATGGGCGGAACGCATCGCACCTGCGAAGGACGTCGAGTTCACCGCCGGCCGGATCGCGCACGTCCTCGCCTCAGCGGCGTGACTGGTGGAAATGACGGCCTGCCACCGAGGCCAGGCCGTCACCACCCCGTTACTACTACGCATCCCTGGACTGGCATAAGCTCGGCGGGGAGCATTTCCTGACGCGGAGTGCCGATGCCCAAGGGCTCGCCCGCCGCCGGCTCAGCTACGGCAGTCATGCCGGCGGCGCATGAAGCGGTGACACGGCCGATCAGCGTGGCGAACCAGGCAGGCCGCCGTGGTCGCCACCCGGTCCGGCATGCCCTGGCGTGGGCGGGCAAGCTGACCGTGCTCGCCGCCTACGTGGCCGGCGTCTACCTGGCGGTGGCCGTCGGGCTCGGCGCGCTGACTCCCTGGTCGGCCGACTGGCGAAGTGCCCTGCGGCTCGCTGCCGTGGCGATCACCGCGGCCGGATTCGCCGCGGTGCGCCGCCGCGCCGACGTGGCCGTGGACCGCCTCCTGCTGCCGGGCCCAAGCCGATATGAGATCTTGACGAGCCTCGCGGGCCGGCTGCGGGCCGCCGGCCCGCTCGACGAGGCGCTGCCCAGCCTGGCCCGGCTGCTCGGCGAGGGAACCGAGGCGCGCCAGGCTGCGGTGTGGCTGAGGTCGGGGCACGGGTTCGTGCGCGCCGCGGTATGGCCCCGCTCCCCTGCTCCGCTCGGGAGCCATTCGCTCGCCGAGCCGGCGGAACTCGGCAGGCGCGACGACATTGACGTGTTCGCCGCGGTGCACGACGGCGGCGAGATGCTCGGCGCCCTCAGCGTCGCACTCCGGGATGGCCGCGGTCCGGCCCCGCCGGACATCCAGCTCGTGACGGATCTCGCCAATTCCGCCGGATCCCTGTTGCGGAGCACCTTGCTCACCGCCGAGCTTTCCGAGCGTCTGCGCACCGTCTCCCAGCAGGCCGAGGAGCTGACCAGATCGCGCCGCCGCCTCGTGATGGCGCGCGATATCGCGCGGCGCCGGCTCGTTCACGAACTCGCCGTGAGCGTGCAGAGCACGCTCGACGCCATCCGCAGGGTGCTCACCGCGCTGCAGGCCAGAGTCCACGATGCGGCCGGGGACACGGAGGCGCTGGAGAAGGCGGCCAGCCACGCGCGCGCTGTCATCGGTGCGGCGCAGGCCGAGACACACGCGCTGATCGCGCGCTTTCGCTCGGTGGTGCACGGCATCTATCCGCCCGCCCTGTCCGACTATGGACTAGCCACCGCCGTCGAGAGCCTGGCCACGACCCTGCCCCGGACGACGCGGATCGCGGTGCATGGGCTGCGCCGGTACCCCATAGAGCTCGAGTCGACCCTCTACTTCTGTGCCGCGGTGGCATTACGCGCTCTCGCCGCGAGCGACCACCCCGTGCCACTGCGGATCCGGCTCGCCGACACCGGGCCCAATCTCGTCCTCACCATCGTCGACGAATCACGTTCCGGCGAGATGGGCGACGACGAACGTGCGCTGCTCGACGAGATGGGCGATCACGCGGGCGCGCATGGCGGCACGGCGAACGTGACGGACATCGACGGCAGCCTGTGGATGCAGGCCACCGTCCCGTTGCGGGCATCCCCTTCGAACCTCCCGGGGCCAGATTCGGCCGGCAACGACTCGGCGGACAATGACCCGGCCCGCATCGTCTCGACGGGTGACGACTCGACGGGTAACGGTTCGGCGGGTAACGGCAACACGGGCGGCTCGGGCCGGAGCGAGGCTGACGGCGCGGAGGCGGCGAGTGTGATCACGGCCCGAGGCCCGGCCCCGGATCACGTCGGGGGGCATTCGCGTGGCGACAGAGCGTTCTGGGCTGGCTTCGCTGTGTACTCGGCCTTGTCGGCGGCCTGGCTGGTGCTTGGGTTTGTGATCGGGATCGTCGCCAACGTCCGGGGAGTTCGCCACGCGGTGGAGCGGCTCGCCCTGGCCGGCCATCCGTCATGGCTCGCCGACGTGGCGGCTGGCCTGATGGCTGGGCTGCCTAAGAGTTACCCGGCGGGCGAAATCGTGCTCGACTATGCGTTCAGCGCCATGAACATCGCCATCGCGGTGGCGCTGCTCTGGCTGGCCCGCCGTGACTGGACGGTCCGACTGCTGGCGGTCGGGATGCTGGGCTCGGCCGGCGCTTTCAACCTCCAGGCCCACTCCGACATTGATGCCATCCAGCGCATGGCCGGCCTCGGCATCGGCTGGTGGCACTCGCTGCTGCTGCACGGCCTGGGCGGCGTCGCCTATCTGTTCGCGCTGCTGCTCTTCCCTACTGGCCGCCTGCCTACTGGCGGACGGTCGCGCTGGACGGGGGGCGTCCTCGCGTTCGTCGGCCTGGCCGGTGCGGTCGCCCTGCTGAGCGAATCCACGGCGCAGTACCCGCACACGGTCAGCTTCGTCGTCTTCTTCGGCCTGCTCACGCCGGTCGTCGGCATCACGGCGCAGTGGCGGCACTACGTCGACGCGGCCACTGCTGATGCACGTCAGCAGTCGGCGATCCTGCTACGGGCGCTCGTCCTCGCGTTCGGTGCCGCGGTACTGCTGAGTGCCGGAGGTCTGGTGATCCGGGTGGCGCAGGTGCCGGGTTTCGCTGTCGACCCCCAGGCCCTGGCGTTCTGGATTTTCCGCGCCGTGTTCGCCGTCATTCCCTGCGCGCTCGTGGTGGGGGTGCTGCGCTTCCGCTTGTGGGACGTGGAGCGGCTGTTCAACCGCGCCCTGGTCTACGGCCTGCTCGCGCTGGGCATCGGAGTCCTGTATGTGGCGCTCGTGGTGGGCGCCGATGTGCTGCTCGGCTTGCCGATGCGACAGAGCCCGCTGATCCAGATCGCGGCGACGGTCGCCGTCGTGCTCGCGGCGGCGCCGGCCCGGACGTTGCTGTCGCGCTTGGCCGACCGGCTCGCCTACGGGCAGCGTCCCGCCCCCTACCACGTGCTGGCCGGATTGTCCGCGCTCTCGCAGGCCACCATGTCCGGGGTCGCGATCCTGCCGTCCCTGGCACGCATCGTCGGCGATGGCCTTGGCGCGCGCTCATGCGAGGTCCGGATGATCCGTCCGGACGGCCGGCTGGAGATCAGATCGTGGCATGCGGGGGGCACCGGCACCGCGGCGGCGGACGCCGGGGTGGCCGTCCGGCCGGGCTCCGCGTTCATCTCGGTGCCCGTCATCCACCGCGGCGTCACGGTCGGGGAGATTCGTGTCCAGCCTCCGGCGGGCGGGCTTGCTCCCGATCAGCGGCGCCTGCTCACGCATCTCGCGGACGGAGCGGGGCTCGTCCTGCGCAACGCGCGGCTCGCTTTCGAACTCGGGCGGCGCGTTGCCGTCATCAGCGAGCAGGCGGCCACCATTTCAGCCTCACGACGGCGCATCGCCGCGGCGCAGGCCCAGGAACGGCAGGCGCTCGAACGGAATCTCCACGATGGCGCGCAGCCTCATCTGGTCGCCGTTCGCATGTCGCTCGGCCTCGCGGCGCACCGCCTTTCAGCGGGCGCGGACACCGGCAGCGGCACGGACCTGGCTGCCGTCCTGCAGAGAGTCGCCGCTCGGGTGGAAGACGCGAGCACGAGCCTGTCCGAGATCGCCCGCGGGCTCTATCCGCCGAAACTCATGGAGGAAGGCCTGCGCGCCGCCCTCCAGGCGCACGTGACCGCCATGCCCGGCGAGATTGCGATGGAGTTCGGTGACGGCACAGATCGCGCGCGTTTCGATGGCGACGTCGAGGCGGCTGTCTGCTTCGCCTGCCTGGAGGCGCTGCAGAACGCGCGCAAACATGCGCCCGACGCCCAGATCAGGCTGGCCCTGGCCAGGGAGGCCGACGGGCTGCGGTTCACCGTCGCGGACACTGGTCCCGGCATCGACCCGGAGACCGCACGCGGCTTCGGGTTGCAGAGCATGGACGACCGGCTGGCGGCCGTGGGTGGAATCCTCGAGTTCCGGTCCCAGCCGGGTGAGGGAACGACCGTCTCGGGCTGGGTGCCCGCGGAGCCAGTCGATGAGAGCGTCGCACCGCTTACGGCAGCCACGCCCTAATACGGCCGCCATCGGATCGCACAAGCTGTTCTAATGCCTCGTCGGCTAGCGTTTGCCCCGGCGCGGCATCTGCCGCCTGGCATCTCATCGAGGGAGGTCGTCCATGAGTGCTGGCGTCGTCGGGCGGGGCGAGGGCCAGAAGCAGTACACCGCGCGCGGCAGCGTGATGTTCTTCAAGGCCATGGCCGACCAGGACGACGGTGATCTGTCGCTGATGGAGCGCACCTTGCCTCCCGGGGGCCGCAGGCCACCGCCGCACAGGCACGTGAACTGCTCAGAGGCGTACTTCGTGCTTGACGGGCTGGTGTCAGTCGTCGTGGAGGACGAAGAACTGACCGCTGGGCCGGAAGGCTTCGTACTGGTGCCTCGCGGTACCGCCCATACCTTCGGCAACGCTGGCGAGGCCGAAGCTCGGCTGCTGGTCATCCACGCCCCTGCGATGGACGCCTACTTCGCCGGTCTGCATGAGCTGTGGAACCGTGCCGAGCCGCCGACCGCCGACGAGGAACGGGCTCTTATGGCTCGCTTCGGCATGGAGACCATCTAATCCTCGGGTAAGGCAAACGCGGCACGGTTGAGTTAGGCACGGTTGAGTCAGGCACGGTTGAGTTAGGTACGGTCGGCGCTGCGCGCGTCGAGGAAGCGCAGAACCGCGGCGACACGGCTGTCAAGTTCCGGGCTCTCGCTCAGCCCGAGTTTCCGGAACACCGAGTTGATGTGCTTCTGCACGGCCCGCTCGGTCAGGAAGAGGGCGCTCCCGATCGCGGTGTTGCTTCTCCCCTGCGCCATCTGCTCGAGAACCTGCCGCTCACGCGGGCTCAGCGCCCCGACCGGCGTGTCGCCCCGGCGTTCCCGGCTGATGACCAGGGCCTCCACGAGCTGGGGATCGAGCGCTGTTCCGCCCGCCGCCACCTGGCCGAGCGCCCTGGTGAGCTCCTCGATATCCGCGATGTGGTCCTTGAGCAGGTAACCGACTCCGGTAGCGCCGCCCCGCAGCAGCTGGTACGCATACTCGGGCT
Source organism: Streptosporangiaceae bacterium (assembly GCA_033854735.1). Taxonomy (GTDB): domain Bacteria; phylum Actinomycetota; class Actinomycetes; order Streptosporangiales; family Streptosporangiaceae; genus JAWWPY01. The sequence continues at coordinate 4,783 of JAWWPY010000607.1, read as the reverse complement.
CCGCGAACTGGGTGAGCAGGATGATCCCGGTGCCTGGGTAATCGGCGCGGATCTTCTGCGCGGCGTTCAGGCCCTCGACGGCATGATCCGGCGGCATCCGGATATCCGTAATCACGACGTCCGGCCTGAACTGGCTAACGGCGGCGAGCAGGCTGTCGAGATCGTCGGCGCTCGCCACCAGTTCCACCTCGGGCACGGCCGAGAGCAGCGCCGCAGTGCCCTCCCTGAGCAGGTAGTTATCCTCCGCGAGCACGACACGAATCGTCACCCGCCACCTGCTTTCATCATCGGGACCGACCGCGGAATTATTTCCAGATTAGCGGTCCCGAATGAACCGCGATACGCAGCACCAGGCCGCCTCCTTGGTGCGACCTGAGCTGGTGCCGTCAGCCGTTGCGGAAAGTTATTCTGAAGGGCGGCCGCCGGCGCGACAGATATTTCCGGCCGGGCCCGAGGCGGCAACGGTTGGTCAGCGGGTGCCACTCTGGTGGTCCGTTTCGGCGGTCGTTCCGGCCGGCCGCCTGGGGACCGCAATGGGTCTTACCGCGCCCGCGTCGGCCAGGATGTGCTTATGCAGGGCCCGCAGCTGCGCGCCCGGTTCGAGGCCGAGCTCACTGATCATGATCCGCCGCCCCTCCCGGTAGAGGTTCAGCGCCTCGGCTCGGCAGCCCAGCCGGTACAGCGCGATCATCAGCAGAGCCCGCAGCCGCTCACGGAGCGGCAGCCGGAAGAGCCACGGCGGCAACTCGGCCGCCACGGCGCCGCAGCGGTTGATGGACAGGTCCGCTTCGGCCTTGGCCTCGACGGCGAGCACGCGGCGCTCCTCAAGCGGCGCTGCTGCCGCTCTGATCACCGGCGACGTGACATCCGCGAACGGCGGCCCGCGCCAGAGGGCGAGCGCGCTCGCGAACAGCTCCGACCCGACGGCCGGGTGACCGGACTCGTGGGTTGATCTGGCCCGCTTCATGATGGAGTCAAACTCGGCGAGGTCGATTTCGGCGCCGTCGCTGGACAGCATGTACCCGGCCCCGGATGTCACCAGTGGTCCGCGCTCGTCCCGTACGGGCTGCCCGATGGCCTGGCGCAAGGCCGAGACGTGGGCCTGAAGCTTGGTGCGGGCAGTCGCCGGGGGCACGCCGTTCCACAGAATGCCGATGAGCCGGCCGGTGGGCACGACCTCGCCGTACTCAACCGCCAGGGCGGCCAGCAGCGTCCGCTCACGCTCCGCCAGGTGGACCACCTTGTCGCCGCGGATTACCTCGACTGGCCCCAACACGTTGATGCGCACTCGGCCGCTCCCTGCGTATGCATGGACTGCCACATAAACAAAGGTAGCTGCCCGCTCAGGCCGGCCGGTACCGCTGTCGGGGTTTTTCTTTCCCTGGCCAGCCGGCCGATGCTGATCTTGCTGGCTAGGCTGCGGCGCCCCGGCAAACCTTACGAGTTGCTCACGTATTCAGCGCGTAAATGGTGCGCCATGTCCGCTGCGGGAACGGCCGGGCCGTTGGCACAACTGTCACTTTCGCTGCACTTACGCTCGGCTAACGTTCGTTTGGCTATGCGATACAGGAATGGCATTGTTTGCAGCCGAAGGGGGCATTTCTGCGGAGCAATCGTGTTTCGCAAGGCCGTGGCCCCGCACAGTTGCCGGTCACAAGGAGACGCCAATCATGAGCAACAAGACAAAGGCCGCGGGCACGAGAGGGCGGCACGCCCCGCAGCATCGCAAGGAACCGTCGTGGACGGTGGCTGACCTGGCCGGAATGCCGGGCGGGCTGAGCGCGAAGATCGTCGTCGCTGGGGTGGCTGGTGCGACGCTGGCCCTCCCGGCCATGTCGGCATTCGCCTCGCCCTCTTCGATCCCCACAAGCCCGGGCCCAGGCCTGGTCAGCATCACCCGGACCGCCGGCCAGGGCACCGCGTTCCGTGCCCATCCCATCGCCACATCCGGTACGAAGGCCCGGCCGGCTGGCCAGGACCCCGCGCAGCACCGGACGCCGCACGAAAGGCGTCACTCGCCGATGCGGCTTACCGCGGATCAGAGCGGGACCAAGGCGACCGGCGGGTCAGCGAACGAGAACATCCAGCATGCGCACCCGACCGTGGCGGCCTCGGACCCGGCCAGTCAGGCGGCACCGGGTCCCGGCCTGTTGCTCGAGCCCAACGGCACCTTTATGACGCTGGCCCAGTCGGCCTCCAACGTCCACACGGTGCCCGCCGGAAGCCTGATCATCACGTCCGACGGCGTCATGATGCGGCCGCTGTCCGGCACGTACGCCACGATCTACGGCCTGATAACCGTCTCCCAGGCGCCCGGCAGTGGCACGCCATCGCCCACCGGCATGACGCCGGGCACGGTTTCCGTCAATCCTGGTGGACCGCTGCAGGCCCCGCCGCAGCAGCCGCCTCAGGGTCAGGGTCAGCCAACCACGGGCAGCCAGACTGGCGACAGCACCGCGACACTCCCAGCCCCCGCTCCAGTCACGCCTCCGAACGCATGGGGCGCCCCGACTGGCTTCGGCGACGGCACCGTAGCTCCCACGCTGACGCCAGCCCCGGTCACCACCGCCACCCCGGTCACCACTCTCACCCCGCCCACCATTTCCGATCAGGTCACCAATCTCGCCCCGGACACCGCTCACGCCCCGATTGCCACCCCCAACCCGGTCGTCACGTCCAACCCGGTCGTCACGTCCACCCCGGTCGCCGTCAGCACTGCGGCCAAGGCACCGGTGGCCGTGCCCAACGCGCCCGTGGCCGCCCCCAAGGCGGCGCCTCCGCCGGTGCAGATCGTCAGCGCCATGGGGGGCGTGACCGTTGCCGACAGCGGGACCGTCACGCCCACTGGGAGCGTGAATCTGGCCTTCCCCAGTTCGGGAATCGGCGGGAGTCTGCCCCTGTCACTGCCTTCTGCAGCCCCAGCCCAGGCGGCTCAGCTAGCCTTCCCCGCGGCCGATCAGAACGCGGTCCTGACCGATCCGATATTCCAGGGCCTGATCCAGAACCTGAGCCAGCAGGGGTCGCCTCCGGTGCCCCTGCCAGCGCCGGCACCCAACCTCGTCCCGGACACGGGCACCGCCATCGCGTCCCAGGCAGCACAGGACGCGACCCCCGGCAACCTCGTCCAGTTGGCGTCGCTCGGCGGCGTGCCGAGTGGCAGCTTCCTGCCGTCCCAAGGCGGGCAGCCCGCGCTCAGCCGTAGCCTGGCCGACCTCGGCCCCTCGAATGCCATGCCGGCCTCACCCGCGCCGAACATCGCCAACCAGTTCGCCGCGAATGGCTTCGACGCGAACGGCAACCCGGTCATGAGTGATGTGAGCCCGCTCCCAGCAGGCTCGTTCCAGACGGTGGCCCAGAATACAGTGGCCCAGGATATGGTCGCCCAGAACACGGTCGGCCAGAGCATCATCCCGCCGTCACAGGGCTCCCTCCTGATGGTGCAGCCAAGCATCTTCGGGAGCCCCACCATCAAGCCCCTCGACCCGGGCGCTGCGATGACGCTGTCCGATGGCACCCAGATCCAAGTGACCGGTGACAATCGCCTCCAGATCACTCGACCTAACGGCGACCTGTATGAGGTCGCACCCGGGAACACGTACACCCTGCCGGATGGCTCCGGCAACCAGATCGTCGTGCCCACAGTGCCCCCGGTGGTCCTGCAGGACCCGGGCAACGGCGACACGATCCTGGCGCCCGGTTCCCATCTCTCCCTGGGGAGCGGCGGCGCGGTAGATGTGACCCAGGACGGCGTTCTCCGGGTGACCTCGCCGGACGGTAACCAGGTTGACTACGCGCCCGGTTCGAGTTTCGCACTCCCAGGCGGCGTCACGATTTCCCCGATGACACCGCCCCAGGCGATGAATCTGGATCAGAACCCAGCCACCCAGCTGGCCTCGGCGGCGGGGGCCGGCACTCAGGTGGCGGCGAATACCTTCGACGCGAACGGCAATCCGGTCGCGAGTGACGCGAGCCAGCTTCCGGTTCAGCTGGCGCAAAATCAGGCCGCGGCGCCATCGCTGACTCCCGACTCTCTCACGGTCATCCTCCCGGATGGCACTCCGCAGACCTTCCCGCTGGGGTCCAGTACCAACCCCCTCGCGCCGCCGAAATTCGGGCCGGGCAACGAAATCGTCGTCCCGTTCGGCACGCGGGTCCCCCTTCCCGATGGGAGCGAGACCACTCTGGACAGCGCGGGTACGCTCACGTTCCCCAACCGGGACCTCCCAGCGATCCACGCGGTCCCGGCCGTGCCGACCTCAGATAACTCCCCGGCCGGCACGACCACAGTGGCTATGAACAACGTCGATCCGCAGACAGGTGCCCCGGTCGCCAGCTTGGCGGGCCGCGGGCTTGCTCCGGCCCCGGCTGCCACCGACACCACCCCGGCCCCGGCTCCGGCTGCTGCCACCGACAACGCCCCAGCACCGACCTCGGCCCCGGCGCCCGCCCCGACAGACGTCGCGCCAGCACCAGCCCCCGCCGACACCACCCCCGCGCCGGCCCCGGACCCAGCGGCCGCAACCCAGCCCGCAGCAGCCCAGGCCCAGGCACAAGCCGCAGCCCAGGCGGCAGCGGACCAGGCCCAGGCCCAGGCCGCAGCCCAGGCGGCAGCAGCCCAGGCTGCAGCGGACCAGGCCCAGGCCCAGGCACAAGCCGCAGCCCAGGCCGCCGCGGACCAGGCCCAGGCACAAGCCGCAGCCCAGGCAGCAGCGGACCAGGCCCAGGCCCAGGCCGCAGCGGACCACGCGGCCGCGGCTCAGACAGCGGCGGACCAAGCGGCGGC
>JAWWPY010000606.1:0-5963 GCA_033854735.1 Streptosporangiaceae bacterium | reverse complement strand
GCCTTCCCGTCGCTCGTGCTGGCGGTGGCGATCGCCGAGCGGCTCGGTCCGGGGAAGGTCCACGCCATCTGGGCGCTGTCGTTCTTCAGCGTCCCGGCGTTCGCGCGGATCGCCCGCGCCGCCACCCTGCGCGTGCGCGAGCAGCCCTTCATCGTCGCCGCCGGACTCTCGGGCAGCGGCCATCTGCGCACGCTGCTGCGCCACGTCGTGCCCAACATCTTCCCCGAGCTGATCACGTTTGCTGTGCTGGGCATCGGGATCACGATCGTCCTGGAGGGCGCGCTCAGCTTCCTTGGCCTCGGCATCCCGCCGCCGAACCCCAGCTGGGGCAACATGATCGCCCAGGGAGAGGGCGTCCTGTCGGCGCAGCCGAAGTTCACGATGCTGCCCTCGGCGGCCCTGTTCATCACCACCGTCAGCTTCAACCTGCTGGGCGAGAGCCTGCGCGCGCGATGGAGCGATCGGTGAGCGCCAACGGACGCACGGAGGACGCGCCCGCCGACGGCCTGCTGCTGCAGGTCTCCGACCTGCGGGTCGACTTCCGTCAGGGGCAGCACGTCGTACGGGCCGTCGACGGCCTCAGCTACACGGTCACCCGGGGGCGCACGATGGCCCTGATCGGCGAATCGGGCTCGGGCAAGACCGTGAGCTCGCGGGCGATCATCGGCCTTCTGCCGCACACCGCGAGGGTCACCGGGTCGATCCGGTCTGCCGGCACCGAGCTCGTCGGGCTCTCCGAGCGCCGGCTGCGCAGGTACCGCGGCGGCGAGATAGCGATGGTCTTCCAGGACCCGAGCCGGTCGCTGAACCCCACGATTCGCATCGGCCCGCAGATCACCGAGGCGATTCACCTGCATGGCTCGGCGTCGCGAGCGCAGGCGCACGACAGGGCGGTGGAGCTGATGGAGCTGGTCCGGCTGCCGGCCGCGCGCCAGCGCTTTCGCCAGTACCCGCACCAGCTCTCGGGCGGTATGCGCCAGCGGGTGATGATCGCGATGGCGCTGGCCGCCGAACCCAAGCTGCTGATCGCCGACGAGGCCACCACCGCCCTGGACGTCACAACCCAGGCGCAGATCATGGAGCTGCTGCGTGACCTGCAGCGACGGCTGGGCATGGCGCTGATCATGATCAGCCACGATCTCGGCCTGGCGGCCAGCTTCGCCGACGAGGTGCTGGTCATGTACGCCGGCCGCGGGGTCGAGCAGGCCCCGACGCGCGAGCTGTTCGCCAACGTGCGGATGCCCTACACGCGTGCGCTGCTGGGAGCGATCCCGCGCCTGGAGAATCCACCCCACTCGCCGCTGGCCGCGGTCCCCGGCCAGCCCCCCGACCTGGCGGCGCAGATTCCCGGTTGCCCGTTCGCCCCCCGTTGTCCCGACGCCACCGACAAGTGCCGCCAGGCCTGCCCGGAGTTCACCGAGCACGAGCCCCAGCACCTGTGGGCGTGCTGGCATCCCTGCGGACGGAAGGCTCCCGCGTGAGCGAGCCACTGCTGGAAGTCAAGAACCTGGTCCAGGAGTTCACCGTTCGCGATCGCGGCGGGGCCAAGGCCGGCACCGTGCACGCCGTCTCCGACGTGTCGCTGACGCTGTACCCCGGCGAGACGCTCGGGCTGGTCGGCGAGACGGGCTCGGGCAAGTCGACGCTCGCCCGGGCGCTGCTGCAGGCGCCCTCCCCCAAGTCGGGCTCCGTACGCTTCCGCGGGATCGAGCTGGTGGGCCTGCGGCGGCGCGCCCTCGTGCAGGCGCGGCGATACATGCAGATGGTCTTCCAGGACCCGTTCGGGTCCCTGGATCCCACCTGGCGCGTGCACCAGCTGGTGGAGGAGCCGCTCATCGCCTTCCGGGTCGGCAGCGCCTCAGAACGGCGCGCCCACGTGCGCGAGGTGCTCGACCGGGTCGGCCTTGATCCTGACCGCTACGGCGGCCGGCGGCCGCGCGAGCTTTCCGGCGGGCAGGCGCAGCGCGTGGCCATCGCCCGCGCGCTGGCGCTCGACCCCGCGCTCATCATCTGCGACGAGGCCGTCTCCTCGCTCGACGTGCTCATCCGTGCCCAGGTGCTCAACCTGCTGGAGCGCCTGCGCTCCGAGCTGGGGCTCTCCTACCTGTTCATCGCCCACGACCTCGCGATGGTCAAGCAGGTGTCCGACCGCGTGGCCGTCATGTACCTGGGCAAGATCGTCGAGCTGGCGCCCGCCGAGGCGCTGTATCGCGAGCCCAAGCATCCCTACACCGTTGCCCTGCTGGCCTCGATCCCCAGCCCGGACCCGGGACCGGCCGGCGAGCCGGTGGAACGCACGATCCACGGCGAGCCGCCCTCGCCGATCGATCCGCCGAGCGGTTGTCGCTTCCGCACGCGGTGCCCGCGGGCCCAGGACATCTGCGCCATCGAGGAGCCGCCGCTGCGCGAGCTCGCCGGCGGCCACTACGGCGCCTGTCACTTCCCCGTCACCGCGCGGACGTCCGCACCCGCGGCGGCGGCCGCTCCCGACCTCGCCCCCTGATGAAGGAGAGACCCGTGGCCATTTCAGAGACCCACACGATCGACGTCAGCAGCGTGCTCCCCGACGGCGCGCATCTGATCGGAGCTGACTGGGTTCCCGGGCGCGGCGGAGAGACGATCACCGTCATCAACCCGGCCAACGGCGAACCGCTCGCCACCGTTCCGCGAGGCGGCGCCGCCGATGTCCAGGACGCCGTGTCGGCGGCCGCCGAGGCGTTCCCCGCATGGCGCGATACGAGCCCGAGCGTCCGCGGCCAGCTGCTGATGGCCTGGGCGGCACTGTGCCGCGAGCACGGCGGCGAGCTTGATCTGCTCGAACGCATGGAGGTGGGGCGCCCCAGCTGGGGGCCGGCGCCGATGGCCAACATCATCGCCTTCACCGCCGGGCTGGCCGACAAGGTGACCGGTCAGACGCTGCCGAGCGCGTTCCCCGACGTCATCGGGATGACGTTGCGCGAGCCCCACGGCGTGTGCGCGGCCATCATCCCCTGGAACGCGCCCGGCCCGCTGACCGCGCAGAACGTGGCGCCGGCGATCGCCATGGGCAACACCGTCGTCATCAAGCCCGCCGAGGATGCCCCGCTGACCCCGCTGCTGATGGCCAAGCTGGCGCTCGAGGCCGGGATCCCGCCGGGCGTGATCAACGTCGTCTGCGGCTACGGGGCCGAGGCGGGAGACGCGCTCAGTCACAACGCCGGGGTGCGGCACATGAGCTTCACGGGCTCGCCGGAGACGGGGCGCCGGGTGATGCAGGCGTGCGCCGAGAACCTCGTCCCGGTCCATCTCGAGCTCGGCGGCAAGTCGCCCCAGGTGATCCTGCGCGACGCGCCACTGGAGAAGGCGATCCCGACCATCGTGCGGGGCATCACGCTCAACACCGGCCAGATCTGCGCCGCCGGGTCCCGCGTGGTCGTCGACGAATCGATTCGCGAACGCGTCGTGGAGGGACTGGCGGAGGGTTTCGAGAAGGTGCGGGTCGGCCCCTGGTTCGAGGAGGTCGACATGGGACCGCTGATCAGCGCCAAGCAGGAGCAGCGGGTGCTCGGCTACCTGGACATCGGCCAGGAAGAAGGAGCCCGGCTGGTGACCGGCGGCCACAAACTCACCGGCGGTGCCTACGACAAGGGCTTCTTCGTTGCGCCGACGATCTTCGACGAGGTCCGCCCGGACATGCGCATCGCTCAGGAGGAGATCTTCGGCCCGGTGCTGTCGGTGCTCACCTACGACGCCGAGGAAGAGGCGCTGGCCATCGCCAATGGCACCCGCTACGGGCTCAATGCCTGCGTGTGGACCCGGGACATCGGCCGCGCCGTGCGGCTGGCCAGGGGAGTGCAGGCCGGCTCGGTCACCATCAACGGGTTCGGCTCCCGGGGGGTGATCGGCGCACCGTGGGGCGGCTACAAGCACAGCGGTTTCGGGCGCACCATGAGCGCCGACTCGATCCTCGATTACACCCAGGTCAAGACCGTCGTCATCAACGCCTGAGGCGCCCGGGAGGCAGGCACGTGGAGATCTCACTGGCCGGGAAAGTAGCTCTCGTCACCGGCGCCGGACCGAACATCGGCAGCGGCATCGCCCTGGCCCTGGCCAGGTACGGGGCCAGGGTGGCGTGCAACGACATCGACACCGGTGCCGCGAAGGCCTGCGTGCGCCGCATCGAGCGCAACGACGGCACGGCGATGGCGGTCAGCGGGGACGTCAGCAATGAAGACGATGTCCAGGGTTATCTGGGGGCGGCACTGGACCGCTGGGGCCGGATCGACATCCTGATCAACAACGCGGCCATCCTGGGCGGCCGCGGCCTGCTGGAGGAGAACCTCGACTTCTTCAACCGGGCGGTGACGGTAGCCGCGGCGGGTAACTTCCTTAACAGCAAGCACGCCGCCACCGCCATGATCGAGCGCGGCATCAGGGGCAGCATTATCAGCATCCTGTCCTCGAACGCGTGGCAGGGCGCGGGCGGGGTCATCGCCTACGCGTTCCACAAGGGCGGGCTGGCCAACTTCGTCCGGGCCGCGGCCATGGACCTGGCGCCCTACGGCATCCGGGTCAACAGCTTCTCACCCACCGCGCCCGCGCCGGACAACCCCGAGCTGCTGGCGGAGTGGAGAAAGACCGGCCGGACGGAGCTCCGGCCGCGTCCTGCCGAGCCCCCGGACCACCCGGACTGGTGGCGGCCGGGCGGCCGGTTCGACGTCCGCGGCATGATCCCGATGGGCGTGCCGTCCACGCCGACCGACATCGGGCATTGCGTCGCCTGGATGTGCTCGGACTACGCCCGCCTCATCACCGGCTGCGACTTCGTGGTGGACGGCGGCGCCCGGGCCAAGTACTGGGGCTACATCCCGGCGGCTGAGAACGCTGGGCCGGTCCCGCTGATCCCGCTCGACACGACCACGCTGGACGAGGTGGACGGGCATGGCTGACATGGTCCGGGCCGCGGTGATGACGGCTCCCCGCACGTTCGAGATGCGGGAGTTCCCGCGGCCGGTGATCGGGCCGGACGAGGGCCTGCTCAGGATCGAGGCGTGCGGGATCTGCGGCAGCGACGTGGAGCAGTACCGGGGCCACCTGGGCCAGCGGGGCCTGCCCATGGTGCCCGGCCACGAGCCGCTCGGCATTATCGAGGAGGTGGGCGAACGGGCCGCCCAGCGGTGGCGGGTCAGCCCCGGTGACCGGGTGGCGCTGGAGATCCTGATCCCCTGCCGCAGCTGCGACCGGTGCCTCACCGGCCAGTACATGTCCTGCCAGGACAAGCAGGGCAGCTACGGCGGGTACAACCCCGGCGAGCCCCGCCTGAACGGCGGCTTCGCCGAGTACATCCACCTCCACCCGAACTCCATCCTGCACCCGATCAGGAAGGACATCCCGGCCGAGATCGCGGTGATGTACAACCCGCTCGGCGCCGGGGTCCGGTGGACCGTCCACCTCGGCGAGGTCGGGCTCGGGAGCACGGTGCTCGTGCTCGGCGCCGGCCAGCGCGGCCTGGGCGCGGTGATCGCCGCCAAGGCGGTCGGCGCGGAGACCGTCATCGTCACCGGACTGGCCAGGGACCACGCCAAGCTGGCCCTGGCCCGGGAGCGCGGCGCCGACTACACCATCAATGTGGACGAGGAGGACACTGTCGCCCGGGTCCGGGAGATCACCAGCGGCGACGGCGTGGATGTGGCGCTGGAGTTCACGCCGATCGCCGCCGAACCGGTCACCCACGCCATCGAGGCCATCCGGCACGGCGGCCGGGTGGTGCTGGCCGGCCTGAAAGGCGGGAAGGCGCACCCGCTGAACACCGACCTGATCATCAACAAGGGAGCCACCGTGGTCGGTGCGTTCAGCGTGGACGCCCGGGGCTACGCAGACGCGATCCGGATCATCGAGTCGGGCCGCTTCCCGCTGGAGAAACTGCACACGCACAGCTTCGGGCTCGCTTCTGTGGCGCAGGCCATCGAGACGCTGGCCGGCGA
>JAWWPY010000605.1:0-22903 GCA_033854735.1 Streptosporangiaceae bacterium | reverse complement strand
GACCGTGGCGCGTCCTGGTGGCAAATGGGTGGCAAATGATCTTGAGGCCGGTTCCCGCTCCGGGGAACCGGCCTCTGACCTGCACTAACTGGTGGGCGATACTGGGATTGAACCAGTGACCTCTTCGGTGTCAACGAAGCGCTCTCCCACTGAGCTAACCGCCCTCGAGGCGGAGACGGGAATCGAACCCGTGTACAGGGCTTTGCAGGCCCTTGCCTAAGCCACTCGGCCACTCCGCCATCCACAACCCCCTGGCTGGGAGTCCACGCTGGATACCCGGGAGCCGTGCTGACCATCGGCCGCGTGATACGGCGTCCGGCGCCTCCGAGCGGACGACGGGATTCGAACCCGCGACCCTCACCTTGGCAAGGTGATGCTCTACCAACTGAGCCACGTCCGCGTGTGCCCGCCAAGGCGAGCCTCTGCACCCCCGCCTGGGCGGGTGTGCGTTCAGAACTGTAGCCGATCCTGCCCGGTGAGCAAACTCGCCACCGCGCTGCGAGACCGTCAGATCAGCGAGCCTACTTGCTCGGCGTAGTAGGTCACCTCAGCGACATGCCCGGCGATCTGGCGCAAGGTCCGCGCTTCACCCCGGGGCGCGTCCCAGGAGGCCGGCCCGGCGGTGTCGTAGCGGAGCAGGTAGCAACGCGCCAGCCGGCGGAGCCGGGAGCAGGCCTCGTCGAAGTCAGGCTCGGTGAAGCGCGCCCAGTCGGCGTCGAGCGTTACCTGGCGGCCGTGCCACCCGTCGGGCATTGGCTCGGCCCCGGCCAGGAGCGCCTCCACCTCGTGCAGGTGGTCCAGGAGATGGTCGGCGATCCGGCGCAGGGCCTTGTGCGGTGTCCAGGTGTTCGGCCTGCCGTCGTTGGTGGCCGCGATGGGGCGGCCGTCCCATGCGTGCCATGTCCGGGCCAGGTCGAGGCACCGCTCCACGCTGTCCGCCACGAGCAGGCCCGGATTCATGTCGTCGTCGTTCATAGTTCGACGATGGCCGAAGGATGCTTGGGTTACGGTCGAAGTATGCCGGCCAGCCCGCTCAGCACCACTTACCGCGCTGACATCGCTCCAGCGGCGGCGCTGATGGCCGACCACACCCGGGCCACCATGCTCACAGCCTTGCTTGACGGTCGTGCCCTCGCCGCCGGGGAACTGGCCCAACTGGCGGGCGTGAGCCCCGCGACCGCCAGCGCGCACCTGGCCCGGCTCCTTGACGGCGGCTTCGTGGCCAGGGCCCGGCAGGGCCGCCACCAGTACTACCGGCTCGCCGGGCATGAGGTGGCCGCCGCCATCGAGGCACTCTCGCACCTGGGGTCCCCGGTGCCCGTGCGCACCCTGCGCCAGTCACGGGAGGCGGCCGCGCTCGCCGAGGCCCGCACGTGCTACGACCACCTGGCCGGGCGGGCCGGCGTGGCGCTGCTCGACGCACTGCTGGGCGCTGGCCTGCTGGCCAGCGGGCCCGAAAACGATGGGACGGCTGACTTGGCCGGGCGAACGGCCGCCGCGTACGAAGTGACGGAGGCCGGGACGTCCGTCCTGCGCGGTTTCGGCCTGGACCTGCCCGCGCTCCGGCGGTCACGGCGCCGCTTTGCCGGCCCGTGTCTGGACTGGACCCAGCGCCGCCCTCATCTCAACGGATCCCTCGGTGCTGCCATCACCGCTCGCTTGCTCGACCTCGGCTGGATCGAACGGGCCCCCCACCGGCGGGCAGTCCAGGTGACCCCGGCGGGCCGCCAAGGCCTCGCGGACACCTTCGGCTGCGCCATAACCGACGAACGCCCCACGATCACTAACGCCCACGAGCACACTAATGCCCACGAGCACTAACGCCCCATGATCACGGTGGATTTCTGGGTCTATGTGTCCGGGATATTCCGGGATCATGGGACCCCTGGAATGGGGGGGCGGCCAGGGGGGCCCGGCGGGCTCGTCCACCATGATCACGGAATATTTCTGTCAAATACGCCCAGAAATATTCCGTGATCATGGGCGCGGCCTGCGGGGCGGGGGCGGCATGGGGCCGCGGTGAAGGTGCGATGCCCGGACGCGGGTGGGGTGGGGTGCCGGGACCCGCCCCGCGGGGGTGCGATGCCGGGGCACGGGCGCGGTGGGGTGGGGTGCCGGGACGGGCCCTGCGCTGGGGTGCGATGCCGGGGCACGGGCCCTGAAGCGAGGTGTGGCTGTCGCGGCCAGCGGGGGCGGGGCGCGGGGGTCGGGGTGGGGGTGTGTTGCCGGGGTGGGGGGGCGGTTGGGAAGCTGTCAGCCATGCGAACACTGGTCGTCGATGGGGATGGCCTCACCGTGGAAGACGTCGTCGACGTCGCCCGGGGCGAGGCGCGGGCCGAACTCGCGGAAAGCGCTGCCGCCTCGATGGAGCGCAGCCGCTCCGTGGTGGCTGCCGCCATCGCTGGCGACGCGGCCGTCTACGGGGTGAACACGGGGTTTGGTGCCCTCGCGGACACCCGGGTGGGGGAGCAGGACCTGACCCGGCTGCAGGGCGCCATCATCCGCTCGCACGCGGCGGCCACTGGGGAGCCGCTGGATGACGCCACCGTGCGCGCCGTCCTGCTGCTGCGGGCCAGGACCCTGGCGGCCGGGTACTCGGGTGTCCGGGCCGACCTGCCCCGCCGGCTCCTTGAGCTGCTGAGCCTGGATCTTCTCCCGGTGATCCCGGGGAAGGGCTCAGTGGGCGCCTCCGGCGATCTGGCGCAGCTCGCCCACCTGGCCCAGCCGCTCATCGGCGAGGGACGCCTGCGCGCCCCGGGTGACGGGCCCCGGGGCCGGCCAGCCGCTGAGGTGCTGGCCGAGCACGGGATCGTGCCGCTGCAACTCGCCCCGAAAGAGGGCCTGTCGCTGGTCAACGGCACCGAGCCGATGCAGGCGCTGCTCGCCTTCTCCGTGCATGACGCGCAGATGCTGGTGGCGGCGGCCGACGTGGCCTGCGCGCTGTCGGTCGAGGCCCTGCTCGGCACGGACCGGCCCTATGACGAGCGGGTGCAGGTCATCCGGCCCCACCCGGGCCAGCTGGACAGCGCGGCCAACCTGCGTGCGCTGCTGGCCGGCTCCGGGCTCCTGGCCAGTCACCGGTACAGCAGGCACGCGGTGCAGGACGCCTACTGCCTGCGCTGCGCGCCGCAGGTGCACGGCGCCGTCCGTGACGTGCTGGCTCATGCCCGGCGAGTGCTCGACATCGAGCTCGCCGCAGTGGTCGACAACCCGGTGGTGGTCCCGGACGGAGAGGTGATGACCACCGGCAACTTCCACGGCGAGCCGCTCGCGTTCGCCGCGGACATGCTGGCCATGGCCCTGGCCGAGCTGGCCAGCATCAGCGAGCGCCGGGTCGACCGGATGCTGGACCCGGCGTTCTCCCGCGGCCTGCCACCTTTCCTGGCGCCCGACGCGGGCACCAACTCGGGCTTCATGCTCGCCCAGTACACCGCCGCGTCCCTGGTCAGCGAGAACAAGGTGCTGGCCCACCCGGCGAGCGTGGACACCATCCCGACGTCGGGCAAGCAGGAAGATCATGTCTCCATGGGCTGGACCGCGGTGCGCAAGCTCCGCGAGGTGGTGGCCAACGTCCGCACCTGCCTGGCGGTGGAGGTGTGCTGCGCCGCGCAGGGCATCGATCTGCGGGCCGAGGTCGCGGAGCCCAGTGAGCCGCTGCACGCGGTGCACGCGGCGGTGCGCGCGCAGGTGCCGGTGATGCTGGTGGACCGGGAGGTCTCGGAGCAGATCACCGCGGTGGACGATTTGCTGCCTTCATTGGTCGCAACGGCCAGCGCCCAGTGTGGTGCCCTGCGCTAGCGTCATTTCGTGGCAGTTTGGATCAACGGGAGATTGCTCCCGGACAATGAGGCGACCGTCAGCGTCTTCGACCACGGCCTGGTCGTCGGGGACGGTGTCTTCGAGACCGTCAAGGTCACCGGCGGGGTGCCGTTCGCGCTCACCAGGCACCTGGACCGGCTGCGCGGCTCGGCCCGGGGGCTCGGCCTCGACGCGCCCGACACCGACCGGATCCGGGCCGGTGTGGCGGCGCTCCTGGCGGAATCGGGGCAGCCGGACCGGGCCCGGCTGCGGATCACTGTCACGGCGGGCCGCTCGACGCTCGGCTCCGAGCGGGCCGCCGGCCCGCTGACGGTCATCATCGCTCTCGGTGAGCTGACCAGATGGGGTGCGTCCTGCGATGTGATCACCATGCCCTGGCCACGCAACGAACACAGCGCCATTGTGGGCCTCAAGACGACGTCTTATGCGGAGAATGTGCTGGCGCTGACCTATGCGCGTGAGCGCGGCGGTGGCGAGGCCGTCTTCGGGAACATCGCCGGGAACCTGTGCGAGGGGACGGGCACCAACGTGTTCGTGGTGACCGGGGGCCGGCTGATCACGCCGCCGCTGTCGGCGGGCTGCCTGGCGGGGGTGACGAGGGACCTGGTGATCGAGTGGGCCGGCGCGGCGGAAGAAGACCTGAGCATCGGCGCGCTGGCCGCCGCCGAGGAGGCCTTCCTCACCGGGACCACCAGGGACGTGCAGCCGATCCGCAGCGTGGATGGCGTGGCGCTGCCCGCGGCGCCCGGGCCGGTCACGCGGAAGGCCGCGGAGATTTTCGCGGCGCGCTCAGCCGAGATGCCCGACCCCTAACGGGGCGTTCCGGACCGGGCGGCGGCACTCCGGGGCACGGGCCGCCTGCGCGCTCCCGGGCGGGGCGTGACTTCAGGCCCGGCGGAGCAGGTTGTCCAGTTCGCCGTCCAGATCGATGAACTCGCCCTCCTGGCCGGCCGGGATGACCTGGAACGTGCGGAGCAGGAACCCGGCCAGCGCGTTCAGCGGCGCCTCGAAGTGCGCCTGGCCGAATGGGGAGGACAGCGAGATGTTGAGCACCCGGTGGTTTTCCGTGGCCGCGGGCCAGACCCGGACGTCGCCCTCGCCGGCCGGCTCGGTCAGGCCCTCGGCGAGCAGGTTCCTCGCGAAGATCCACTCCACAGGCTCGTCCATGCCGACATGAAAGGCCATCCGGATCGCGTACGGGTCGTCGGCCCGGTAGTGGAGACTGGCCGTGAGCGGAACGCCATCGTGTTCTGGAACCACGAGTCTGAGGCCGAGCTCGGCTGCGACGGTCTTGCTGCTGTTCATTGTCTCGCCAAACCTTTGCCTTGTCCGGACCCGGAACGCCGGGCTTCACCGATCGAGCCGTGCCGTCCCAGCTGTGTGACGCTCACGCAGACACCAATGTCTTCACTAGGGAAGATTCCGCGAACGCCGCCTGAACTAACCTCGGTCACCGGCCAACATATCGCCTCTGACCTGGTCAAACGCCTCCTGGTCGCCGTCGTCGTCGTGACCGGGCTATGCCTGTGACCAGGAACATCATCATGTGACCTTGGTCTCACCAGTGGCTCCAAGAAATTGGCACACGCGCACGGCGCTCGTCTCCGCTTTGCGGGCAGATGGCGAACCTTCACGCTTTGTCCGATCGGGGGAGCATACAGCCTTCCCTGGTAGGCGCACTACCAGATGCCGCGGTCTTTCCCGCAGCCCCGAGCGCAATCTAGACATTCATGGACTTAATCCCCGTCATCTTGTTATTCGTATTCAATGTGGACAACTAGCCGACGCTCCGGCTCTAAGGCATCTGCCCGCCCGTTCGGCATGCGAATGCCGCGCTGCTCCCGTGGCGGCCCGTCCAGGCCGGCGGCCCACGGGTGGTCCGCTCGGGCGTTCGGCGCGGCCGGCCCGCATCCGGCGGGAGCCGGGACCGCGATGCGCTAATCTGTGTGAGCCGGCCGGCGGTAGAAGCGGTAGAAGCCGCCGCAGGCGAAGGGCGATTGGCTCAGCGGGAGAGCGCCTCGTTCACACCGAGGAGGTCACTGGTTCGATCCCAGTATCGCCCACCGGCCAGGAGTTGCTCGGCCGCTCTCGGATGCACGTTAGAGCCAAGAGATGCACGTTAGAGCCAACCGGAGCGGCGCACGCGTCCGCCTGTTGTCTATGGTACCCGTGTGAATCCAAGGCAGACGGGGTTGCCGTCGAGCATTTGCGTGACGGGCGTGCCAGGCAGGTGATCTGAGTTCGTATGCCCGCCTATGCCCGAGCGGCCGGCCTCTATCTTGACCAAACTGGCGGTCGCGGCCGACGACCTGGCCCCCGGGCCGGCCTGTCTCGCGCGCCACGCTGGCCCTATCTTGGCGTTTATGCACCGTACCCGGCTGTACCGCAAGGGCGTCCTGGAGGCTGAGGGTTTCCCGGTCGCCGATGTCTCCGACCATCTCGCCGATCCGTCGGCCGTGGTCTGGTTCGACCTGTGCGAGCCCACGGCTGAGGACCTGGCTTCGATCAGCGAGGAACTCGGCCTGCATCCGCTGGCCGTCGAGGACGCGGTACAGGAGCACCAGCGGCCCAAGGTCGACCGCTACGCCACACACCTGTTCGTCACGGCCTACGCCGTCGCGTTCGACATGACGACCAGCGAACTCACGGTCCGTGAGATCGACGCCTTCGTGACGCCCAACGCTCTGGTCACCGTCCGGAAGAGCCTCGGCTTTGACATCGACGCGGTGATCAAGCACTGGGACCAGTCCCCGGATCTGGCCGTGCACGGCACGGGCTTCCTGCTGTACGGACTCCTCGACTACGTGGTCGACACCCACTTCGAGGCGGTGCTGGCCCTCGACACGGAGGTCGAGGGGCTGGAGGACGGCCTCTTCGAGGAGAACCCCAAGGACCAGCAGATGCAGATACGCACGTTCCGGCTACGGAAGTCGCTGGTCACGCTGCGCCGCGTGGTGCTGCCCATGCGCGAGGTAGTCAACTCCCTGATGCGCAGGGACCTGCAGGTCATCGACGCGGAGATGGCCCCCTACTACCAGGACGTGTACGACCATGTGCTGCGGGCCACCGAGTGGACGGAGTCGCTGCGGGACCTGGTCACCACGATCTTGGAGACGCATCTCACAGTCCGCGGCAACCGGCTCAACGTGATCATGAAACAGGTCACCAGCTGGGCCGCGATCATCGCGGTGCCTACCGCGGTGACCGGCTTCTACGGGCAGAACGTGCCCTACCCGGGCTTCGGCCACGTCACGGGATTCTGGACATCGAGCCTGCTCACGCTAGGTCTCGCCGTGGGCCTGTTCATCGTTTTCAGGCGCAAGGACTGGATCTGATTCAGGCCCAAGGACTGGATCTGACCCCGCCCGCAGGCCGGACGTGACCCGGGCGCCCGGACTGAACCTGACCAGCCTGGCACCCGTGATCAAGTCGTGATGATTCCGGAATGACCTTTTTGTGCGGGGGTGCGCACGGCGCTGCCCGGGCACATTTAAAGTCACATGCGGGGATAAGGCGCGCCCAGGCCCGGCGCGTCACCGCGGATGGAGCCGGGGCAGGCGAAGGAGCGGTCGGGTTGTTTGCTTCAAAGATGAGGGTGGCCATACTGGCGGCGGTCATCGGCGTCGTGCTGGTGGCTGGCGTGGCGGCCGCGGTGACCTTCGGCGGCGCGGGCCCGGCTCACTCCGCGGCGGCGCTGTCCACCCCCGTGGCCAGCACCGCCCCGGCCGCCCATCCAGCCAGCCACCGGCCTTCCCCGACACCTGCGCCGCCGCTGCAGGTGATGTCGGCTTCACCCGGCAACGGCAGCACCCAGGTGAACGGCGCGGCCCCGGTGCAGGTCGTCTTCTCAGCCCCGCTCGCGCAGAGTTCCCCGCTGCCCACCTTCAGCCCCACGGTGCCGGGCAGCTGGCACGCCGACAGCGGCGGCACCATGGTGTTCACGCCCACCACCCCCTTCGCGCCCGCGACCGAGGAGACGCTGCGCATCCCGGGCGGGGCCTCAGGCGTCCATTCCGCCCAGGGCGGCCTGCTGGCGGCGCCGGCCACGTTCCACTTCGTGACGGCGGGCTGGTCCACGCTCCGCCTGGAGCAGCTGCTGGCCCAGCTTCATTACCTGCCGCTGACCTGGGCCCCCATTGCCAGTTCCAGGACGAGCAGCGTCACGTCGCTCAGCTACTCGGAGCAGATCGCCGACGTGTACGCGCCGCCCGCTGGCGCGTTCACCTGGCAGCCCGGCTACCCGGCCACGCTCACCAGCCAGTGGGCGCCCGGGGTGTCCAGCAGAATCCTCACCGGGGCGCTGATGGCCTTCCAGGCCATGCATGGCCTGACGATGGACGGCGTCGCCGGCGGCAGCACGTGGCAGGCGGTGCTCGACGCGGCAACGAAAGGCCAGGACAACCCGAACGGGTACACGTACGCCTACGCGAGCAAGGCCAGCCCGGAGACGCTGACCATCTACCACGACAGCAAGCTGGTCCTGCACGTGCTGGCCAACACCGGGATCTCCGTCGCCCCCACCGCGGACGGCACCTTCCCCGTGTACCTGCGCTACCGCAACCAGATCATGAAGGGAACCAACCCGGACGGGACCAAGTACGCCGACCCCGTGCAGTTCGTTGCGTACTTCGACGGCGGTGACGCGGTGCACTACTTCCCCCGGTCCTCCTTCGGGTACCCGCAGAGCCTGGGCTGCGTCGAGCTGTCGCTCGGCGATTCGGCACGGGCGTGGCCGTACCTGACCTACGGGAGCCTGGTCACCGTCGCCGGCTGAGGCGGGCGGCGGCATTACCCGCGCGCGCCCGGCGCCGCGCCTCGGTAGCATCAGGGCGGGGCACCGCCCCATTCACTGTCGCTAACAGAAGGAGCCACCGTGCCTGCCCAGCAGCAGCTTCGCATCACTCTCGCCGGACGCGAGCATGTGATGGAAGAGGGCACGACGGCCGGTGCCGCCCTGAATATCCCCAACGGAACTTCGCCCGCCACTGCCGTAGCGAGCACCGTGATCGCGGCCAGGGTCAATGGCGAGCTCCGCGATCTGGCTGCCCCCCTCGCTGACGGGGACGAGGTCGAGCCGGTCGGGATGGCGAGCCCGGACGGCCGGGCCATCCTGCGGCATTCGTCCGCGCATGTGATGGCCCAGGCGGTGCAGGAGCTCTTTCCCGAGGCCAAGCTGGGGATCGGCCCGCCGATCGAGAACGGCTTCTACTACGACTTCGATGTCAAGGAGCCGTTCGGGCCTGAGGATCTCAAGGCGATCGAGCAGCAGATGCGCAAGATCGTCAAGCAAGGCCAGCTGTTCTCCCGGCGCCCGGTCACCGACGACGAAGCCCGCGCCGAACTGGCTGCCGAGCCCTACAAGCTGGAGCTGATCGGCCTCAAGGGCGGCGCCGCGGATGCCGAAGAGTCGGTCGAGGTCGGCGGCGCCGAGCTGACCATCTACGACAACATCGATCCCGCGTCGGGAGAGCTGTGCTGGAAGGACCTGTGCCGGGGCCCGCACCTGCCCAGCACCCGGTCCATCCCCGCCGTGAAGCTGCTCCGCAGCGGCGGTGCCTACTGGCGGGGCAGCGAGCGCAACCCGCAGCTGCAGCGGATCTACGGCACCGCCTGGGAGTCCCGGGACGCACAGGACGAGTACCTGAAGTTCCTGGCCGAGGCGGAGAAGCGGGACCACCGCAAGCTGGGCGCCGAGCTTGACCTGTTCTCGTTCCCCACCGAGATCGGCAGCGGGCTCCCCGTCTTCCACCCGAAGGGCGGGACCATCCGGCGGGTCATGGAGGACTACTCGCGCCGCCGTCACGAGGAGGCCGGTTACCAGTTCGTCAACACCCCGCACCTGACCAAGGCGGAGCTGTTCGAGACCTCCGGGCACCTCGACTGGTACCGCGAGGGCATGTTCCCGCCCATGGAACTGGACGGCGCGACGTACTACCCGAAGCCGATGAACTGCCCGATGCACATCCTGATCTACTCCTCGCGCGGGCGGTCCTACCGGGAGCTGCCGCTGCGGCTGTTCGAGTTCGGCACCGTCTACCGGTATGAGAAGTCCGGCGTGGTGCACGGCCTGACCCGGGCGCGCGGCTTCACCCAGGACGACGCGCACATCTTCTGTACCCCCGAGCAGCTGGCCGGGGAGCTGGCCTCGCTGCTGGACTTCGTCGTCGGCCTGCTGCGGGACTTCGGGCTGACCGAGTTCGAGGCGGAGCTGTCCACCCGGCCGGAGAAGTACGTGGGGGAGCCGGCGGAGTGGGAAGCGGCCGAGGCGGCGCTGAAGCACGCCCTGGACGCTTCCGGGCTGCCCTACGTGGTGGCCGAGGGCGAGGGCGCGTTCTATGCCCCGAAGATCGACGTGCACGTGAAGGACGCGATCGGCCGCCGCTGGCAGCTGTCCACGTTGCAGGTGGACTTCCAGGAGCCGGGCCGGTTCGGCATCGAGTACCAGGCCGCGGACGGCACGCGGCAGCGGCCGTACATGATCCACCGGGCCCTGTTCGGGTCCATCGAGCGCTTCTTCGGCATTCTCGTCGAGCACTACGCGGGCGCCTTCCCGCCGTGGCTCGCCCCGGTGCAGGTGGTCGGCATCCCGATCGCCGACGCGCACGCTGGATACCTGGACGAGGTGGCCGCGCGGCTACGGGAGCACAGGATCCGGGTGGAGGTGGACGCGAGCGACGACCGGATGCAGAAGAAGATCCGGAACGCCCAGCGCCAGAAGGTCCCGTTCATGCTGCTGGCCGGCGATGACGACGTCGCCGCCGGGGCGGTCTCGTTCCGCTACCGCAATGGCGAGCAGCGCAACGGCGTGCCGGTCGACGAGGCGGTGGCCCAGATCGCCGCCGCGATCGCGGACCGGATCCAGGTGTAGAGCCGGTGTCGGACGAGCCTCTCGTGCAGGACGGGATCGGCGACCCCGACGGCTTCCAGCGACTGTGGATGCCGCACCGCATGGCCTACATCAAGGGGGAGAACCGGGCGGTCGGCAGCGACGAAGGCGACGGGTGCCCGTTCTGCCGGATCCCGAAGCTCGATGATGAGGACGGGCTGATCGTCGCGCGCGGCGAGCATGTGTTCACCGTGCTCAACCTCTACCCCTACAACGCCGGTCACCTGCTGGTCTGCCCGTACCGGCACGTGGCCGACTACCCGGATCTCGACCAGGCCGAGACCCTGGAGCTGGCGGAGCACACCAAGCGGGCCATGACGGCCGTGCGCGCGACGAGCGGCGCCCAGGGCTTCAACATCGGCATGAACATGGGCCAGGTCTCAGGCGCCGGGATCGCCGCCCACCTGCACCAGCACGTGGTGCCGCGGTGGGGCGGGGACACCAACTTCATGCCCGTGGTCGGCCAGACCAGGGTGCTCCCGCAGTTGCTGCGCGATACCCGCAAACTGATCGCCGACGCCTGGCCGGCCTGAGGCTCCGGTCAGCCCGGCGCGGAGGCGCTGGCCACCTTTCCGGCGAGGTGGCTCGGCAGCGGTTCGTGCCGGAGGTACGTGCGGGTGAACGAGCCGGTGCCGTGCGACAGGGAGCGCAGGTCGATGGCGTACCGGGTGATCTCGAGTTCGGGGATCTCGGCCTTGACCAGGGTCCGGCCGCCGGGCACCGGCTCGGTGCCGAGCACCCGGCCGCGCCGCGACGACAGGTCAGACATGACCGCTCCGACGTAGTCGTCGACGACGAGCACGGCCAGCTCGTCCACCGGCTCCAGCAGCAGCACGGTCGCCTTCTCGGCCGCGTCCCGCAGCGCCGCCTTGCCCGCTTTCTGGAAGGCCATGTCCGAGGAGTCCACCGAGTGCGCCTTGCCGTCGAACAGGGTGACCCTGATGTCCACCATCGGGTAGCCGGCCAGCACCCCCAGCTCCATCTGGGCCCGGACACCTTTCTCGACCGACGGGATGAACTGCCTCGGCACCACCCCGCCGACGACCTTGTCGACGAACTCCAGGCCCGCGCCGGACGGGCGGGGCTCGACTTCGATATGGCAGATGCCGAACTCCCCGTGGCCACCGGTCTGCTTGACGTTCCGGCCCAGGCCCCTGGCCTTCGCGCCGACCGTCTCCCGCAGCGGAACGCGCAGGTCGGCGGTCTCCACAGCCACCCCGTAGCGGGTCGAGAGCCGGTCGAGCAGCAGGTCGGAATGGGCCTCGCCCATGCACCAGAGCACCAGCTGGTGGGTCTCGGCGTTCATCTCCAGCCGCAGCGTCGGGTCCTCGGCCACCAGCCGCCCGATGGCCTGCGACATCTTGTCCTCGTCAGCCTTGGACTTGGCCTGGATCGCGACCGGCAGCAGCGGTTCCGGCATCGACCACGCCTCCATGAGCAGCGGCCGCTCCTTGTCCGACAGGGTGTCGCCGGTCTCGGCGCTGGACAGCTTGGCCACGGCGCAGATGTCTCCCGCGGCGCACTGCGCGACGGGGCGCTGCTGCTTGCCCAGCGGGGAGGTGAGCGCGCCGATCCGCTCGTCCTGGTCATGATCGGCGTGGCCACGCTCGGCCAGGCCGTGCCCGGACACGTGCACGATCGCGTCTGGACGCAGCGTCCCTGAGAACACCCGGACCAGGCTGATGCGCCCGACATACGGGTCCGATGTGGTCTTCACGACCTCCGCGAGCAGCGGGCCCTCCGGGTCAGAGGACAGGCCGCTGACCGGCTTGCCATCCAGCGTGGTCACCGCGGGCAGCGGGTGCTCGTCCGGCGCGGGGAACGCCTGGGTCATGACCTCGAGCAGTTCGGCCAGGCCGACCCCCAGCGGGCCGGCCACCGCCAGCACCGGGTAGAAGCTGCCCCGGGCCACCGCCTTCTCCAGGTCCTCGATGAGCACCTTGGTGCCGATGTCCTCACCGGACAGGTACCTGTCCATGAGGCCCTCGTCCTCGCTCTCCTGGATGATCCCCTCGATGAGCGAGCTGCGCAGTTCCTGGATGCGGTCGGCGTCCGCGGGGTCAGGGTCGCGTTCGGTGCGGCTTCCTCCCGTGTAGTCATAGAACCGCTCAGTGAGCAGCCCGATAAGCCCCCGCAGTTCTCCCTGGTTTCCCGCCACCGGCAGGTACAGCGGCGCCACCGCGTCGCCGAACGCCTCCCGGCAGGCCCGCAGGGCCTCGTCGAAGTCGGCCCGCTGATGGTCGAGCTTGGTGATCACCACCGCGCGTGGCATGCCGACCAGTGCGCACTCGTCCCAGAGCATCCGGGTCAGGCCGTCCACGCCCTCGGTCGCGGGCACGGTGAACAGCGCCGCGTCCGCAGCCCGCAGCCCGGCCCGCAGGTCACCGGTGAAGTCGGCGTAGCCGGGAGTGTCGATCAGGTTCACCTTGACCCCGGCGTGTCCGACCGGGGCGAGCGTGAGGTTGACTGAGCGCTGCTGGCGCACCTCGACCTCGTCGAAGTCGCTGGCCGTGGTCCCGTCCTCGACCCGGCCGGCCCGCTGAATGGCCCCGGTCTGCACCAGGAGGGCCTCGACCAGAGTGGTCTTCCCCGATCCGGAATGGCCGACCAGCGCCACATTCCGCACGCTCCCGGGCTGGTCGGCCGCTGGTACACCGCCTGCGGCTGTCGATCCTCTCCTGTCTGTCATGAGTGTCGCCTCCTGCGGGTCCGTTCGGCTGCGTACACCTGTGTACGGCTGCGTACAGCCAGCCTTTACCTGCCGGCCACCGGATAACAAGCCCCCAGCCGGAATCACCCTTCCTGTCCCGCCCGCCAGTAGGATCGGACGGCCATGCTGAACCTGCTGCGGCCCACGCTGAACCGGGTGCTGACCCCGATCGGGGAAGCGCTCGCGCGCACTCCGGTGACGCCCAACGCGATCACCGTGACGGGCACGGTGGGCGTCGTGGCGGCGGCGCTCTGGCTGCTGCCCACCGGTCACCTGTTCGCCGGGGCGGTGGTTATCACGGTTTTCGTGCTGTCCGACATGCTGGACGGCGCGCTGGCCCGGGTCAAGGGAACCAGCGGGGCCTGGGGCGCCTTCCTCGATTCGACCCTGGACCGGGTCGGCGACGCCGCCATCTTCGCCGGGCTGGCGGCCTGGCTGGCCCGCGGCGGCCATCAGCCCGCGCTCGCCGGGGTGACGGTGTACTGCCTGGTGGCCGGCGCGATGGTGTCCTACGCCCGGGCCCGGGCCGAGGGGCTGGGGGTGCGGGCCGACGTCGGCCTGGCCGAGCGGTCAGAGCGGATCGTCATCATCCTGCTCTCCACCGGCCTCAGCGGTCTCGGCGTGCCGTACGTGCTCCCCGTGGGATTGTGGGCGCTGGCCGGGCTGAGCACGGTCACCTTCGGGCAGCGGGTGCTGGTGGTCCGCCGGGCGGTCGGCCCGGGCGCCGGGACGCAGGCTGATGAAGGCACGGGTGATCAAAGCACGGGTGATCAAGGCACGGCTGATCAAAGCACGGGTGATCCAGGCACGGGTGATCCAGGCACGGCTGATCCAGGCACGGGGGAGGGCACGGGATGTCCGCGCTGAAGGACCGGCTGGCCGACGCGGCCTACGGGCTGGGCTGGTCGCTGGTCTGCCGGCTGCCCGAGTCGTGGGCGCGCTGGGTGTCCCAGAGCGCCGGTGACATCGCGTGGCGCCGCCAGGGCCCCCGGGTGCAGACGCTGGAGGGCAACCTGCGCCGGGTGATCGGCCCGGCGCCGACGGGCGCGGAACTCCGCGCGCTGTCCAGGGCGGCCATGCGCTCCTACGCACGGTACTGGCTGGAGGTGTTCCGGCTCCCGGTGATCTCCGCCGAGAAGATGGTCGGTAACACGCTCAGCGTCGGCCACGAGAAGGTGCTCTTCGATAACCTGGCGGCGGGCCGCGGGGTGGTTGTCGCGCTGCCGCACATGGGGAACTACGAGGAGGCCGGGGCGTGGATCATCGCCCGCGGGGTGCCGAAGTTCACCACGGTGGCCGAGCGTCTCAAGCCCGAGTCGGTGTACCGGCGCTTCGTGGAGTTCCGCGAAGGCCTCGGGTTCGAAGTGCTCCCGGCCTCCGGCGGCAACAGCAGGTTCGGCGTCCTGGCCCAGCGGCTGCGGGCCGGCGGGCTGGTCTGCCTGGTCGTCGACCGGGACGTCACCGGCGGCGGCATCGAGGTGGAGTTCTTCGGTGAGAAGGCACGGATGATGGCCGGGGCCGCGGCGCTGGCCGTGCAGACCGGCGCGGCCCTGATACCCGCCACACTGTGGTACGAGGGGGAGTACTGGGCCATCAACATCCATGAGGAGATCCCGGTGCCGGACGGGACGGACCGCCGGGAGAAGGTGGCCGCCATGACCCAGGATGTCGCGCGGGTTTTCGAGGCGGCCATCTCGGCCCATCCGGCGGACTGGCACATGCTGCAGCGGGTGTTCGTTGCGGATCTGGATTCCGCGCGGCTGGCCGCAGCCGATGCGGCGGGCCGCAGTGATGAGGCGCAGCCGTGAGAGTTGGCCTGGTCTGCCCCTACACCTGGGAAGTGCCGGGCGGCGTGCAGCAGCACATCAGGGACCTCGCGGAGGCGCTGATGGGGCTGGGCCACGAGGTCTCGGTGATCTCCCCGGCGGACGACGACACACCGCTGCCGGACTACGTGGTGTCAGCCGGCCGGGCCGTCCCGGTGCCTTACAACGGCTCGGTGGCCAGGCTCGCGTTCGGCTTCCTGTCGGCGAGCCGGGTGCGGCGGTGGGTCAAGGAGGGCGCGTTCGACGTGCTGCACGTGCACGAGCCCGCCGCCCCGAGCCTCTCGCTGCTGGCCTGCTGGGTCGCGGACGGCCCGATCGTGGCCACCGTGCACACCGCTACGCCGCGGTCGCGGGTGATGCACGCCTCCGCCCCGGCCTTGCGGACCGCGCTGGAGAAGGTCAACGGATGGATAGCGGTATCCGAGGCGGCGCGCACCACCCTGGTCGAGCACACCGGCGGGGACGCGGTGCTCATCCCCAACGGCGTGACCGTGCGCCGGTATGAGAAGGCGAGCCCGCTTCCGGGCTGGCCGGGCCCGGGGGGTGCCCTGGGGTTCCTCGGCCGGATGGACGAGCCGCGCAAGGGGCTGGATGTCCTGCTGCGTGCCTTCGAGACGCTGGGCCAGCAGCGGCCGGGGCTGCGGCTGCTCATCGCCGGCCCGGGGGACGCCGACGATGCCCTCGAGAAGGTGTCCGCACCGCTGCGCGATCGGGTGATCATGCTCGGCCAGGTGACCGAGGACGACAAGGCCCGCGCCTATCACTCGGTCGACGTGTTCTGTGCGCCGAATACCGGGGGTGAGAGCTTCGGCATCGTCCTGGCCGAGGCCATGGCCTCGGGCGCGCCGATAGTCGCCAGCGATCTTGACGCGTTCCGCCAGGTGCTGCGCGGTGGCCGGGCCGGCGAGCTTTTCGAGACCGGCGACCCCGGCGACCTGGCCCGGGCGGCCGGGCGGCTGCTGGACGACCCGCAGCGGCGGGCCGACCTGTCGGCCGCCGCCTCCGAGGCGGTGCGGATCTACGACTGGCCGGTGGTGGCCAGGGACGTCGTGCACGTCTACGAGGCGGTCGTGCCCGCCGCCGGCCAGGTCGGGGTGGCGCGGTGAGGGCGCCGGACGGCCCCGCGGACCCGGGTGAGGCAGGGGCCCCGTGCTGATCGACGTCATCCTGATCATCGCGCTGGCCGTGCTGGTCGGCGTCTACGTTTCGTGGCGGGCGGGCCGGCTGGACC
Source organism: Streptosporangiaceae bacterium (assembly GCA_033854735.1). Classification (GTDB taxonomy): domain Bacteria; phylum Actinomycetota; class Actinomycetes; order Streptosporangiales; family Streptosporangiaceae; genus JAWWPY01. The sequence continues at coordinate 6,431 of JAWWPY010000605.1, read as the reverse complement.
GGCTGCACGCCCGGGTGGACACCGCGCGGGCCGCGCTCGATGCTGCGCTGCTGCGCCGGAGTTCCGTCGCGCTCGAACTCGCCGCGTGCGGGGTGCTCGATCCGGCGACCAGCCTGCTGCTGGCCGGGGCCGCGCACGACGCCCGGGCGGCCGGGGAGCCGACCGAGCTGGCCGAAAGTGACCTGACCCGTTCCCTGCGGGCCGTGGTCGGCCAGCCCGACTTCCGCAGAACGCTGAGCGGGCAGGGCAGCGCGGATGACCTGCTGGCGGAACTCGAGGCCGCGGCGCATCAGGTTTTCCTGGCCCGCAGGTTCTACAACGACGCGGTCGCCGCCACCCGCGCCGCCCGCCGGCGGTGGCTGGTCCGGGTGCTTGGCCTGGCTGGTGGCGCGGCGCTGCCGGAGTTCTTCGAGATCGACGACTCGCTGGTCGCCGCGGGCGGACCGGGCCGGGGCACCGATATGCCCCATTTGACCGGCTGACGGAGCGCCTACCATGGAGGTGGCCCATCGAGAGCGGCCACCAGCTCATGGCGACCACCAGCCAGAACATCGTGATCAAGTGAGGTCAGTCGTGTCAGTCAGCAATGCCGCAGCCAGCGCCGGGATCCCCGGCACCGAGACGGGAGCCCCCGGGCAGACCGGGACCGCGCGCGTCAAGCGGGGCATGGCCGACATGCTCAAGGGCGGCGTGATCATGGATGTGGTGACGCCGGAGCAGGCCAAGATCGCCGAGGACGCGGGCGCGGTGGCGGTGATGGCCCTGGAGCGGGTGCCCGCGGACATCCGCGCTGAGGGCGGGGTCGCCCGGATGAGCGACCCCGACATGATCGAGGAGATCATCGCCGCGGTGTCCATCCCGGTCATGGCGAAATGCCGGATCGGTCACTTCGCCGAGGCCCAGGTGCTCCAGGCGATCGGCGCCGACTACATCGACGAGTCCGAGGTGCTGACGCCCGCGGATGAGGCACACCACGTGGACAAGTGGGCCTTCACCGTGCCGTTCGTGTGCGGCGCCACGAACCTCGGTGAGGCACTCCGGCGGATCACCGAGGGCGCGGCCATGATCAGGTCGAAGGGCGAGGCCGGGACCGGCAACGTCGTGGAAGCGACCAGGCATATGCGCCAGATCTCGGCGGACATCCGGCGTCTCGGCACGCTCCGCGACGAGGAGCTGTTCGCCGCGGCCAAGGATCTCCAGGCCCCCTACGAGCTGGTGGCCGAGGTCGCCCGAGCCGGCCGTCTGCCGGTCGTGCTGTTCACGGCGGGCGGCATCGCCACCCCCGCGGACGCCGCGATGATGATGCAGCTCGGCGCGGAGGGCCTGTTCGTCGGGTCGGGGATCTTCAAGTCGGGCGATCCGGCCCGGCGCGCCGAAGCGATCGTGAAAGCCACTACGTTCCACGACGACCCCGATGTTGTCGCCAAGGTCTCGCGCGGGCTCGGCGAGGCAATGGTGGGCATCAACCTGGACACCCTGCAGCCTGGCGAGCGTTACGCAGGCCGCGGCTGGTGATCTTCCCGGCCGCCGGGCAGGTCGGTGCCTGCGCCCGGCGGCCACCTGCCTCATCCACTGTGGGAGCGCGGACATGTTCGAGAGGTTCACCGACCGGGCGCGCCGGGTCGTGGTCCTGGCCCAGGACGAGGCCAGGAGACTCGACCATAACTACATCGGCACCGAGCACATCCTGCTCGGCCTGGTGCAGGAAGGCGAGGGCGTGGCGGCCCAGGCCCTGGAGGCGCTGGGGATCGGCCTGGCCGCCGTACGGCAGCAGGTCGAGGAGATTGTCGGCCGGGGAAAGGACGCCCCGGGCGGCCATATCCCGTTCACGCCGCGGGCGAAGAAAGTGCTCGAGCTCTCGCTGCGCGAGGCGCTGCAGCTCGGCCACGACTACATCGGCACCGAGCACATCCTGCTCGGCTTGATCCGTGAAGGTGAAGGCGTGGCGGCCCGGGTGCTGGTCAGCCTGGGCGCTAACCTGAACCTGGTCCGCCAGCAGGTGATACAGCTCCTGCACAGCCATCAGATGGAGGGTCAGGAGCCGCTGTCCACAGCACGCCTGGCCGGACCGTCCGCACGACTCGAATTAATCGTGACCCAGCGAGCCGAGGCGATCATGGGCAGGCTCGATGCGATCGACACCCGGCTGGCGGCGATCGAAGGGCATCTGGGCATCGCCCAGCCGGTTCCTCCCGGCGAAGACCCGGCGGATGAGGGCCCAGCGGATGAGGGCCCAGCGGATGAGGGCCCAGCGGATGAGGGCCCGGCGGATGAGGGCCCGGCCGAGGCAGGCCCGGCTGGAGAAGGCCCAGCCCCGGCCAGCCCGCCCACGGGGACGTGAGATCCGTGTTCGAGAGGTTCACCGACCGGGCCCGCCGGGTCGTGGTCCTGGCCCAGGAAGAGGCCAGGATGCTCAGCCACAATTACATCGGCACCGAGCACCTGCTGCTCGGCCTGCTCCACGAGGGTGAGGGCACAGCCGCGCAGGCTCTCGGGGCGCTCGGGATCGAGCTGGACACCACGAGGCAGCGGCTGGCGGAAATCACCCCGATGGGCACGCAGCCACCGTCCGGGCACATCCGCTTCACTCCCCGCGCCAAGAAGGTGCTGGAGCATGCCCTGCGCGAGGCCCAGGGGCTAGGCCATGACTACATGGGCACCGAGCACATCCTGCTCGGGCTCCTCCGTGAGCCGGACGGCCTGGCGGCCCAGATTCTCGTCCGGCTCGACGTGGATCTGGAGCAGGTGCGCGGCCGGGTGCTGGAGCTGGCCCCTGGCCGGCCCGGTGAGCGGCCGGAGGAGTTGACTCTCGACGACCTCATCACGGCGGCCGAAGGGCGCACGCTCTCCTCAGCCGCACTCGAAGGGGTTGTCAACCGGCGATCCGAGGAGATCCTCCGCCGGCTGGAGGCGGTCGCCGGGAGGCTGAGCGTGATCGAACGGCACCTCGGCATGGGCCGCGAGCCTGGGCCATCCCCGGGCGCGGCCCCAGGCGCCTGATCACGAGCGGCATCCGCGCTGATGGCCGGTGTTCCGGGTGGTCAGCGGACCTCGCTACGCTCGGGGGACACCCGTCCCCCAGGAGGATTGCTATGCCCGCCACCCCAGCACGCCCGGTTGTCGGGGTGCTGGCGTTGCAGGGGGACGTGTCAGAGCACCTGGCCGCGCTGGCCGTCGCGGGCGCGTCGGCGGTGCCGGTGCGGCGGCCCGATGAACTTGAGGCGGTCGACGGACTGGTCATTCCCGGCGGCGAATCCACGACGATGTGGAAGCTCGCCGTGATCTTCGACCTGATGGACCCGCTGCGCAAGCGGATCAGCGCCGGGATGCCCGCGTTCGGGTCATGCGCGGGCATGATCATGCTGGCGGACCGGATGCTGGACGGGATGAACGGGCAGGAGACGTTCGGCGGGATCGACATGACCGTCCGGCGCAACGCGTTCGGGCGCCAGGTGGACTCGTTCGAAAGCGACATCGCGCTGGCGGCAGTGCCTGGCCCAGCGTTCCGCGGGATATTCATCCGGGCTCCCTGGGTGGAGCAGACCGGCCCGAGGGTGGAAATCCTCGGCACCGAGGCCGCCACCGGTAGGATCGTCGCCGTCCGGCAGGGTCCCGCGCTCGCGACCGCATTCCACCCCGAGCTGACCGGTGACCCGCGGGTGCACAAGCTCTTCGTTGACATGGTGAGGGATCGTTCATGAGCGGCCACTCGAAATGGGCCACGACCAAACACAAGAAGGCGATCGTCGACGCCAGGCGCGGCAAGCTGTTCGCCAAGCTGATCAAGAACGTCGAGGTCGCAGCCCGGACCGGTGGCGCTGACCTGGCCGGGAACCCCACGCTCTACGAGGCGGTGCAGAAGGCGAAGAGGAACTCGGTCCCCAGCGACAACATCGACCGGGCCGTCCGCCGCGGCGGCGGGCTCGAGGCCGGCGGGGCCGCCTACGAGGCGGTCACCTATGAGGGATACGCTCCCGGCGGCGTGGCGGTGCTCGTGGAGTGCCTCACCGACAACCGGAACCGGGCCGCCGCCGACGTGCGGGCCGCGCTGACCCGTAACGGCGGCTCCATGGCGGACCCCGGCTCGGTGTCCTACATGTTCCACCGCAAGGGCGTGGTGATCGTGCCCAAGGCAGCGGGCGTGACCGAGGACGACGTGCTCGGCGCGGTACTGGAAACCGGCGCCGAGGAGGTCAACGACCTGGGTGAATCGTTCGAGGTGATCAGCGAGCCCGGTGACCTGGTGGCGGCGCGCACCGCGCTGCAGGAGGCCGGGATCGAGTACGAGTCCGCGGAGGCCGCGTTCCTGCCCGCCGTCGAGATCGAGCTTGACGAGGACCAGGCCAGGCGGGTCTTCCGGCTGATCGACGCGCTGGAGGACTCGGACGACGTCCAGGACGTCTACGCGAACTACTCGGTGTCCGACGACGTGATGGAGAAGCTCGGCTGATGCCCGCCCGCACCGGCATCGGCGATGTCACCATCCGCGAACTGGGTGTCGGCGACGACCTCGATGCGCTGCTTGACCTGGGTCGGCGTGCCTTCGGGCCGGTCTCGCGCGCTGGCCGGGAGGCCTGGCAGGCGGATACTTTGTCCGTCATCCGTGACCACAGGTTCCTGGCCGCCTTTGACGGCTCCCGTATGGTGGCCGCCGCCCACTACCACGACATGATCCAGTGGTGGCATGGGCGGTGCGTGCCGATGGCGGGGGCCGCCGGCGTCATGGTGGCGCCCGAGGACCGGGGCCGGGGGGTGGGCAGCGCGCTGACGGCCGCCTTGCTCGGCCTGATCGCCGAGGAGGGATACCCGGTGTCCGTGCTCTATCCGGCGACCATGGCCGTTTACCGGTCACTCGGCTGGGAGATCGCGGGCGTCCAGGACACGGTGGCGATCCCCGCGCGGTCGCTGCGCTCGCTGGTCCCACCGGATCACTGGCTCGGCAGTCCGGAGCCGGCTGGTGCCGGGCCGGGCGGTATGGCGGCGGATGGTGCCGGCCCGGGCGGTGTGGCGGCGGAAGGTGCCGCGGCGAAGCTGCGCCGATGCGGGCCGGAGGACGCCGGCCAGGTGCTCGCCGCGATCGGCGCGGCGCACCAGGCGCTGCGCGACAGCGGCCCGAACACCCGCGACGAGGCCACGATGCGGCGCTGGCTCGGCGACGAGAACCGGTTCGCCTACCTGGCGCCCGATGGTTTCCTCGCCTACCGGTGGCTCAACGGCAACGACGAGATCCTGGTGGAACGGGCCGTGGCCAGATCGGCGGCGACGACCCGGGCATTGTGGGCCATCGTCGCCTCGCATTCGTCCATGGCCAGCACGGTCCGCGGCCAGCTGGGCCCGGCCGACCCCGTGGGCTGGCTGACCCGCGAACCTGACGTGGCCCTGGCCCGCCGCCGCACCTGGATGCTGCGGCTGGTGGACGCGGCCGGCGCGGTGGCCGGGCGCGGCTTCCCGCCCGCCGCCGAGGTGCGGGCCGATCTCCGGCTGACGGACGCCGCCTGCCCGCGAAACGACGGCACGTGGACGCTCGAGGTCAGCGGGGGCAAGGGAATGCTGGCCCGAGAGCCCAGCCCCGGGACGGCGACCCGCGCCGCGCCGCTCGCGGCCGGGGCCCGGGGGTTCGCGGCCCTGTTCGCTGGCACCCCCGTGGCCACGCTGCGCCGGGCCGGTCTGGTGTCCGGCGGGGATCCGGGGAACGACGCCGCGCTCGACGGCGCTTTCGCCGCCACCGCGTTCATGCTCGACCACTTCTGACGATCGGTCAGGAGCACTGGCCCGTCTGGGACCACTGGCCCGTCTGGGACTACTGGCCCGTCTGAGACCACTGGCCTGTCTGGCACCACTGGACGGTTCCGGACCACCGGCCGACGATAACCGGGGCGATCGCCCCGGTCCGGGGCTGCGACACGCCGGGCATCCTCGCTGCGCTGGGCGGCCCGGGCCGGTAAGGTCGCGACCGAACAGGTGTTCGCCAATATTGGCGGCTGAGTGTTGGCGGCTGAGTGCTGGCCACTGGGTGCTGGGCCACTGGGTGCTGGTAACGGTGCGCTGGTAACGGTGCGCTGGCGACCAAGTGCTGAACTGGATGCTGACGACTGGCCGGAACGGAGCGGGAATGCGGGTGCTCGGCGTCGATCCCGGCCTGACCCGGTGCGGGCTGGGCGTGGTGGACGGCACCCCGGGACGCCCCCCTGGCCTGGTCGCTGCGGGCGTCATCCGCACATCGGCCGGCGACGACATCGCGGCCCGGCTGCTCGCGCTGGAGGTCGAGATCGATTCCTGGCTGGCCGAGTACCAGCCGGACGCAGTCGCGGTGGAGCGCGTCTTCAGCCAGCACAATGTCCGGACGGTCATGGGCACGGCGCAGGCCGGCGCGGTGGCCGTGCTCTGTGCGGCGCGCCGCCAGCTGCCTGTCGCCCTGCATACGCCCAGTG
>JAWWPY010000604.1:0-3727 GCA_033854735.1 Streptosporangiaceae bacterium | reverse complement strand
GAGGCTAGGCGGATACCCCTCCAGCCGGATCGGCCGCAAGTCCGGTGACCACCCCGGCCGATTGGCCTAGGACCTGGAGCCGACCGCCCGGTCCGCAGCCGGTGGGGCCGATCGCTTGCGGAGCCAGTCGCTGCGGGTGCAGCGTGAGCCGGACGAGCGCGCGATTGGCGATGCTGACGCTGGCGAATGGCGAGCCAGGCGATGATCAATCCGCCAGGGAAGATCCCCGAGGCCGCCCGGCTCATGTCCGTATCCGACCCGCGCCTCATCCCGGCAAACGGTCTCGCGCCCCTCCTGCCGGTCCAGAAACTGACCGTAGCCGACCGGTGACCGCCCCTTTTCTACCGAACGAAGCTGCGTACCCGCCCCGGTCCTCCGCCGGCGCCAGCCGGTGCCTGGCGCCATCGGGCCTGGCTGGGGCCGGAGACTCGTCTGGCTGGCCGCTACCGCGCCGCCTGTGCTGTGTGCCAGCATGGGAGGCATGCTGCGGGTGCTGCGGTTGTGCTCTGTGTTCGAGCCGCGGGAGCTGTCGCCGGCCTGGGTGGCCTACGACCCGATCGGTGGGATGCAAAACCATGCCGCCGAGCTGACCAGGTGCCTGGACCGGCTGGGCGTGGCCCAGCTGGTGGTGACCTCGCGGCTGGCCGGGCCCGCGGACAGCGTCCGGTTCGGGGCGCATGGCCAGGTGATCCGGACCGGGCTGCGGGTTCCGGTGCTGCGGCAGGGCTGGGCGCCGCTGGCGGCGCGGCACGTGCTGGGCGGCGGCCCGGTGGACCTGGTGCACGTGCACTGCGGGGAGGACCTGGCCGTGCTGCCGCTGGCCAGGCTCGCGGCGCGCCGCCACGGCTGCCCGCTGGTGGCCACCGTGCACCTGAGCGTGCGGCATGGGCTGCGCCCGGTCGCGCCGCGCGGGGTGCTGCTGCGTGCGGCCGGGGGCACAGTGGAGCGGTGGCTGCTGCCCGGGGCGGACGCGGTGATCGCGCTGACCCCGTCAACCGCGCGGCAGCTGCGCGCCGACGGGATACCGGCAGGCCGGGTGCACGTGATCCCGCCCGGCTACGACCCGGCCTTGTTCGCCAGGGCGGCGGCCGACCCGTTTCCGGGCCTGCCCCGGCCGCGGGTCGCCTACCTGGGGCGACTGGCGCCGCAGAAGGATGTCGGCACCTTGCTGGAGGCGTTCGCCTACCTCCCCTCGGGGACCCGGCTGCTGCTGGTCGGCGACGGGCCCGACCGGGCGGCGCTGCAGCGCCGTGCGCAGCGGTTCGGCAGCCGGGTGCACTTCGCCGGGTTCGTGCCGCACGCCGCGGTCCCGGCGGTACTACAGCACGTGGACCTGCTGGTACTGCCCAGCTTGTATGAGGATCTGAGCTCGGCGCTGATCGAGGCGATGGCGGCCGGCCTGCCGGTGGTCGCCACCCGGGTGGGCGGCACCGCGGACCTGGTCCGCGACGGCGTCAACGGGCTGCTGGTCGCCCCCCGGGACCCGGCCGCGCTGGCCGCCGCGATCAGCCGGATCCTGGCCGACCCCGCGGCGGCCGCCCGGCTGTCAGCGGCCGCGCGGCGCACCGCGGCCGCCTACGCCTGGACCGATCTCGCCCGCGCTGTGCTGGACGTCTACCGGCAGGCGACCGGCCCGGGCCGTGGCAGCGCAGGCCACTGAACGGCCGCCGCCAGCCACTAGGTGCGAAACCCGGACAGCCGCGCGGGTAACTGGCACCCAGCTGCCCTTCGCGTTTCAGTCACCAGCTGATACGGGACCTTGGAGGTATCGCCCGGGGTTCCCGGGCGAGCATCCGAGGGCCCGGCAGGCGGTTAGCGGCGGCCGGCCGGCGACATCTAGCGCGGTGCCACCGTGGCCAAGTTCCCGGCGGGCTTTTCATGCGGCCGACCGCCCGTTGGCGACCGGGGTGTAGTGGGAGGCGTCTCCCGTGACGGAGTAGCTGTGCTCGCCGTCGATGCCCACCGGGATGTCGCCGGCCACGGTGACGCGGTTCAGCCGGCGGGGCGCGTCATCGTAGTTGCCGATCGCGTAGTGCTGGGTGATCCGGTTGTCGAACAGCACCAGCTGGCCCGGCTCCCAGGAAACCCGCAGGATGTTCTCCGGCCGGGTCACGTAGTACTGCAGCAGCCGCAGGATGTCCCGGGACTCGCCAGTGGACAGGCCGACGATGCGCTGCGCGAACCCGCCGATGAACAGGCCCCGCTCGCCGGTCAGCGGGTGCACCCGGACCACCGGGTGGGTGGTCTCGTACCTGATCGAGGTGAACATCGCGTGTCGCTCGTGTTCAGCCTCGGTCAGGCTCTCCGGCGGCACCGCGTAATCATGGTCGTTGGTGTGCACCGCCCGCAGCGTGTCAGCGAAATCCCGCAGCGGCCCGGGGAGATCCCGGTAGGCCGCGCCTGCGTTGGCGATCAGGGTCTCTCCCCCGTACGGGGGGATGACGATGCTGCGCAGCGTGCTGGCCTGCGGCGGGTTGAGCACAAAGGTCACGTCCGTATGCCAGTGATTGACCGGGCCGTCCTGGCTGTCGACCGGCAGCACGCTGGGCGCGCCCTCGGCGGCGGGCACCGTCGGGTGCGCCGTGGTCAGCGGGCCGAAATAGCGGGCGAACCGCTGCTGGCCCGCATCGTCCAGGCGAATACCGCGGAAAACGAGCGCCTTGTGCTCGTTCAGCGCCGCCCGGACCGCGGCCACTCCGTCCGGGTCCAGCCCGAGCTCGGGGCCCAGGCCGGTGACCTCGGCGCCGATGCGGGCAGTGAGCTTGCGGATGCCGAGCCTCGTGCCGGCAGATGTCATGGTCATGGTGCGTCCTTCCTCATGAGGCACTCGCCGTGGCGTTGGATGACACGCCGGCGAACTGGCTGAAGTTCACGTGGACCAGGATCAGGCCGCTGGCGGTGAACGCGCCGGCGACCTGCTGCCCGAAGGCGGCCACTGCGGGCATGATGGGTACCGCGAGCGCAGCGGAGTCGGCGGCAGCCTTCCGCATGACCGCAGACGGCAGCCCGCTGGCCTTGGCCCAGACGGCCGCCCAGGCGGACAGGTGCGTACTGGCCCGCCGGGTGCGCCTGCGCGAGCGCGACCGGGACGGCGCTGGCAGGCGTGACCCGAGTGGCGCCAGGGATTTCAGGCATGGGAAAACCCAGGTAAAGCGGCCAGCTTGGTAGCTTCGCGGAGGCATGGCCGCCCGGTGAGGGCCGCTCAGCGGTGAGCGACGCCGGCCGGGTGACAGATCGCGCTGCACTGCATGCCGAAGTCGGCGTACCGGCGTGTCACGAGCGGCTGCAGGAGGCCCATGCGATTACCGTAGAAACGATTGTCTATAAAGTCAATGGTTTTAATAGGAATATTTCCTGCGCCACGATCTCTGGCCCACTAGCCCGGACGCCCGGGGCCTGCCGGTCTCCTGGGGCTGCACGTGACGGTGCGGTGACCGCGGGGCGATGATGGCCGGATGGATTACGAGGTGAGCCTCACCGACGTCGAGTCCCGTCCGACCGCCGTCGTAGCAGCCACGACGACATGGCACGAGTTCCCCGCGCTGTGGGGGCATCCGCGCTGCCCGCCGGGACCGCGGCTATGACCGTCCACCGTGGCCCTTTCGGGGACCTGGGGGCGGCACATGACGCCGTTCTCCGCTGGTGCGCCGCACACGGGCATCAACCGAACGGCACCCGCTGGGAAATCTACGGACCGCACAACGACGATCCGGCTCAGCAGTGGACG
>JAWWPY010000603.1:0-8371 GCA_033854735.1 Streptosporangiaceae bacterium | reverse complement strand
TGGTGTACGGCGTCGAGGAGGACAAGGCCAACCGGCACTGTTGCGTCGGCGGATCACCGCGAGCGGGCAGGCTGGGTTGATGCGCCCTCGCCCTGTCCGAGTGTCCGCGCCGAGGTCTGGTTTCGCCCGGTTTCGGTTCCCACCGGAGGTGATCATGGTGGCGGTGCGTTGGTATCTGCGCTACGGGCTCTCGTATCGCGACGTGGAGGAGCTGCTGGCGGAGCGGGGCATCGGGGTCGATCATGTGACCGTCTATCGGTGGGTGCAGCGGTTCACTCCGCCGCTCATCGATGCGGCACGTCCCTGCCGGCACGCCGCCGGTGATCGGTGGTTTGCGGGTGAGACGTATGTGAAGGTGGCCGGGCGGTGGGTGTATCTGTATCGGCGATCGACCAGGACGGCCAGGTCATCGACGTGCTGGTCTCCCCGAAGCGGGATCTGGCGGCCACCCGCCGGTTCTTCACCCGCGCCCTGGTGCATGGCCCATGCCCGACCGGGGTAACCACGGACCGGGCACCGGCCTATCCGCGGGTGATCGAGGAGTTGATCCCCGCCGCGTGTCACGTCACCGAGCAGTACGCGAATACCCCCGTCGAAGCCCACCATGGACGTTTCAAGCCCCGGCTACGGTCGATGCGCGGCCTTAAACGACTCCGTTCAGCACGAGTGATCAGTGCCGGGCACGCTTTCGTCCAGAACCTCCGACGAGGTCACTACGAACTCGGCGTGGATATCGACCCACGGCGGCATCGACTCACAGCGATCTTCATGGAACTCGCCCGCGCCGTCTGATCGAGGCGGTACCGGAAAATCTCGTCTGCTTCCATCCAATGCAACAGACCCGTTCTGAGCCGTTGACGATCATGTCGAGGTTTTGTTGATCGGGCTGAAGTCGGGGGTGTCGCGGTGGGGTTGGCGGTCGTGCGGGATCTGCGCGAGGTGCGAGCCCCTGCCGGTCCGGAGGAGATCGAGTGGTTCGAGACTGACGTGGTCGCGAGGTTCGCCGCTACTGCCGCCAAGCGTCGCCGAACATCGGAGGCTCCGAATGTGACCTAGGAACCCCGAAGGGTGGGAGGACTTTTCGTTGGCCACCAGCGGGGACCATAACTTGACGATCGCCGGATGTGCGAGGATTGCCCACGATGACCGATGACATCTTGATCTCCACGATGAATGACATCCCCGGTTACGAGGTCGTGCAGGTGCACGGCGAGGTGTATGGGCTGATCGTGCGCGCACGCAACGCGTTCTCGAACATCGGCGCCGGGTTACGGACCATTGTCGGCGGCGAGGCGAAGGGCTACACCAAGCTCCTCAGCGCCAGCCGAGATCAAGCGACCGAGCGCCTCAAGGAGGCAGCGGCGGCGCGCGGCGCAAACGCCGTCCTCGCGATGCGCTTCGACTGCAACGAGATCGGCGACATCATGAGCGAGGTCGCGGCGTATGGGACCGCGGTGACGATCCGCCGGAAGGCCTGACGGATCGGATCATAGAACCGCACACACCGCTGTGGAGACCCGTGATGGTGAGTCAACCGAGGATGACAATCTCAAGGCTTCCGACGCGGATCGGCAGCAGGTCGCCGACCGGCTCGGCACCGCTGTCGGGGAAGGTCGGCTGACCCTGCAGGAGTACCGTGACCGGGCGGGCCAAACCTGTGCCGCGCGAACCCACGGTGAGCTCGACCGACTGGTCGCCGATCTGCCGGCCACACGCCGGAGCTGCGACACTCTTGGCTACGACCTCATCGTGGAACAATCCGAAACACGACTGTTCTTCGAGGTGAAGGCGTCTGCACGAGAACCTGGAGAGTTCGTACTCACCACGACTGAGATCACACGTGCTCGCTCCCTCAAGAGGCGTGAACGCTACTACCTGCTGTACGTCACGCACGCCCTGAACAGCGACCTCCGTCGTATCTACAGGCTGCCGAATCCACTCGATCCCAAGTCCGCACGATTTTTCAGGTCGGTCGGGGAAGGCCTGCATTACCGCTTTGCTCTACAACCCCGATCCTGAGCCCCGATGCCATCTCGTGGAGTGACCAGTCGTTCCGCAGAGTTAGTTCCTTCCAGCGACTCGAAGCTAACGCAACATCCGCTCATCAAGCAGAAGCGGATGCTGCGCCCAAGAGTCGTTACGCACTGCAACCACGACACCTGAGTCCATGTCGCCTCATCGCGGCAGAAGAGGGCGTTTGGTCGCGTCCCAGCCCACGCTCGCGGTGTTGGGGCTGCGGGCCCCAGCCATCAACACCGCTGCGATCGGTTAATCGCCGCGAAACCCGACCACGGCAATAATGAAGCCATGACCGGAGTCATGCGGGTGCTGGCCTGGGGCTCGGCGATCGCGGGCGGAGTGTCTCTGCTCGGGCTCGGGTCGGCGTTCGTCGTCGCCGACCTGGAGACCGCGGACAAGCTCGGCAGCGTGGTCGGGGCGTTGTGCGCGCTGGTCGGGCTTGGGTTGTCGGTGTACGGAGTGATCCTGGGCCGCCGTACCCCCGCAGCCCGGTCTGGGCGGCAGCGGGTGGACCGCATCGACGCCGGCCGCGGCGTCGACGTGGTGGACGGTGTCGCCGGTGACGTGTTTCCCCGGGATGCCCGGACGCCACCGGCGCCTCGTCGCGAAGCTGCCGGTCCCGTGGTGCACGGCGAGCAGTCGGTCACCAACGTCCGGGCGAAGGACGGCGTGCGGGTCGTCCGCGGGGTCGGCGGGGACGTGAACCTGCCTCCATGACCGTCGCCGGGCGGCCACGTGCTGGGTGGCGTCGAGTGCCGTTCCAGCCGATGATGAGGACGTGGCCAGGCATGAGACCCGCGGGGGCGACCCGTGAGTTTCCGTGACCGTTCGGTCCACAACACGCAGACTGTCAACGACGTCGTCGTGGTCGGGTCACTCAACTTGGTCCAAGAGGTGCACGGCGACGTCACCATAACCACTCACCGGCCGCCATACCGCGTCCAGGACTGGCCGTCGGCACCAGCGTGGCCGTCGGTCGCGCAGGCGCGGGCGCAGCCGAGCCAGCTGCTGCAGCCACGCCGGCAGGTCGTGGGGTTCACCGGGCGCACCGCGGAGCTGGGGTCGTTCAGCGAATGGGCCGACGGTGAAGCCGACATGGCGGTGCGGCTGGTCCACGCACCCGGCGGCCAGGGGAAGACCCGGCTGGCCCTGCATCTGGCGGCGGCCGCGGCGGACGCGGGCTGGGCGGTGTGGGACGCCGAGCCGAATGCGGCATCCGGCACACCAGCCGACCAATGTCCGCTTCCCGCGAGCCGGCGGGTCCTGGTCGTCGCCGACTACGCCGACCGGTGGCCGACCGACCATCTGCTCGCGCTGCTGGGCGACCTCCGCACTGTGGGCCGGGAGGCCAATGTCGTCGTCCGCGTACTGCTGTTGGCACGTTCTGCCAAGCTCTGGTGGCCTTCGCTCGCCGAGCGGCTCGACACCAGGCACGACGTGCCGGCCGATGCGGTACCGCTCGCGCCGTTGGGCGACCAGTTCGACGCCGGTGTGTTGTTCGAGACGGCGGCGGCGAGCTTCGCCAACTGTCTCGATGTTGCCGTACCTGATCGGTTAGAGGTGCCGGAGCACCCAGTGGGCTCCTCGGTGCTCGCCGTGCACATGGCCGCGCTCGCCGCCGTGGACGCCCGCCGACGACAGGTGCCTGCCCCAGGCAGCATGCATGCGGTGTCGGCCTACCTGTTGAGCCGCGACCAGACGCATTGGCGGGCGTTGCATCGCCGCGCAGAAGACGGCTACCACACCGACCCGCTGACCATACAGCGCACAGCCTACCTGGCCACCCTGCTCGGATCGCTGCCGCGGACCGACGCCCGCGCCGCGCTCACCGCCGTCGGCGTCGCCGGAACGCCGGCGGAGGCCGACCGGATTATCGACGACCACACGGTTTGCTATCCACCCGCGAAGCGCGGCGAGGTGCTGGAACCTATTCAGCCCGACCGCCTGGGCGAGGACTTTATCGCGCTGGTCACGCCGGGCCCCGGGTACGACGATGAGACCGCCTGGCTGTGTGACGACTGGACGATCAACGCCGCGGATCAGCTGTTCACCGGCGACCCGCTGTGGGTGACCGCCGCCCTGCCAGTCCTGGTGGAAGCGGCGTCCCGCTGGCCGCACCTCGTTTCGGAGGTGGTCTGCCCGCTGCTGCGGCGGCGACCGGAACTGGCTCTGGCCGCGGGCGGCACGGTGCTCGCCCGGATCGCCGGTCTCGAGAGTCTCGATCCGGCCGTCCTGCTCCCCGTCGAGCAGCAGCTTCCCGACACCCCGGATGCCGGTCTGGACGTCGGTGCCGCCGCCCTGTCGGGCGCGCTCTACCAGCATTGGCTGTCCGTAACGCCGGATCCGGTCGAGCGGGCACAGGTGCACTACGGCTACGCGAAGCGGCTCGCCCGGGTGGCCCGTTACCAGGAGGCGATCACCGCGCTGGACGAAGCGATAGCGATCTATCTGCCCCGAACCGGCGAAGGTAAGCCGCGGGTCGCGGTAGGGTTGGTCGCCGCCTTGATCGCCCGTGGGGGCGACCTGGCGTCGATCGGACGCCTCGACGAGGCCATCACCGAGACCGCCCAGGCTCACTCATTCGCCCAGCAGATCGCGGCCGCCGATCCCGAACTTCAGGCGGCTGCCTTGCCGCTCATCGCGACGCCGATCCACAACCTCGGCACGTTTCTGCACTCGGCGGGCCGACTGGAGGAGGCACGGACACTGTTCGAGCAGGCCGTTGCCATCCAGCGCCGGCTCGCCAGCGAGGAGCTACAACCTCGCGCCTCGTTGGCGTTGTCGTTGATGGGACTGGCGTTGACCCTAAACGAGTTGGGCGATGACGAGTCGGCGGCGGCCGCTGCGGAGGAAGCGTTCAACATCCGCCGGGCCCTGGCCAAGGCGGACCCGGCAGCCTACCTGCCCGACTTGGCAGGCACCCTGACCAGCCTCGCCGCCTTCGCGGTCGACACGGAGTCCGCGGATCGGACGCTCACTCTGCTGCGCGATGGCATCGAGATCTTCCGGCGGCTCGCCGACCTTAATCCCGCGGCGTACCGGCCGCTGCTGGCCGTCGCCTACACCAATCTCGGTAGCATGCTCACCTGGCTCGATCGGCTGACTGAAGCGGTGGAGCCAGCCATAGAGGCGGTCGCCATGTTCCGTGCGGCCAGGGAGTCCAATCCGGCAGGGCATCGCGATGAGTATTGCTCGTCGCTGAGGAGCCTCGCTTCCCTCCTGACTCGGCTGCAGCGGTGGGAAGAGGCGTGGCCAGCGCTCGTGGAATCGCTGCCGATGATCCGCGAGCGTGCGGCCGACCAGCGGCTCAGCCGACTCGACGATCTGGAGAAGTCGCTCACCGATCTCTTCGCCGCTGCATGGGAACTCGGGCGGCTCGACGAGGCGCTTGCGGCGGCACAGGACGCAATCGACCTAGGCATTCGCCTGGTCGAGCACGATACCGCCGCGTATCTGCCGCGGCTGGGCCACAGCCTTTTGCGCGTCGGGCTGGTGTTGCGGCAAGACGACCGGTACGCCAAGGCGTCGGTTGCTCTGGAAGAGGCGACCGGCATCTTTCGGGGCCTAGCCGTCGCGGACTCCGGTGCGGAGTCCGAGGATCTGGGAGAGGCACTGTTCAATCTGGCCGGCTGTCTCACCGCGCTCGAGCGGCCGGCGGAGGCGGTGGTGCTCGCGGCGGAGGCGGCCGAGATCTACCGCCGGTTGTCCGACCGGCAACCGGCACTGTACGAGCCGTTCCAGGCGCAGTCCTTGTGGGAGTGCGCCAGAGCCGGTCTGGCTACCGCGCGGGGGTTGCCGGCCGCGCTGACCAGGGCGCACGCCGCCGTTCAGCTGTCCAGCGCGCATGCAGCTGAGCAACCGGCGCTCGCCACGCTGCAGCTCGTTGCGATCCAGACGATGGCGGATCTGCACGACGCTCTCGGCCGGCCGGACGAGGCGGCGGATCTGCGGCACCAGGTCGGCGAGGCCCAAGCCGGCCGCGCCACCACCATCGCCGTCCGCCCACCGGACGCGGCCACACCGGCCGAGGAACCGCCTGCGGCCACCGGCTCCATGGACGATGCCGCGCTGCTGAACGACGGTGCGGAGTGCTACCGACGCGGAGATGTGGCGGGCGCGTTCGCGGCCTGGTTTGTCATCTCAATGAGGCGGAACCCGGTATGGGCGCCGAAGGCGGAGTACAACCTCGGCATTCTGTCCGCTGAGCAGGGCAACGTGCATGACGCCAGGCTCTTCTTCCGCCGCGTCGCCGATGGCATCGATCCTGAGGTGGCACCGATGGCCGCAATGCGGCTGGCGGCGCTGCTGCGCGAGGCTGGCGACCTGGACGGTGCGCGCGCCGCCTGTCGCACCGCCTACCGGGCGGCGATCCGAGCCGCTGATCAAGCCGTTGCGACGGAAGCAATGTCCGGTCTCAGCGACCTGCTCGAGAACGACGGAGACCTCGCGCAGGCTGCCGCAGTCCTGTGGGGAGCCTTCCGGGCAGGCGACTCTGCGGCGATGCAGGAACTCGGGCGGATGTGGCTACGGCACAATGATCCAGACTCGGCGGCCGCGGCGCTGCGGCACGCGGCCAATCTCGGTGACCCGGCTGCGACGTTCAGCCTCGGCTTGGTGCTGCAGCAGCAGGGTGATTTCGACAGGGCCCGGTCGGCCTATTGGCACGCCGTAGAGATGTCGGACCCGCACCTCTCGTCGCTGGCCCTGTACAAACTTGGTGTGTTGCACATCGAGCAGGGTGATCGGGCGGGCGCCCAGGAGCTCTGGCAACGCTGCTTCGACGCCGGCCAGCCGCGCACCGCGCCGCTGGCCGCCGGCAGTCTTGGCATGCTCCGATGCCAGACCGGTGACGTCGCCGGGGCCCAGGCCGCCTGGCAGTACGTCATCGACAACGGCGAGCCGGATCTGGTCGCCCGGTTCGGCATCAGCTTCGGCGACCTGCTCTGCGAGCACGGTGACCAGGACGGAGCCCGCACGGCCTGGCAGACCGCGGTCGACACCGGGCGCCCCAACTACGCACCGGAGGCGGCATTCCGCCTGGGCAGGGAGTCGGAGGAGCGGGGAGATCTCGCGGCGGCCCGCCGTGCCTGGGAGGTGGCGGTGACCGCCACCGACGCCGACCGGCGGAAGTCCGCCTGGATCATGTTGGGCGAGGCGTTGCGGCGGGACGGGGACAGTACGGGCGCGGCGGACGCCTTTCGGAGCGCGGTCGAGCTCGGCGACGTTGGCGGCGTGGCCTCCCTAAACCTCGGCCTGCTGCTCGCGGACGGGGGAGACGTCCAGGGCGCCCGCGCGGCGTACGAACAGGCGGCAGCCGCTTCGGAGAGCACGTGCGCAGCCTCCGCGCTCTTTTACCTCGGCCTGCTGCTGTTCAGCGACGATCGGGAAGCGGCCCTGGCGGCGTGGGCCCGGGCCGCCGATACCGACGACAGCGAATATGCCGCACGGGCGGCGTTCAACATCGCGGTCATGCTGCGGGAAGACGGCGACATACCGGGCGCGCACGCGGCGTTTCACCGCGCCCTGGCGAAGGGAGACCCCGAGATCACCCCGTACGCCGCGCTGTGCCTGGGCCATCTGCACGCCGATGAGGGTGCCGTCGATCAGGCGCACGCCGCCTACCAGATGGCGATCGACTCAACGCATCCCGAATACGCACCGTTGGCTTCCTTACGGCTCGGTGCATTGTTGTGGGGAGCAGAGAGACTCGACGAGGCGAACCGAGCCTTCGCCTACGCCGTCGAGATGGGCGATCCTGAAACAGCCGCCCGTGCCAGGCAGGCCCTGGATGACCTCACCAGCGAACGGCGGACCGACCCGGATAGCAGGCAACAATAGCGGCTTTCGCCACCCCAACACTGCCTGTGGTTACCCCCACGTGGCCAGACAAAGGGCGCGCCAGCCGGTCGGCTGCCCGACGTGCGCTCCTACGCCAAACAGCTCGCGGACTCTAGCCAAGATCATTACAGCGTCGGCGACCACCTCATCAACAACCTCTATTCGGCAGATGAGTACGTTCGCTGCCCGCGATAAGAGGTGTCGCAACGGGTGGGTCGTCCAGGCGCAAGGCGCGGCGTGGAGCTGGGCCTGGTCCGCGCTTCGGCGGTGCCACTGGACACCTTCTCGCGGTAAACCGGCCCCCTGCGTGATCTGGCTGAAACCGATAGTGAGGACCCCTGAGCTTGATCGTTGGTGCTGCAGATCGGTGATGTGCAAAGTGATCAGGGGATCCGTTTCGGCGCGTGCGTATTCATCGGTTGCGGCCGATGACCTCATAGGCCACCACGGGCTGCGCTCGGCCCACCACCGAGATCGAACCGACCGCCAGAAGCCTCATCGAGCAGGGCGGCCT